>CAYJGT010000019.1:0-22769 GCA_964370035.1 uncultured Oscillospiraceae bacterium
CCGCACCTTCCCATACTATATTATAAATAGTATCACAAGTATCTAAGTATCTCATTGCTTCTCTAGTTGCTGCACAGAATAATCCAGGAGCTGATCCTGTACCAACTAATGCTAACTTTCCAATTTCCTTAAATCTTGGGCCAAACTCTTCATATTGAATCTTGTAGTTTTCTACCCAGTCTGGATGTAAAGAAGTAGTACCTGCGTAATCTTGATAATGAGCCTTTACTGCTAAAGCTGCTTCTAATACATTCTCTGTACAATCTAGTGGGAGTCCATTAAGAATTAAATCCACACCTTCTGCCGCCTTAATAATGCTCTCTCTGTCACGAGCATCTACAAAAGCTCCTTTTGCCTTTGTTAGCTCTGCTACTAATCCGTCTACTGCCTTTTGATCAAAATCGGCACAAACGATTTCACTTACATTTGGTTCTGCGTCTAATTTTCTAGCTGCTGCTGATCCTTGAGCGCCTACTCCTAAAACCAATACCTTTTTCATTATTTCACCTGACTTTCCTAAATTTTTTATAGGTATTAAATATAACTTGAGTCGATTATACCATTAGAACAACTTTCAACCAAGACTTATTTGAATTTTCTGACATTTTAAGCAAATAAATAAACAGAAAACTAGAAAATAGTTATCTGCTTATTTGTTGATTAATCTTTCTACATTATTTCATTTCTTTTTTTCAAAATAATTATTGTCAGATTATTGTTTTTGCTCTTATCGTATAATATTTTCTTTTACCATGCTCAACTAAAATGTATAAATTTAAAAATCACTTAATAAATCTAAGTTCTTATTTCAAATTTATTTTTACATGATGGGCAGGTTACTCTTACCTTTCCCTTTCCGACAGGAATTCTTATCTGCTGTTTGCATTCAGGACAATGGTAGTAACAGTACTGAATTGAGGATTTAGGATTATTAGGTTTTTTCTTTGATTTTGGTTCACTATAAGCTTCTCTATAATATTGGCTTTGATTATTCGCTGTAGAACCATTATACTGATTATTGTTTCTATATCCCCCAGAGCTATAGTTGTTTCGATTGGAATTATAAGTCTTCCCTTTTCTTGAAAACTTATACCAAATACTTAAAAACGCTTGGTTTTCTCTTTCTCTGCCATATATATTTTTTGACAACATCCTAAATATCATCCAAATTAAAGCAACCTGGCCTATCATCATTAGACCCCAAACTCCAAAAATTTTACCGATAATCTGAATTGCAAAAGAAAATATCATAAGAAAAAGATTAAGTTGATCCGTTCCCCTTCTTCCTTGAAAAAATCTAGCTAATTTATACTGAAAGTCATTCATTTATTTTTCTCCTAATTCATTTATATATTTTAATAATGGGGCAATATTACTTCTATCGCTAAAATCACTATCTTGTTTTTTCGCATTTATCAATGCAATATCTTCCTTTCTTAGGCGGAAGTTATTTTTAGTCATGGTTTTCCCCATCATTTTCACCATAGATTTATATATTGGGTTAAGTTTACCATATCTTACACCCCCTTGCATATAAAAATATTTTACTTTTTTTGATATTTCTGTGCCTAATACTTTATTGACTGCCTTTTCCACTACTTCGTGAGTTTCTAAAATTTCTGGATTTGCTAATCCTACAACAAATCCAATTATATGTGTAGCATCCGTCTTTTCACTACACATTTTAACCACATCAAAGCCTTCAATATTTCCTGCATATATTCCAGAGCCACAAATAACCATGTCATAGCCTGCAATCATTCCTGTCCTAATTAGTTTGTTTTCTAAAATATCGCAATCGAGACTGTCTCTAATCCACTCTGCATATTGCTTTGTAAAACCTTGCTTAGATTGATAAACGATAAGTATTTTCATTATTCACCCTCGTTCCTATATTAAAAATATATTGTGATGTTAATTTGATATAACATACTCTACTTCGACACATGGATTACAGTTTCGAGTAATACCTTGGTTCCAAGTTCAATATCTTCAATGGCTGTGTACTCCAAAGGCTGATGACTAAAGCCATTAACACTAGGAACAAATATCATCCCTATGTCTGTTAGGTCTGCAAACATTGCGCAATCGTGCACCGCACCACTGTTCATTTTTATATATGCTTCTCCGGTTTCCTTCATTTTTTCTTCAATTACTTTTGCTATATTCGGAGCAATAATGTAGGGGTTTGAACTTCCAATGATTTTATATTTAGACTTTAACCCAAACAAAGACTCTATTTCAACTAGACTTTTTTTAATTAATTCTATTGTTTTTTCTATACCAGCTACCTCTACATCTCTAATATCTACTCTAAAGGTCACTTCGTTAGGAATAATATTAGCCATGTTAGGCTTACAGCTAATGGCTCCAACAGTAGCAACCGTAGCAGGATTCACTTGCTCCCTTGCAATATTATTTATTGCAAGTATGGCTTTCGCCGCTCCCAACATTGGGTCATTTCTAAGCTCCATAGGAGTCCCTCCTGCATGATTCGATACTCCTTCTATTGTAATTTCAATTGTTGACATGCCTGCAATTGCTTGTACAACACCTAGTCTATTTCCACTATTATCTAAAGCAGCACCTTGTTCAATATGAAGTTCTATCATAGCATGAATATCCCCTTTTTTAAAAATAGAACTTTCCAAGCTATCTATATCCAATCCAAATTCTTTAACTAAATCGTAACAAGATTTCCCCTCATTATTTTTTAAAGCCTTTAGTCCATCTGTATCTAGTTTTCCCGTAATAGCTTTACTCCCTACCATTGTGTTGTCAAAATTCGATCCTTCTTCTTCTGCAAAGAAAACAATAATCATGCTTCTTTTAGGAATATATTGGTTTTCCCACATAACCGATAAAACTTCTAATGCACCAATAGATCCTACTATGCCATCGTATTTTCCTCCATTTTTAACTGAGTCTATATGAGATCCTATTAAAACTGGAGATAGCGAAGTATCTTTGCCCTCGTATATCCCAAAGATATTCCCAATAGGATCCACCTTTACTTTAACCCCTATTTCAATTAATTGCTTTGTTAGGTATTCTCTAACTTCTCTGTCTTCTCTTGAATAAGAAAATCTACTTACTCCCTTTCCTGGGGTTGCTGTATGCATAGCGAGATGCATAATTCTTTCTTCTATCCTTCTAATATTAACTTTCATTTATTCCCCTTCTTTAAATATCAAATTCATTATTTCCTTCTTTAAATCCTTCCACAGTATAATTCTCAACTTATTGTTAATTTCTCGCCATTTTTTTAAGCACCTCTTCTGTACTCCATAAGAAATTTCCTTCTCCGAAAATTCCAACTACTCCGACTTGTCTAAAGTCTTCCATAACTCTATTTTGAACCCCCACAAAGTAAATTTCTGTTCCTTTTTTCTTAGCCCTTTCACAAAATTCAGCCAACATATGAATTCCAGTTGAGTCACACGATGACATACCTCGTAATGAAAGAATAATCACTTCAACATTCTCACTAACCTTATCCAGGGTGTTTTGTACTGAAACAGCACTTCCAAAGAACAACGAACCCGTAATATATATCACTTTTGCCTTGTCATAAGTATGATGTGATTTTATATTTCTTTTTATTAAGCGTTCACTATCTATATCACTTACATTAACCTCTATGGTATTAGACACTTTAACTGTGAACATAATCGCTGAAAAAGAAATCCCTACTAAAATAGCAATAGACAAATCAAAAATTACAGTTGACATTAATGTTATAAAAAATCCTATTATAGCGGCTACTAGTTTGGACTTAAATAGATACCTAATAACATCCCAATCATTCATTTTGACTGCAGTTACAATTAACACTCCAGCAAGAGCTGACATTGGAATTTTAGACATAATTGGAGCCAGGGCAAACATAGACAACAAAAGAATTAAAGCGTGAATTATTGAAGTCAAGCGTGTTTGTTGGCCTGACTTAACTGCAACACTGGTTCTGGCAATGGCAGCAGTGGCTGGAATTCCTCCAAAAAAGGGAAGTATTATCGAGCCTACTCCTTGTGCCATTAATTCTCTATCACCTTTTAAAGTTTCGCCTTTCATCCTTCCTGCTGAAGTTCCACATAAAAGAGACTCTATCATCCCTAAGGCCGCTATTGAAAGAGCAGGGGTAATTACACCCAACATCGTATCGATTTTAATTTCATTCAAAGAAAGTCTTTCGTTTAGAATAAGGGTCTGTGGAATTTCTCCAACTAATTGGATATCCCACTTAAGTATAAGAGTGTTTAGTATGGTTGCCAAGGCTATAGCAACAAGTGAAGCTGGCATTATTTTTTGCCACCTTTTAGGCCAAATAATCATCAATGCAACTACAAGTATTCCAAAGAGCATAACTTTAAAATCAATATTAAATCCCTCTGTTCTATACGAAACAATTTTGCCAACTAAGCTTTCCCCCTTAGATGTTGTTCCAAAAAAATTGTCTATCTGCCCCAACGCTATAATAATTGCGATTCCAGAGGTAAATCCTGTAATAACTGGCATAGGGATTATAGACGCTATCCTTCCCAGCTTTAACGCCCCAGCTATAATAAGAATTACGCCAGACATTAAAGTTGCCAAAAACATACCTTCCAGTCCATACTGGGCAACTACTGATATTAAAATTGCTGACATTGCCCCTGTGGGCCCGGAAATTTGAAAAGATGAACCAGATAATATTCCTATCAATACTCCTGCAATAATTGCTGTTATTAACCCTGCTGCTGCTGTGGCACCTGAGCTTACTCCAAAGGCCAAAGCAAGAGGCAAAGCAACTGCCGCTACTGTAGCACCAGCCATTAAGTCCTTCATAAATTTAGATTTAGAATAGTCTTTAAATTCTAATTTTAAATCCTCTTTGTACTCTTTTATCATCACTTATCCTTCTTTGGTTTTCAACATTCTCAAAACTAATATAATTCTATTCTATTCTTGATTTAGCACTTTATCAAGTTAAAATCAAAATTTAATACAGAAAAAACGGTTCCTGGGCTGGAACCGTTTTTTCTATTTGTTATATTTATATTTTAGAAAGGGCTAATTTTAAAGACTGATAAGTTCCTTCAAACTTTTTCATATCTTAATTAATACTATACCAAACAAACCGCAACAACATTTGATACTTTTCTCTGTTTTTTATACATTAATATGTTTTTTTGCTTTCAATGTTACATATAGGCAAATTTTTCTTATTCTTCTTGTCGCTTATTTAAATATGCTAACATTTTTCCTAATGCCTTTTCCAAAATTTCTAATTCTTCATCATCAAAATCTTCAGTAATTCTTCCAACCATTCTAGCATGAATATCATTATGTTTTTCAGTTACTAATTCTCCTTTAGATGACAATTTAACCCTAACAACTCTCTTATCTTCTTCATCCCTTACTTTCTCTACTAGTTTTCTTTTTTCTAATTTATTAATCGCTGTTGTCAAAGTGCTAATAGTTATTCTAAGCCTTTTGGCAATTTGTGTCATTGTCGAAGATGATCCTGATTCTTTAATTGCTACTAGTGTCCGAATCTCACTTTTAGATAGCCTTTGTTTTGCAAGACGAGAAACCCACAGTTCTTCTTCTTTTACCGCTGCAATAAATAGAGGAGCAATAATATCATCTATTTTTTTAACCTGTTTCGCCCTATCCATTTGCTCCACCGATCATGAACATTATCTCACATTCACAAGCTAACTTTTCTCCCTTATATGCTTTTGCTATTCCTGTACCTGCCCTTGTTTTCATTTTTTCAAGAATTACTTCCAAAGTAAGTTCATCTCCTGGAACAACCTTATCTCTAAATTTCGCATTTTTAATACTTCCAAAATATGCAATTTTCCCTTTATTTTCTTCCATAGATAATACAGCTACTGCTCCAAGTTGCGCAAGAGCTTCAACAATTAACACCCCTGGCATAACCTTTTCTTGAGGGAAGTGTCCTTCGAAGTAGTATTCTTCAGCTTTTACAAATTTTTTCCCTTTAATATTTTTCCCTATTTCCATCTCATCTACTTGATCAATTAACAAAAATGGATCTCTATGAGGAATTATTTCTTTTATTTGCTCTTTATTTAATAACATGCCTTCTCCTTACCGCACTATAATTACACTTTTTACTCTACCATCCAAAGAGTTAAAACCAAGCTCTTGTCAATATATAACAATTCTACTCAGAGGTAAAATCGTTATTTTTCAAACTTTTTTAAAATCAAAGTCCCATTATGGCCGCCAAAACCTAAAGAGTTAGAAAGAGTATATTTCACATCTACCTCTCTTCCTTTATCCGCAACATAGTCTAAGTCTAATTCTGGGTCAGGATTTTTAATCCCAATTGTTGGAGGAATATATCCGTCTTCAATAGCCTTTAAACAGAATGCAGTTTCAATGCTTCCTGCAGCCCCTAACAGATGGCCTGTCATACTTTTAGTTGAGCTCATAGGAACTTTCGTATCTTCTCCAAAAATTGTTTTTACTGCTCTTGTTTCAAAAAGATCATTGTACGGAGTCCCTGTTCCATGTGCATTAATATAGTCTATATCTTCCGGAGTAATTCCTGCATCTTCGATAGCTTGCCTCATAGCTTCTGCCGCTCCATCTCCTTCTGGTGAAGGTGATGTCACATGATAAGCATCGCAAGTAGAACCATAACCTACTACTTCGCCTAAAATATTAGCATTTCTATTTAAAGCATGCTCTAATTCTTCTAAAACGAAGAACGCTGCTCCCTCTCCCATTATAAACCCTTCTCTATCTGCATCAAATGGAATAGATGCTCTATCAGGATCAGTGCTTTTACTCATAGCCGTCATATTTGCAAAACCAGCAAAGCAAGTAGATGAAAAAGGCGCTTCCGCAGATCCTGCCAAAATAACTTCTGCATAACCATCTTTAATGTTTCTATATGCTTCCCCAATGCTGTGAGTGCCTGCTGCACAAGCGGTAGACAATCCTAAAGAACTCCCTTTTGCACCAAACTCTATGGATAAGTTCCCAGCAAGTATATTAGGGATTACCATAGGGACTAGTAGTGCAGAAACAAATCTAACACCTTTATGAGAAGCCTTTGAAATCTCTTTTTCCAAGGTCTCTATTCCACCAATTCCTGTGCCACCAATTACTCCAAATCTAAAGGGATCTACATTTTCACCACTTACAATTCTACTTTGCTCCATAGCTTTAGTGGCAGCCACCAAACCAAATTGACAATGTTTGTCTAGTCTTTTTGCCGCTCTTTTATCTGGATACTCAAACCCTTTAACTTCTGCACCTAACTTTACCTTGTGCGTTTCTGCATCAAAATGTGTTACTTCTCCTATTCCATGAACTCCATTCTTCGCATTTTCCCAAGCAGTCTCTATATCATTTCCTATCGGAGTAACTGCTCCTAATCCAGTAATTACTACTCTTCTACCCATTAATATCACCTCACTATATTATAGTTCCACCATCTATAGTAATAACTTGCCCTGTAATATATGCTCCGCTTTCTGATGCTAGAAATACTGCAAGCTTACCAACTTCTTCTGGTTTACCAAACCTACCTAGCATTACATTCCCTAATATTTTTTCTTTTTGGTCCTCTGTCATTACATCTGTCATATCAGTTTCGATCATCCCCGGTGCTATTGCATTTACTGTAATGCCTCTTTTCCCTAGCTCTTTTGCATTTGACATAGTAAGCCCAATTATACCCGCTTTTGATGCACTATAATTAGCTTGACCAGGGTTTCCACTAACACCTGAAATAGATGAAAGATTAATTATTCGTCCCGACCTTTGTTTCATCATAACCTTAGAGGCTTCTTTTGCAAAATAAAAGGGTCCAATTAAATTCGAGTTAATTACATCTGTAAAATCTTCATTTTTCATTTTTATTAATAATTTATCTCTAGTAATTCCTGCATTATTAACAAGAATATCAACAGTACCAAATTCTTCTTTTACCTTGTCAATAACCTCTGTTGCTAAAGATGGATCTGCCACATCTCCTTTGAAAAGTATACACTTTACTCCAAAAGCTTCTACTTCAGACTTTGTTTTAGCAGCTTCGTCATCACTACTTTTATAGCAAAGAGCAATATTTGCTCCCTCTTTGGCCATTTCTAAGGCTATTGCTTTTCCAATGCCTCTAACTCCACCTGTAATTATTGCAGATTTATCCTTTAACATTTTCCCCTCCAAACTCAACTAACGACTTTATCGTTTCTTCTAAACTTTGATGGTTTTCAACATTTAACGTTAATATTTCTGGGTTGATTTTTCTTGTAAAGGATGACAGTGTGTTACCTGGTCCTACTTCTATAATGACTTCGGCTCCTTTATTCACCATATCATTTACAATTTCTTCCCAATAAACCGACTTACTTATTTGTTCAGCCATTTTTTCTGCTAAATACACAGAAACATCTCTACCATCAAATTCGTTCATTATATCCATGCCTGTAATGTTTGAATAACATAATGTAGTTGGCGCCTTCATCTTAGCTTCTAATAGCATCGGTAGCAACCCCTCTGACGCTGGTTTCATCATTTCTGTATGAAAAGCAGTGCCTACAGACAAGGGAACCGTCTTTACTTTATTTTTCTTTGCTTCAACCATAAATTCTTGTATTGCCTCTTTTTCCCCAGCAACTACTGTTTGCACAGGTGAGTTAAAGTTGGCAACTTGGAGAACCTTATCACTTTTCATGGTCTCAACAATTTCTATTATTTTGTCTCTTTTCCCAAATGCAGCAGCCATTCCACCTATTGAGTTACCATCTTCATCCATGCCCGCATTATGCATCAAAATTCCTCTTTTAGAAACTATTTCATTACATGTATTAATACAGTCTATTGAGCCTGCAGCTGTAAGCGCAGCATATTCTCCAAGGCTAAACCCTCCATAGGCAATTACCTCTAATTTATCTTTTAGGGATTCTTCTTTGCTTATTTCTTCCATTAAAACCTCATAGGCTGCCATTGTTACAGTATATACAGAAGGTTGTGTTACTTGAGTTTCTCTCAACACCTCTTTGCTACTATGAAAACACCATTCTTTAACCTGTTCACCTGCTTGGTCAAATATTTTCCTTGCCTTTGGATAGTAATCATAAAGGTCTTTTCCCATTCCTTCGTATTGGGCTCCTTGGCCAGCAAAAACTATTCCTATTTTCATTTCTATGTCTCCTTAAGTTATAGACTATTAATTCTATCAGCCATTATTTTTTTACAATCCTCGACCATCTCTACCATCATTTCTTCAGCAGGCTGTTCCTTGACTACAAGGCCTGCTATCTGTCCTGACATTACTGATCCAAAGTCCATATCTCCATCAAAAACAGCTGCAGACAGTTTCCCGATGCAAAGCTTTTCAATTTCTTCTATTGGTGCATTCTCTCTTTCTAGCTCAATAACTTGCCTGCTCAACTTATTTTTTAAAACTCTAACAGGATGGCCTGTGCTTCTTCCTGTTACAACAGTATCCGAATCCTTTGCCCCTATTACTTTATCTTTATAAGATTGAGCAATATCACATTCTTTTGCAACTAAAAATCTTGTTCCGATTTGAACTCCTTTTGCACCAAGCATAAAGGCAGCCGCCATTCCTCTGCCATCTCCAATGCCACCTGCTGCAATTACAGGTATACTCATAGCATCTACTACCTGCGGCACTAATGCCATTGTACTAGCTTCACCAATATGTCCACCAGCTTCAAGTCCTTCTGCAATTACAGCATCTGCTCCTGCTCTTTCAACTCTTTTAGCAATCGCAATTGCTGCAACTACTGGAATAACAATGATACCATTCTCTTTTAATTTAGGAATATACTTCCCAGGGTTTCCTGCTCCTGTAGTAACCACAGGAACCTTTTCTTCGCAAACAAGGTCGATAACCTCTTCTGCGTTTGGATCCATCAACATAATATTTACGCCAAAAGGCTTATCTGTAATTTCTCTTACTTTTTTTATTTCTTCTCTAACCCAATCAGTGGACATCCCACCTGCTGCAATAATACCAAGTCCTCCACCTGCGCTTACAGCTCCTGCAATTGAACTTGTTGCTATTTTGGCCATAGCCCCTTGTATAATTGGATATTTAATATTTAAAAGTTCACAAATATTTTTCATTTCTTCCTCCTATAGTTCAATGATTGCTGCTGCTGCACTTAACCCTCCACCAAATCCAGCAAGCAGAATTTTATCACCCTTTTTGCCTTTCCCAGATTTTAACAATTCATCTAAGGCCATTGGAATTGTTGCTGAAGAAACATTCCCTGTTTCTTGAATATTTATCTGGAATTTTTCTAGTGGTTGTTTTAGCTTTGTTGCAATCCCTTTAATTATTCTTAAATTTGCTTGATGTGGAACAAAATATGCTATATCATCTGCTGTTAGTCCTGTTTTATCCAATACTTCCGCTATTACTTCATTTACAGCAGGCACTGCCCATCTAAAGACCTTAGTTCCTCTCATATCTAAATATTGTGGGTTTTGCTCGTCTTCTGAAAAAGGAATTTTTCTATATTCAGTTCCGCAAGTTAATACCCCTTCAACATCATCATAATTTTTAACAAATGCACCTAAAACTCCCTTTTCATTTTCATCATACTCAAATAAAACAGCCCCTGCACCATCCCCAAATAGTACACAGGTATTTCTATCTTCATAGTTAGTAATTCTACTTAATCTCTCTGTGCCTATTAATAAAGTTCTTTTTATCTTATCTTTTTCTCTTCTTTCTTTCATCGAAGCTTCCATAAGTGTACTTACAATCCAAGTTCCGTAAACAAACCCACTACAAGCAGCATTAACATCAAATGTTCTTGCGTTGTTAAGCCCTATTTTCTTTTTAATTATACTTGCCATGTACGGTGTAACCTCATCTGGTGTCACTGTGGCAACAACTACCATGTCTATTGTATCTTTATCTATTCCTTCTAAAGCCTTCTCTGCAGCTTCAACTGCTAAGTCTGCTGATTTTTCAAAAGTCGCTATATGTCTTCTCTCTATTCCAGTTCTGTCTACAATCCATTCATTGTTTGTTTCTACCATTTTTTCCAAATCTGCATTGGAAAGAATCGTTGGCGGCAAATACATTCCTGAGCTTACTATTTTTACTCCCAATTTTTACCTCTTTTCTTTTAGCAATATGCTTTTTATTATTCAGATTAGTCCTTATTTAAATGAAATAAAGGGAGCATTTGAGCTCCCTTCTAATTAATTCTCTATACTTTGCTCTCAACATATGCAATGATATCACCGATGTTATCAAATTTTTCAGCATCCTCATCTGCGATTTCAATATCAAACTCTTCTTCCATAGCCATAATAATTTCTACTGCAGCTAATGAATCTGCCTTAAGGTCTTTCATTAAACTTGTTTCATTTGTAATATCTCCTGCTTCAACTCCTAGATTTTCTGCAATAATATCTTTTACTTTTCCTGCAACCATTTCAATTCTCCTTTTCCATCTTCGTATATTATGTTGTTCTTCTCAATAAATAGTTTGTTTATCAAACTATTTAAGAGTATACATCAATTTACTTTGATTGTCAAACATTTTTTAATTTCTTTATTATTTTTCTTGCCTGTTCTTATCTTTAGTTTTTATTTCATTATTTTTCAATAGTATAATAAACATTTCCTTTAAAATTTCAAAACGAAATTATAATAATAGTAAAAGGAATGCTAATACTATAATTTAACATTCCTTTTAGTTATACATATCCAGCTTATTAATATTTACATAATACAATATATCATTTCCATTTTTTCCAAATTAAAAAAAATCATAATTGAAGAATATTGTTTTATTAACTCTAGCCCGTAATTATTTCATTTCCTTCAACTTTTTTGCTTGCGCTCTTTTGGTTAAGCGATATCCATCTTTGTCTGCAACAGTAACTCCTACAAAAGCTAATATTGCAACAATAATTGGCATACTGTAATTGAAAATTGCATAAGGGAAGTATTCGAAGGTACTTACTCCTAGAGTAGTGAATATAAATACTCCACAAGTATTCCACGGAATAAGTGCAGAAGTTATAGTTCCACTGCTTTCAAGTGCATTTGATAATGTTTTTGGATGTAGGCCTTGTTTCTTATATGTTTCTGCATACATTCTTCCAGGAACCACAACTGAAATATATTGCTCTGGCATTGTTGCATTACTAAGAATGCAAGTAGCTTCTGTACTCACCACTAACGAAGCTGGTTTCTTTGCAATTAATAATATTTTCTGTACTAAAACTTCTAGTTGCTTGGTTTTTTCCATTATACCGCCAAACATCATGGCTATTAACGTCAAAGATATAGAGTACATCATGTTGTTTAGCCCGCCAGAGGTTAGCAAATCATCCAAATCAACAACTCCTGTAGTACTAGTAAATCCATTCATTCCAGCTCCTAAATATGATCCCAAACCAGATTCTGGTTGAAATACCATACCACAAATAATCCCCGAAATAATTCCTAAAGTTATTCCTGGAATAGCCGGAACCTTAAGTGCAATGGCCGCTATTACAATTAGTGGTGGCAGTAATAATAGTGGGTTAATATTAAATATAGATAAAATTCCCTCACTCATTGCATTTACTGTTCCCATATCTGCAGTTTTTCCACCAGTCGCATAGCTAGCTCCAATAACTCCAAAGAAAATCAAACTTATACCATACCCTATTCCCGTAGGTAAAAGCATAAACTTAACATGAGTAAAAACGTCGGTTCCAGCCATACCAGCAGCTAAATTAGTCGTATCTGATAAAGGCGACATTTTATCTCCAAAGTATGCACCCGCTAAAATTGCCCCTGCCGTAATTGGTGCAGGAATATTAAGCCCAACTGATATACCTATCAAAGCTAAACCCATAGTTGCAATTGTACCCCAAGATGTACCCGTTGCCAATGATGTAATTGAGCATATTAATACAGTCGCAACCAAAAATATTGATGGAGATAGAATTTGTAGCCCATAATATATCATTGCTGGAACAACACCTGCTGTCAACCACACGCCTACCAAAATTCCAACGATAGCTAAAATAATAATTGCTTGTAGGGCGTTATAAATGCCATCCTTCATAGCTGTTTCAATAGAATTCCAATCATACCCCAAGTAAAGCGCCATTAGTGCTGCCGCAATAACACCTATGAACATTGGAATATGTACATCTACTCCATAATATAAAATTCCTGTTGCCATAGCTACTATTAAAACAAAGAATGTAATCAAAGAATGATACACCCTTACTTGTTTTATTGGCTTTGACGGCTTTATAACTTTTTCTTCCATTAATTTTCCCCCTTCTCTGTGAAATAATTCCAATCACATAACACTATTACCAATTGCACTATGCTATCATAATTTACCATAAATGTAAAGCTTTTCGTGTTTTCAATTTGAGTTAGTTACTAGTTACTAGTTCTATAAGCATTAGATACTCCAAGATTAAAAATATATACCACCTACAAAAGATCTCTAAAAAAGAGACGATTTCTTTCGAAACCTTCTCTTCTATACTTAAAACTTATAACAAACAACTTATGACTACTTTTTATTCTCTTAGTATCGTCTTTGGTAATTTATTACTACCCTTCTTTTACTTAATAGTTTCTGAAATCCTTTGGCTCAATACTATCATTCTCCACTTCCATCTGTTCCTCTTTATTAAATAACCAAGCGGAGAATATAGCTGTAAATGGTACGGCAAATAATATTCCCAGGCTTCCAACCACAGACTGAATAATCTGTTCCACTATTACTTCTAAGCTAAACAAAAAGTTAACGTCTTTGGTGTTAACCATGAACAATATTACTAGTGCCAATGACCCTCCCATATAAGCTAAAATTAAAGTATTTGTCATCGTTCCAATTGCATCTCTACCTATGTTCATTCCTGATTTTACTAATTTCAAAAAAGTTCTATCTTTCATATGCTCTCCCAGTTCTTTCATGGCTGAAGCTATAGACATCGCAACGTCCATAATAGCTCCCATAGAACCTAGTACAATTCCTGACCAAACCAAAGCCACCAAGTTAAGTGGATCACCATCATTTGTCTTCAGGTTCGCATAAGTCTCATCAATATATCCAGTCATTTTCAATATATCATTCATGTAATAGGCAATAACAGCAGCAATAATAACTCCACCTATATTTCCTAATATAGCACTGAGAGTTTTTTTGTTTGCTCCGCCTATTATAAGTAAACTCATCAGCACTATATATAACCCTACAACAGATGTTGCTAAATATATATTTACTCCAGCAATAATTGCTGGGATATACACTAAAAATACTGCCAAGCATATTAACCCTAAAGAGATAACCGTAGTAATGCCTTGCCTTTTCCCTATGATAATTAGAACCACTAGAAATACTCCTATCAAAATTAATAATGTATTTATTCTATTATATCCAGAAAACACCCAAGAGGAGCTATCGTTTCCAGGCATCTCATATTGCACTAATAGTACATTATCTCCTACTTCTACTTCTTGCTCTTGCATAGCATACATCGTATCAATTGTCTGTGCCGCTTCAACCGTTTCTCCATCTAAGTCATCTCCTTTTATTATAGCTTCGAAACTTATTATCTTAGTCTCAGTAAAATAATCCTCAGTGTGCCAATTTTTTTCTTCTTCTACGTTTTCTATAGATTTTATTTTCGCCTTTTGCATTACCACCCCATCCCCTTCTGTGGAATAAGAATTGAATGCAGTAGACACTATAAATATAGTAATTAGTGATATAAGTACAATTGATAATGTTATTATTAAATCCCTTCTATTCTCTTTTATATTGATATATTTCAATTTTCTGGTTCCCCCCTTTTATTTTGCTTATATTGCCATAGTATATCATATAAATTATTATTGATAAAGCCTTGAGCAAATTCCACTTCCAAGAATACCCTTATTTAATTTCTTAAATATACTGGAAAGTTATTGATTTTATACTATAGTACCTTATTAATAATTCTATTATCAAAATTTTCTTTTATAATTCTTTGCTCCTAAAATAGCATTAATTATAAATTCCTATAGCTTACAGCCCTTATACCATTAAGAACGCCATATTCCATCAGCCTCGTATGCATTCAAACTTCATAAATAGTGAAAAGCCACATACTTAATTTAGTATGTGGCTTTTTATTTTTGTTGTTTTATTAAATAATTACTTATATAGTATGGTTAATTTGTTAGGTTCTTTTTATCCTTTACAAACAATCCAACACCAATTACAAATAAACCAATACCTCCATAACGCAGGATATCAATCATTAACCAGAAATCGGCTAAGAAACCTGTGTTTCCACTTTCCTCAGCATAGTACTCAACGCCCCAGCTTGCTTCCCACCAAACTAATACGAAAGAGCCTACAAATGCTAATAACCCTCCAAAGAATAAAGTCATTCCTATCCTTGAAATATCTCCAGGAGCCAACTTGGTTTTAGGATCTATTGGATATTTTTCAGGTTCTTTAACTGTAAGTCCACCAAATCTTCTCTTAAAGATAACATAGAATATACACGCAGTAAGTAGTCCTACAATACCCATTAACAAGTAATCCGTTCCATTAACCATTATTGCCGCAATAGAAATAACAAATGGGAACGATGTGAAGAAGTATAGTCCTACCTTTCCTCCTGGCATATAGAATATGCCTTGTGCTTTTCTCTCTTCTACAGGGTACATTTTTCTTAATTTATGAACAAACACTGGTAGTATTATGTACATACCTAAAATGAAAACTACCTCCATTTTTACTATTGCTTCAAATGGGAATTGGCAAAGAATTGCTGTAACTATCGATAGAGAAAGTACTCCAATATATGGAATTTTTCTTTTTTTGCTTAACTTTGTCATGAATTTAGGGAATAAGTTATCATCTGCAAATACGAAGAAACCTCTTGAGCCAGAGGCAATGTATGTATTAAATATTGCACACTGTCCCAAAATTGCTACAACAAGGAATGCATATCCCCATGCTGGGCCTAAGTATGTAGTCAAAACAGACGCATATCCTACATCTTGAGCAGAAGTAGCCTCTGTCGTCCAGAATTCCCAATTACCGTCTCCTAATGAACCTAAACCAGCTAATGTTGGTAGTACATATGTAAGTGCTATTAAAGGCATTGCAATCAATAGTCCTCTTGGAACTACTTTGCTTGCATTCTCTACCTCACCTGATATTACTGACACTGCTTCATATCCACAATACATCCAAATAGTCAGTGCAAGTATTGCCCCTATTGCTTCTTGAATAGAAACACCAGTCGCAACTATTGGCTCCATAGGAGTTGTGTTCCAGTTTAGGAATCCCACAACTGCAACAAGAGCAAATGCTGACATTACTGCTATTGCAAGGAAAGTGTTTACTGATGCTACTTCTTTTAGGCCTAATAAATTAAGAACTGTAAAAATTGCGATCATGCCCATCTTAGCAACGAATTCACCTGCTTCGGACATAGGAATATATTGGCTTGCATAACCTACTGCAAGTACAACGTAAACACTATTTGTAATATAAACTGTCATTGTATTCCACCAACCTGCTGAGAAACCCCAGAATTCACCAAAGGCTTCTTTACCCCAGGCGTAAATTCCTCCCTCTCTTGGAAGAATAGCTCCGCACTCTGCGAACATGTTAGATATAGGCCACGCCCATATTATTGGGAAAATCATCAAGAACAACAATGTTAAACCAGGACCGCCACTTGGAACCATTTCTTCAACTCCAAATGCTCCTGCACATACCATTGAAAATACTAGAAAGGCAATTCCCCATGAAGATATTTTACGTTTTTTTAAACCTTCAACGCCATTGATTTGATTACTCATGTCTACCTCCTTCTATTATAATAACAACAAAAATAACTATGTCTTTGCGTGAATAGTCACACTCTTATAGAGAGTCTAGCACATGATCTTCCTAGTTTCAACATAAAATGTATTTTATTGGTATTTATACATGTATTTTCTTTGTATTTCGTATACGCAATATGGCAAAGTGCAAAATTATCTTCAATCATGCCAAAAAAGTTATTTTTTAAGTCAAAAAAACAAACCCTTAGATTTCTATTTTAATCCAAGCGGTTTATCCTTAATTCATCTCAATAACACTAAGCTTACTAATTAAATCTTTTCTTCATAATGCATTTGAATATTTTTATACAATTTAATATTGGTATTTAGGCAAGACTTCTTTGCCTTTTCTTCGAATTTTTTATTTAATTATTATTTCCAAAAACATCTTCTGTATACCTAGAAAGGAATTGCTTTGTTCTTTCTTCCTTAGGATTATCAATCAGTTCCTTCGCATTTCCCTCTTCTACAACAACACCATCATCCATAAACAATATTCTATCCGCAACCTCTCTTGCAAAACTTATTTCATGGGTAACTATTATCATAGTAGTCTTTTGATCAGCTAAGCTTTTGATCACTCTAAGCACTTCACCTGTAAGCTCAGGATCCAAAGCTGAGGTTGGCTCATCAAAACAAAGAATATCTGGTTTTACAGCTAAAGCTCTAGCAATTGCAACTCTTTGCTGTTGGCCACCAGATAATTGATGGGGATAAAGATTCATTTTATCTTCTAGTCCCATATTTTTTAGCAGGCTTTTAGCTTCTTCAACAATCTCTTTTGAGCTTGCATTATAACCACTATTCTTATCCTTTGCTAATAATTCACAAGCAAGGGTAACATTTTTCAAAGCTGTATATTGCGGGAACAAATGAAACGCTTGAAATACTAAACCAAAATGAAGGTGATTCTTCCTTTTTTCACTACTGGTCATTACATCTTTCTTTGTTGCGTCTAACAACAACTTATCATTCACATATATTTCCCCACCATCTGGGTCTTCTAAAAAATTCAAGCATCTTAATAATGTAGTTTTTCCACTTCCTGATGAACCAAGTATAGCTAATGACTCTCCTTTTTCAAGAGAAAAGCTAATATCTCTAAGAACCTTTGTTTCATCAAAACTTTTAATTATATTTTTCACATTTAATACTGACATTTTTTCTCCTTTTCAATCTGCAAGTTCAATAATCTGACTTTACACCTTGAAATACTCCAATTTACGTTCTAAGTATCCAAATAGGATGGTTAATAATCCACAAAAGGCCAAGAAGAAGAAGGCCGTTGAAAATAATGGCCAAATTAAGCCCATTGTGGCAAATTCTCTCGCCATCATAATAATCTCTTTGTTTGCAATAATATTTGCAAGAGCAGTGTCTTTAATTAGCGTCATGAATTCATTTCCTGTTGGTGGCAAAATTCTTTTTATAACTTGCATTAATGTGATTTTAAAGAAAATCTGCCTTCTTGTCATGCCTAAAACTAAGCCAGCTTCTCTTTGTCCTTTAGCAATAGATTCTATTCCACCCCTATATATTTCAGAAAAATAGCAAGCATAATTAATAGCGAAGGCTACATAAGCAGCCGTCATTCTTCCGCCAGGCAAAGATGCCCAAGGATTATCAAACCCTAGAAGTCCAGGCCCATAAAAGATAACAACTAACTGGAGCATTAAAGGAGTTCCTCTAATAATCCAAATAAATGTTCTTGTAATTGCTCTAATTGGCTTGAATTCTCTAATTCCGTTTCCCAAACGAAGCCGATGAAAAGGTCTCCATTTACTCATTGAGCCAAAGGTTACTAGCAAACCTAAAGGTAGGGCAAATATTAATGTAACAAAAAAAAGTTGTACATTTAATATAAACGCTTCTCCTAATTTTTCAATAATAACAGATGTTTCCACATTGACCTCCGCATTCTAGTTTTTTCAATGCAAAAGCAGAGACTATTAGTCACTGCCTTTACAATCTCAGTATTTATTTATTTTTTAGTTTACTAGTTTATATAACAAATTCATTGTTATTACTCTACAAGATTTAAACCATATTTTTCAGCTAATGCTGGTAATTGCCCATCTGCGATAAGCTCTGCAATAATATCATTTACCATAGTTGTAACATCAGAATTTTTTCTGAAAGCAATTCCATACTCCTCAACTGAAAGTTCAACACCATCTACAATCATTAAATCTTCGTAATCAGTGCCAGGACCAACCATGTTTTTAGCTAGTGTATAATCTAAAACCACTACATCAGAAGTTCCCGATTTCACCTCTAAAAGGCCATCTGTTTGTTTAGCAACTCCAACATATTCAGAGTTTTCAAACTCAGTTGTTGATTGTACAACATCTTCACCTGTAGATCCAAGTTCAGCTGTTATTTTAAGACCTTCTGCATCTTCAACACTTGTAATCCCGCTGTCTTTTTTCACAACCATAACTTGCATATTCTTTACATAAGGAGTTGTTATTGAAGTAGCCTCTTCAAGTTCTGGAGTAATTGTCATACCATTCCAGATACAATCAATTTCTTTTGACTCAAGTGCAACTGTTTTAGTGTCCCAAGCTATTTCAATAAATTCTGGTTCCACCCCTAGTTTCTCACAAACTAATTCTGCAAACTCAGTATCAAATCCTACGAACTCACCATTTTCATCAGTATAGTTCATTGGTTCATAAACTGTATATCCGATTTTCAACACTCCACTTTCCTTTATAGCTTCATAATCTGAACTATCCTCTGAAGAGCTACATCCAGCAAGCGCAAAAGTCAAGGTAAGTACCATAATTATTCCTAATATTTTTTTCATTTCTTCCTCCCTTAATAATATTTTAACATGGCAATAGTTTATCACATTAAAGCGTTAATGTAAATATTTATTTGTTTTTTTCACATAAGCAAGCCTTATGGTGAAATTCATGTTTAATGTATACCTCTTAATAACATATTTTTGAAATACCATTACCATTGTAATACGCCCTTTCTATAAGAGTCCAAACTAATAATAAAATTCAGACTAAAATTTCGTATTCTCATCAGGCTCGTTACGTTTCTCATAAAAATTCAAATTCATATTTATCAGAAATGATTTAAAGAGGCTGTTTAAAATTTTGTTATGTTAATAATTTCCAAAATTTAAACAAGCACTAAATGTATTTGCATATACACTTTACTTTATAGGAATTTTCTTTTATATTCATCAACACGATATTCATAAGCTTCCATTAACTCTTTCTCATAGGGAATCTCACAATCACCACAACCCATATTTCTCAAAAGCCATTTTGTGAATAGGGGATTGAGAACTAACAAAGGCCCTATTGTATATGTTCCAATAAAATTATTTTTCCTCAGTCCTTCTTTATTAGTTTGAGAGTTATTGCCTAAGCCCACCTCTGTTTCCATAAAATAATTTTCTTGAAATTTTCCTTCCATAGTTGTGAAGACACTTTTAAATCCAACTATTTTCATCCCTTCAAAATTACCCATTTGTGTATAGCTTTTACGGTTCAACATATCCCTTTTCAAGCATATGTCAAATATACCTAATGCTTTTATCTGTGTTCCATCTTTATCTTCAATGCTATTTCCTAATACTTCAATCGCATTTCCCGTGAACAGGATATTTGTTCCATTATTAATCAACTCCTTAAAATCCAATTTATAGGGCTCCAGCCTTGATATTATAACTTCTTGCTGATTTTCAGTCATCGATCCCATATATAACAGGTCTACTTTATTTTCTACAAAATATGGTTTTTTATTTACATTTGTTTCCACAAACTTTGCCTTCGGCAATGCACTTTTTAGGTATCTGATATTAGCAGCATCTGCAAATAGGTTAGCAAATTCAGGGTATAATACTTCAATTATCATTATTTTCCTGCTTTCTTTCCACTTTCTTTAGTAATTCTTCTTTTATATAATTCTTAGCTTCCATATGAAATATGTCGTGCAATACTAATACTGTATCTATACCTTCAAGTTCTACTAAATCCGCTGTATCTTTTTCATATTTTGTCATTGCTATCTTTTCTTCAGGTATCCCGGCAATTTTTAGTCTTGCATATACATCAAGCCTCCTAGGCCCTGCTATAATTACTTGTTTGATACTTTCATGATTCAAAAACTCATAATCCACTTCATGTATCCAAGTAATATTTTCTGTTTCTTTGATATCTACATGACAATCATCCAAGATTACAATAACCGATTTTTGTCCAATCTCTTCCTGGGCATAACTAAATGCACTAGAGCAAGCAATAGGATTAAAGCCTTTAGACATTTGGGTGATAATTTTCAGACTATTATTTTCTGTTTCTGCTTCGTCATATCGAGTATTAACAATCTTTAGTTTGTCCACACCTTTTTTCACTTCTTCCTTTGTAAGTCCAAACTCCTCTAAGGTAGCGATAGCAGCTACTAAATTATAAGCATTTACCAAATTATTATTTAACAAAGGATATTCTTCACTTTTGCCGCACTTTGTTATTCTAATTTTTTTCTCCTTAAAATCCAATTTATCTACCACATATTTTGCCTCTTCATTAGCAAATCCACAAGAAGGGCACTTTGCTTTACCAATATGGCTATAGTGGTAGAAGTCATAGTCCAATTCCACAAAGCAGTTTGGGCATGCTATAATGTCTCTTACTATATTCTTTGCCACAGAGCTACTTGTATCTATTCTATTTATAGAATATAAAACTTTTTCATTATTTGGCTTTAATCTAGAGCAGATCAAATCATCTGCACTAGTTACTATTGTAGTATCTTTAGGGATATATTTATTTAGCAAGTTAAAGATAAATTCCGTATGTGCATTTCTCATCAAAGAATCACGAGTAAGATTCGTACACACTAAATAATCCGGAATCAAATATGGAAATATCCTCAAACAACTTCTCTCGTCGATTTCCAATACCGCAATCTGCTTCTCCACAGTTCCAAATACATTCACATTACTAATTAATGCAGTAGCAACTCCATAGTTAATATTCGAACCCAAATCATTAGAAACATATTCATACTTGTTATTTCTTAGTATATCTCCTATGAGATTCGTCACTGTAGTTTTTCCATTTGTGCCAGTAATTCCAATAATTCTATTGGGTTTCTTTATTTTCCCTAAAAATTCAGCATCTATTTTTATTGCAATTTTACCAGGCAAATTTGTGCCTTTTCTCCCAAAAAATTTTAGGCCAATACTAAAAAATTTTGCAACCCACAGTGCAAAATAAAACTTTACTTTTTTCACATTTTCTCCATTTCATTATAACAGGTGCACTTACATTCTTAACAAGGGCACTAATTATTTCACCCCAAAGTTATCCATTATTTTTTCACAAGGTATCTAGACTCTTTTCTTTGATTATGATACCATACCATCTTTAGTATATCAATAGGTAATGTACTTTTGTGATTCGATATTCAGATGCAGATATATGAGCGATAAAAAAATCATAACACCGTAAATGCAAAGCCTTTTAGTGCCAGTTTTGGATTTACAATTTCGAAGTTATAAGTGATTAAATTAGTTATATATTACTGCGCCAAAAAATTCTAACATCATCTTAAGTTAAAAATAATCATCAGAAATGTTTAGATTGTAGGTTTTAGCACTTAAAGATGATTCCTTCTTTGAGCCACCCTCAACCTCCTTGCAACCTCTAACTCTTTTTCTGAGAATATTCTAATACGTGGGTCTCTCAGTTTTTTTCGCCAAATACTCTTCACTCCTGCCTTTAATAATTTGTGTTAAACAATTCTATACCTTCCAAGCACCCCCCCTTGAAGCATGCATAAGTTTTATAATAATTTTACTATCTAACTTCAAGGATTTTCGCGCCAAATTAATTTTCAATGCATCGTTTGTATTGCCATCAAATTAATCGTCATCTTCTTCATCGTCATC
>CAYJGT010000019.1:22869-25705 GCA_964370035.1 uncultured Oscillospiraceae bacterium
TCATCGTCATCATCTCTTGACTCATCATCGTCATCATCTCTCGAATCATCATCATCGAAGAATTCGTCAGTATCAATTCCCATATCTTCCAACAAATCTTCAATTTCATCAATTGACATTGAAAGTAACTCTTCTTCGGTATATTTATTTGATAGCGTTAAGTATCTGTCTACTAGTACCATTTTACCAAAAGAGACATTTTTATCATTAGCCTTTTCTTCTATAGCATCATATTCTTCCTCCGACAGTTGTTGCCAATGCACATTCCCTTTTATATTAGATTCATTAAAGTACACTTCAAGTTCTGCCGTAATCTCTAGCTGCAACTTGTTTCTTTTTTCTTTTTCTTCAGCAAATATAGATAAAACTATATTTGCATCTGATTGGGTAATATATCCAGCCTCTACCATTGCATCCACAAGTTCAACAACTGCAACATTAATATTTTTACCCTTCAACTCTAATTCACTTACTAATTCTCTCGCATCATCGTTTTTAGGAAGTACCTCTATTATTTCTCCACTTTCATTCGCCTCAAGTTCGATACTAGGATTCACATCAATGGATAAAAAAGTTTCAGTAGCATCAGCAGACATAAAAGTTCCCCCTATAACTAGCATTACTGCTGCTGCAATTGTTGCAAGGGACATATAAACTCTTCTTTTTTTCTTTTTTTGTGATGCCGTAATCGAAACTATGTTCCCCTGTTCTCTTTGGCCAGGCTCAGAAGAACTTTCTTTTACTATCTGCTCAAATATATCAGGAGTTATTTCCTCCACTGCATTTTTGATGCTAGTTTCTATAGCTTGTTTATTCATCTTATTTCTCCTTTAAATGCTCTTGTAGTTTCTTTAGTGCTCTACTATACTTAGACAACACTGTGGATTGTTTCAGCCCTAGGCTATCTGCAATTTCCCTATGCTTCAATCCTGAAACACAATGCAGAACAACAATTTGCCTGCTATCTTCATCTAATATGTTAAGTGCGGTTTGTAGCACCATACGATCTACAGTGCTTTCTTCACTTGAGTCTACACTTCCAATTATATCAATCTCCTCAGAAATTTCTTCTTTTTTGCTCGACCGAAGCTTTCCAAAAGCAATATTCTTCGCTATTGTAAAAACCCAAGCCATTGGTTTACCAGAAGCAGTATATCTATTTGCATTAGTTCTGACTTTTATATAGGTTTCTTGCATTATATCCTTAGCTTCATGTGTATTTTTTATTATTGATAGAGCATAACCATATATTGTAGAATCCGTCAGCCTATAAAAATCTTCAAATGCCATATTGTCACCTTCTCCGATTTTCATTATCATTTCATCTGTAACCCTATCAAGTTTTCGCTCATTTTCACCTTCTATAAAACTTATTAAACTTAACATTTTTGTCTCCTTACTTATATAATGCAGAAGCCTTCTTTTTTATTGCAAATTTATTGCAATAAAATCTTTTTTCTTCATGACTTAATTTCAAATATTCTCTTGTTTATTTTTTGGATTTTTTATTATACTTCACTTCCAACTATATATTATCATATCTTTTCAGCAAATTTACCATTATCTATAAAAAAACACAGCATTAAGTTCTTCCACTTTACTATGTTAATTTTTCATATATAAATTAGTTATCTTTCTCTGGTATTTTAGCCAATTTGAAAAAGTAATTTGTTTTACTTTTTCATATTACTAACTCTATCTTCAATATGACTACTAAAATTTTCAACCTTTCTAAAGTACTCTTGGTTCATATATTCCGATTTTATCATAAAGTCAGCTGTTGCAAAAGTATTAGCAATAGGAATATCATATACAACTGCAATTCGCAACAACGCCTTTACATCTGGATCATGGGGCTGTGCTTCCAATGGGTCCCACATAAAAACAACAACATCTATTTCTCCATCCACTATTTTAGATCCAATTTGCAAATCACCACCAAGTGGTCCACTCTTATAGCTATACACAGGCAGCCCAGTTGTTTCAGAAATCAACCTTGCTGTAGTCCCTGTCCCACACAAAAAGTGCCCCTTTAATATATCTTTGTTTTTATCGCACCATTCAACCAGCTCCTGTTTCTTCTCGTCATGTGCAATTAATGCTATTCTCTTTTGTTTCTCAATCTTTACTTTAATATAGCCATCTTTTGTCATTACTTCCTCTTTTCTTCTACTCTTTACTCTTATACTATTACATTATATAATACTTTACAATTATTAGTAGATGCCACCATATTATTTTACATAAATTTTACATTCATTTTTTCAAGCATTAAATCTTCTATAAACTTCCGAGATGTTTTGTCAATCTTCCCTTATCACTTCATTACTCTATGGTTAAAATATCTTCATTATTGCCACCTTATTTCGAATAAATTTAAAACAACAATTCACTTTCCCTTTATTACTATCTCTTCTTAAATTAATTATAAGCAAGAAAAAAGGAGCCTACGCTCCCCTTTCCATATATAAAAACCCCAATACTCTAATTCATTTTAGTTGTTATTGTAACTATAGCTATCATCATTACTGTAACTCCTATCATCATTGTCATAATACTTCTCCTTTATCTATAGTAATTATCATACATCATAACTTTTATCTTTCATCTAAAATATCATTTCCCCATTATATGCGTACTATATTTTTCACTTCTACTTTAACAATGCACAAGAGTGGCATTTTATTGCATAGAAACACATTTTTTATTTAAAGCTGTTATATTTTACCATATCATTATTTTTTATTAAATTTTAAACAGTAGCAAATATATCATTTTGCCCTTTAACCATTATCTTATAAAAAAGTAAGTATAAATATTAATCATCATATATTGC
>CAYJGT010000020.1:0-24986 GCA_964370035.1 uncultured Oscillospiraceae bacterium
TGTTAATTATAAAAGCGCAAAGAGCCTATCTGCTCAATGCGCTTTTTAAGTTACGAGAAATAACTCAACAAAGTATTTTTCCAAAACACCAAACTATTTTTTTCTATAATCCTAATTCATAACCAACAATACTTAAAGTATATACAGAAGCTGTTTCTGTTCTTAAAATTCGTGGCCCTAAGGACACCGGTGTTGCTCCGGCTTCAACCAATATGTCAACTTCTTCTTTTGAAAAACCTCCTTCAGGTCCAATAATAATCCCAATAGACTTTATTTTTTCCGCTTCTTTGTTTGAAACATTTTCTTTTGTTGTAGAATCATTTATATTTTTTCTTTTTAGTAAAGTTTTTAAATTTATCGTTTCCGCACCCTCATAGGGAAAAATAATTAATGATTTGTCGCATAATCTCTCTACAGCTTCATTAAAATTAATAGGCATCTTTACTATAGGCACAAATCCACGTTTTGATTGCTTCGCTGCAGAAAGAGCTATTCCATTTAGTCTTTCTATTTTTTTTTCATCTTTCTCACTTTTCGTTACAACAGATCTTTGCATAAAAACTGGCGTTATAAAATGAACTCCTAATTCGACTGATTTTTGTACTATGCCCTCCAATTTGCCTTGCTTTGGCATTCCCTGAAATATTTCAATATCAATTGGCAACTCTCTTTTCACTTGCCTTTTCTCTATCACCTCTAACTCTACTTGATTACTATCTATTTGATAAACTTGGCATAAATATTCTATTTGATTTCCATTAGAAACTTCCACTTTATCCCCAATTTTAGCCCTAAGAACTTTAATCAGGTGGTGGATTTCTTCTTTATTGGTTAAATGTATTTTCTCCTGCACTATTTGTCTTTCTTCAACAAAAAACCTATTCATAACATTCTCCTATTTGTTAAAATGAAAGTCTATTTTCATTATCTCACTACATAACTTGGAAAGCTAATGCACACCAGTCATTCCTTTCAGTTGAACTAATATGCCTAAAACCTCTATTTTCCATCTCAATTATCACTTCACTCATCTGTTCAACTAATATTCCTGAGGCTATAAAAATTCCTTCTTCTTTCATATGTTGTAATAAGTTTTCCGCAAGAGCAATAATTAAAGAAGATATAAGATTCGCCACTACTATATCCGCAGTTAAATCTAAGCCTTTTGTAAGGTCTCCCGCAATAACACTTATCTTCTTTTCGACTTTGTTGTTTTCGACATTTTCTTTAGCGACTCTTACTGCATCATTATCTATATCTACTGCAGTAACATATGTTGCACCTAGCATTGCCGCTGCAATAGCTAATATTCCAGACCCTGTTCCAACATCTAAAACTTCCTTACCTTTGCAATTATGTTTTTCCATTAATTCTATGCACATTGAAGTAGTTTCATGTGTTCCAGTTCCAAATGCCATTCCTGGATCCATCTCAATAACTTTATCCCCCTCTTTTATTTTTACAAGTTCTAAGGTTTCCCACGATGGTTTAACAATTATATTTTCTGAAATTCTTTTGGCCTTGTAACTTTCTTTCCATTTATTATTCCAATCTTCGTCATCAACAATATCCCAGTCTACCTTTATTGTTTCTTTAACATTTAAAAACCTTTTGTCTCCGCTCGTGTTTACCCCTTGTTGATGCCCGTCTTTATTATTTCTACCCTTTGTCTCGATAAGCTCAATTTCAACACCTGTTTTTCTTTCTTCAGAAAAAGTTGCAAGTATTTCTTCTTTTAAGGATATGACTTTTTCTTTTTCCCCTATTCCAAAGTATAAGGTAAATAAATCACCTTCTTCTACTTTATTAGAATCTAGAAAATCCCATCTTGCCACTTCTTTTGATGCTAGGACATCTTCTCTGACTTGAGCTCCCTCTATGGAAAACTCATGTAAATCTCTCTCTCCCAAAAATAGACTCACTGCCTCTGTGTTTCCATTTTGAACAAATATTTTTAGTCTAATATATTTCATTGTATCTCCTAAAAAAAAAGAGGGTGTTACCACCCACTTCTTTCTTCTTTTTAGTATAACGGCTCTTCTGATTCGTCTTTTGGCTCTTCAACGTCTAAGTCTTTTTCAAGTGTTTCTGAACCTTCTCCTGTAGCGTCGCCTGACATTACCTCTTCTGTTACAACCAGTTCGTCTTCTGCTTCAGAAACTTCTCTAGTTACGTCGTCATAAGTTCCTTCTTCTTGTGGTGCTGGTGTAATTTCTTTTATGCTTAAGCTAATTCTTTTCTTTTCTTTATCTATTTCAAGAATCTTAGCAGAAACTGCTTCCCCTAACACTAATTCTTCATTAATGTTACCAACTCTTTTATGCCCAATTTCTGAAATATGCACTAGACCATCTAGTCCTGGTTCTAATTCAATAAAGCAACCATATTCTTTAATTTGTACAACTTTTCCTGATACAACATCTCCTACTGCATATTTATCGTCAATTGTTGTCCACGGCTCTGGTGTAGTTTGCTTTAACCCAAGAGAAATTTTTTCATTTTCTTTGTTCATAGAAAGAATCATAACATCTAACTCTTGACCTAGTTCTAACACTTCTTTAGGGTGTTTAAGTTTACCCCAAGAGATTTCAGAAATGTGTAATAGTCCGTCAACTCCACCAATATCTACAAATGCACCATAATCAGTAAATCTCATTACAGTCCCTTTTACAATATCTTTTTCGCTAACTTTCTCCCAAATTTCTTGAATTATTTTCTTTCTTTCATCAGCAAGATGTTGTTTTCTTGAGAATACAGCTTTGCCTCTTTTTTGATCAACTCTTGTAACTCTTACTTCGAAAGTTTGCCCAACATACTCTTTTGAGTCTTCAATATATTTATCTGATAGTTGTGATAATGGAATAAATCCTTGCACTTCTTTGTATATTGCTATTACTCCACCGTTAACTTGCCTTATTACTGAAACTTCAATAAGTTCGCCATTTTCTTCTGCTGCAATGATTTCATCCCAATGTTCGCCTGCTTCTAGCTTCTTTCTCGAAAGAAGAATGTTACCATCTCCATCATCGTTCTTGATAACTTTAGCTTGAACTTCATCACCTTCATTGAAAAGTTCTGTTAACTTTTGCTCCCCTTCCATTGTAATTTCGGAAAGTGGAATTACTCCATCTTTTTTGCATCCTAAGTTCACAATAATTTCTTTGTCTGTTACCTGGTGAATAGTTCCTGTAATCATTTCACCGTTCCTTGGTAATTTTAGTGACTTCTCGATTTCATCCATGAAATCCATCATACTTTGTCCTTCAAATTTTTCGCTCATTTTGTCGAATACCTCCTCAATTGCGTAGTCAGGTGTCGATGCACCTGCCGCAATACCTATTTTATTATAATTTACAATTTTTTTCAATGGTAATTCAGTAATTTTTTCAATAAAAATACTATTTTCGCAAGTTTGGGAGGCAATTTCAAATAATTCTTTTGAGTTGGAGCTGCTTTTATCCCCAATAACTACCATATAGTCCACTTCCTGAGCTATTTCCTTGCATCCTTTTTGTCTATCTGAAGTCGCTTTACATATAGTGTTGATTATTAATGTATTATTAAATTTACTTTTTATATACTCTCCAATTTCTTTAAAGATTTTTTCTTGAATTGTAGTTTGGGCAACAACTAGTAGTTGGGGTTTTTCTTTATCTATTAACCGTTCTAATTCAAAGGCTTCCTCTAAATTTCGAATTACAATAGCTCGATTATCACACCAGCCATTAATTCCAACAACTTCAGGATGTTCTTTTTTTCCTACTATAATAATATTATGATCTAGCTTATATTTGCTTACTGTATTTTGAATTTTTGTAACATATGGACATGTTGCGTCTGCTATTTCAATAGAGTTTTCTTTTGCCTTCTTATATACGTCTTCTCCAACTCCATGTGCTCGAATTATTAAATGCGCATTCTCTGTTTCTTCAATTTCGTCCAACGATGCAACTGTCTTTAATCCTTTACGGTTAAGCCTTCCTATCACCTCTTTATTATGAATAATATTTCCATAGGAGTATACATTTTTCCCTTTATTCACATTTAATTCTTCCTCTACTTTCTCAACTGCCCTTTTCACACCAAAGCAAAATCCTGCACTAGAAGCAATTTTTATTTCTCTTTTTCTTTCCATTTTTATTTTAAAAAGCATTATTTCTTTTTATGGTTTCATAGCGATATTATAACTTCCACTTGTTTATTATAAAGCATTATAATGAATATCTATTTGTTTACATTCTACAAATTCTTACTGTTTATTTTTTGTCCACTTAATATAACTATTATAAAAGTTTACTCTTTCTTTTCTAAATGTAGACAATAGCCAATCTATTTAAATTATACTCTATGTTAATACTTTTCATACTCCTTTCTATTTTCTAAATAATTCTTAAATATCTTTTCTTTACCATTTTCTGTTGGCCTATAATATATTCTTCCTTTATTATAAAGACTCTCAGGTAGATACTGTTGTGTGACATATCCGCCATAACTATGGGGATATTTATATCCTACCCCACGCCCCAAAGCACCAGAGCCTCTATAGTGAGTATCCTTTAAGTGCTCCGGAATGTCGGATATTTTTTTTTGTTTAACATCTGCCAAAGCTTCATCTATTGCTGTAATTACTGCATTTGATTTTGGACAAGAACAAAGTGCAATTACTGCTTGTGCTAAATTTATTCTAGCTTCTGGAAATCCTACGATAAAAGCTGCCTCTACACAGCTTTTAACCATATTTATCGCATCAGGATAAGCAAGACCTATATCTTCACTTGTAATGACAAGCAGTCTTCTGCCTATAGTTTTTTCATCCATGCCCCCTATTATCATTCTTGCTAAATAGTGTAGGGCTGCGTCTGGATCAGAACCTCGTATTGACTTTTGAAAAGCTGAAAGCAAATTATATTTATCTTCTTCCTTATGGAAAAATGTAGCCTTTCGTTGTAATGCTTCTCCAATGAGTTCTTTTGTTATTTTTCCATTTTTTCCAATATTCTCAATAATAAACCCTATAGTGTCTAATGCTATTCTTGCATCTCCAGAAGCTAGTTCACTTAACATCTCCAACGAACCTTCTTCTACTTCAACATTTAAGTTGCCAAATCCTTTTTCTTTATTTTCTATTGTATTTTTAAGAATCTTAACTATGTCTTCCTTCTCGAGAGGCTTAAATTCATATATGCTTCTCACTCTACTAATAATAGCATTGTTTATTGAAAAATAAGGGTTTTCTGTTGTGCTTCCAATAAATTTGATTATTCCCTCTTCTAAGGCTTTTAAAAGAGCGTCTTGCTGCAATTTATTCCAACGATGGAACTCATCTACATACAAATATGTAATTTTCTTTTCTAAACCTGTCGCTCTTATCCTACTTGTGTCAATTACTTCTTTTAAATCTTTAACACCCGTTGTAGAAGCGTTAATTTCAACAAAGCTCCCATCCATCTCTTTTGCAATAATTCGCGCTAAACTTGTTTTCCCAGTTCCGCTAGGCCCAAAAAATATAGCAGAGTTAAAAGTTTTATTTATTATGGAATTATATAACAAAGACCCTTTTCCAAGGAAATGGGTCTGCCCTACAAATTCATCTATAGTTCTTGGTCTCATTTTTGTTGACAAAGGTATCATTTAAGTTTCTCCAGTACATTTTTATAACCTTCTGCACCATAATGTAAACATTTACTAATCCTACTTATTGTTGCTGTTGATGCTCCAGTTTTCTCTTCTATTTCATGATAAGTTATATTATTATTCAACATAACTGCCACTTCCAATCTTTGAGCAATAGATTGTAGCTCTTTTATTGTACATATGTCTTCGAAAAATCTATAGCAATCTTCTTCGTTTTCTAATGTTAATATAGCCTTAAAAAATTGATCTATTTCGGCATTCTTAAACTTTGAATCATAGGCCATGCAGGCACCTCCTAGCCGCTATTTTATTACTTTAGTACATTATATGATTAAACCCCTATTTTGTCCATATCTAATTTATCCATTTAGAAAAGACTTATAGCCTTCTCTAGCTGATTGTCGCTCTGACTATTTCCATCATATTCCACCTTATAATCAGGCGTTATTCCTTTCCCATGAATAACCTCTCCACTTGGTGTGAAAAACTGATTAATAGTTAATGAAAACCCATCCCCTTCTGTTGTAGGCGAGATAATCTGTATAACACCTTTTCCATAACTTTGGCTTCCTACCACTTTTATTCCTTGTTCTTGAAGTCCTGCAAGAAGTAGTTCTGAGCTACTTGCAGAATACTCATTTGCTAAAGCTACTATAGGCAAGTTAGTTTTGCCATTTTGAACTTCATAATTTTCTTTATTCCCATATTTGTCTTCGGTATATACAACAACCCCTTCGTTTAGCAACATATCTGCAATATTTATGGCTGAATCTACTAATCCCCCTCCATTATTTCGAAGATCCAAAACTACTCCTGCTACCTTTGCCGTCTCCATCTTTTCTAACTCTCTTTCAAATTCCGCTGCTGTGCTTTCGTTGAATGTACTAATTCGAATTACTCCAACATTTTCTTCTGTTATTTCGCTGGATACTGAAACTTCTTTCAAAGTTTTCCTTGTCATTGTATAAGTTTTTTCATTGCTGTCTCTGGTAAAAGTAGCACTTACGTCTGTACCTTCTTCTCCTCTTAATGCAGATGAATATCCCTCTAGCGAATCATAAGTTTTGCCTTCTACCTCAACAAGAATATCTCCACTCTCTATACCCGCTCCCTTTGCTGGCGAATCATCCATTACACTATTTATTTCAACATTTCCTTCATCATTGTACATCATAACCACACCTATGCCCGAGTACTCTCCTTCGTGAGATTGTGATATTAATTCCATTTCTTCCATGTCTAAATACATAGAGTATTCATCCTCTAGGCTATCAAATAGGCTTCTATATAAGCTTTCAAGCAATTCTTCTTCTTCTACCTCTTGGTAATAATTATCCAAAATTTCTTGAAGAAATAAATCTAGTTTGGAATATTTTTCATTAAACTCAGTTAGTTGCTTATATTCCTCATTCGATATCTGTGCATAACCTCCGCCAGTTGCATATTGTAGCATATTAAAAGCAAAGTGAAACAATCCCCCTGCTACAAAGGCTACTATAATAATAGCTATTAATTTTTTCTTTGTTATGTTAATCATCATATTTGTTCACTCTATTAATTCCTTTTACATTTAATTGCGGATTTCGGTAGCTTTTATACTCGTTTATTGATAAATCTCCTAATACTTTTACTTTTCCATCTCCGAAAACTGCCTCCATCTCTTCTACTTTAGGCCCAAACATTATACAGTCTAGCACATCTTTTTCATTAGATATTTTAAACTTGGCATGCTTACCGCCTCCAACCTTCTTTTGATCAATGATGTAAGTTTCGCTTACTTCTACTATCACACTTTCATTCCCCGTTCCAAAGGGTCCCATTAATTCAAGTTCTTTCGCTAGTTCTAATGTCAAGTCTTCTATCTCACAAGTAATATCTGGCTTAATAGGTGAGGAAAAAAGATTTTCATCTTTTTCTTTCATAATATTAATTTTATTTGCAACTCTCTCTCTTAATATAGATAGATCTTTCTTCTCCAAAGAAAATCCACAAGCTCCTTTATGGCCTCCAAATTTTATAAATAAATCTTCATTACTCTTTAAAAATTCGTATAAATCAACTGTTTCAATACTTCTAGATGTCCCCTTCAATATTCCTTTTGAATCAGTTGCAATTATTACCGGTCTATTATATTGCTCCTTCAACTTTCCTGCTACGATTCCAGTAATTCCCTCGTGTGCATTTTCTACATACACTATTAGAAAATTTTCTCCTTCACATTGCTCTGAAATACACCGCTCGCATCTTTCTAAAACATGTTCCTGTTCTTTTTTTCGATTATTGTTTTGTTCAATGAGTCTTTCAATTATTTTTTTCACTTTGTTTCTATCATTTTCTAGGAATAATTCTGCACCTAGCCTTGGGTTTCCCATCCTTCCCGCTGCATTTATGTGGGGAGCAATAATAAACCCTATTGTGCTCGTAGTTATTGATCTTCCTTTTACGCCTGCCTTCTCCAAAAATTCAAAAATATTGTCTCTATCTCCGCGTAATAAGCTTTTTAATCCATATTTTACAAATGTTCTATTTTCATCAACCAAAGGAACAACATCTGCAACTGTTCCTATTGCAAGCACATCTAAGTAATCATGAATAAACTTACTTTCTAGTCTGCTTGCAGAAAGTAGAGCTTGTGAAAGCTTAAACGCTACTCCACATCCTGCTAAATATTTGAATGGATATTTGCATTCTTCTTGTTTTGGATTAATCATTAGACAATCTAATTCTTCTGAACTAACTGTATGATGATCAGTCACGAGTATTTCCAAACCTATTGATTTGGCATATTTCACCTCTTCATGTGAGCTTGCGCCACAATCAACAGTAATTACAATATCTGCTCCACTACCTTTGATTTTATCTAAAGCATCATTTGAAAGCCCATACCCTTCTTCCAATCTTAAAGGGATGTAATAATCAACACTGTCATTTACTCCAATAATATGTTCTAGAGTTTTCTTTAAAATCACTATAGAAGTAATTCCATCTGCATCATAATCTCCATAGATACAGATTTTTTTATTCTCTTCAACTCCTTTTAATATAAAATCCACTCCTGCTTTCATGTTCAAAAGCAGAAATGGATCATATGTTTTTTGCGGAGTATCTGAAAAAAATTCTTTAATGTCCTCTTCCGTTTCTATCCCCCTTTTTTTAAGTAGTTCTAGAATAATTGGATTGATTTTTTTCATCTTTTATTCCTTTTTATAGCATCAACAATAAGTTACATAATTTTCTATGAGCTTGCATATTAAGCTTAGTTACTATTTATAAGTAATTCAAAGGGTTTTTCCTAACCCCATTGATTCTAACTTCAAAATGAAGGTGTGGCCCTGTTGACCATCCCGTACTTCCAGCTCCTGCTATTGTCTGCCCTCTACTTACGCGCTGGCCTTTAGATACATTTAAATAGGTATTATGAGCATACACTGTCATTATCCCACCACCGTGGTCAATAATAATATAGTAGCCATATGAAGAACTATATCCTGCATAATAGACTGTTCCTGCATTTGCAGCATAAATAGGCGAACCATAATCTGCTTTAAGGTCTATTCCTGAGTGCCATTGAATTTCTCCACTCCCAAAAGGATCTGGTCGAGATCCATAATAAGAAGTTATAGTTCTACTTACAGTAGGCCAAGCCATGTATCCACCAGCATAGTCTTCATCACTTCCAGCTCCTGCAAGCTCTTCTGTAAGTCTATCTGCTTCTGCTTCAAGTTTTTGTATTGCTTTTTCTCTTTCTAACTGCTCTGCTGATATCTTACTTCTCTCTGCAGCTAACTCCTCTTGTGCTACAGTTAAAGATTTTTCTTTGGTTATCATATCTGTTTCTTTTGCTTCTAGCGCTGTCTTCGCTTCCTCTAAGTTACCCACTTCTTCTTCGATTTTTTTATAATCTTCTTCAAGTTGATCAACTAGTTCTTGATCACTATCATAAATAAGCTGAACCATATCATAGTTAACAATTAAGTCAGATATGCTGTCGGAACTTAACAGTACATCTATAAAACCCATACTTCCATTTTTATACATGCTTCTAAGCCTCGTATTAAGCTCTCCTCTATTGTAATCTAGTTCTTCTTGTTTCTTTTCTAAAGCTGCAGTTGCTTCATCAACTTTTTTTTGTGCAGTTGCAATCTCAGCTTTCAGTGCGGCAATATCCTCTTTGGCTGTATTTATTTCTTCATTTAAAGAATAAATTCTATCAGCCAAGTCTTCAAGCTGAGCCTCCCCTTCTGCTAGTTCGCTCTCTTTGTCGTCAATTTGATCATTAACATCACTCAAAGATGTTGCACTAACCGAAGCTGTGCTTGCAATCAAACATATGACAAGTAACACTGCTACAATTTGTTTGATACTTATTTTTCTAGTAATTATCATTTTTCCTCCTTAAGTTATAAACTATTAGTTAAGCGAGGTTTTCATTTACTGTTTCCAGTATGGTGTATTATTATAGCAAACACCCGTCTCCTCAGTTGCATGTTTACTATTTTTTTACATTATTTATCTAAAAATCTCCTCATTGAAAGCAAGCTTCCAAATATTCCAATTGCTACTCCCAGCATTGCAAATGAAATACCTATGTAAAGCGCTAGTGTAGACACCTTAACAAGAGAAGTTGATAAAAGTGTGATAACGTCTGTACCAAATTTTTCTACTCCCTGCCAGTAAAGTAGTAATATTACTCCTGCCGATATTATAGCAGACATCAACCCTATAGATATTCCTTCAATAATAAATGGACCTCTTATAAACCCATTAGTTGCTCCAATGTATTTCATGATAATAATTTCTTCTTTTCTTGCTGCAACCGTAAGTTTAATTGTATTTGATACAACTACTATTGAAACAATAATTAAAAACACCATAAGTATCAAGGCTCCTATTTGTAGGGCATTTGTCACCGTTAATAACCTATCTACTGTATCTTTATAGAAAGTAACATCTTCAACGCCTTCTATAGTTGCTCCTTTTTCAGCTACTTCTTCAGCGTTTTCCAAATCGTCCATCTGTATAACAATTGAATTTGGAAGAGGATTTTCACCTAGGCTATCCAGCAAATAAGCATTCTCCCCCCAGCTTTCTTTTAAAATCTCTAGTGCCGCTTCTTTAGTTCTATACTCTACAGTTTCGACATTTTCTATAAGTTTGACTTCTTCTTTAATTTCTTGCGACCTCTCAATGGTAGTTTCATCTAAAAGAAAAAGTTCAATACTATTATAATCATCTTTCACTCCAGAAATCGCTGCATTTAAATTTAATATTACTGCTAAGAATATTCCAAGTATTAATAGCATAGCTGTAATAGCAAAAGTTGCAGTGGAAGTCATTGTTTTATTTCTGAAAAGTTGTTTAAATCCTTGTTTAGTTGTATATCCAAGTTTACTGCTCATTTTTTTTCAACAATTCCTCAACTCTTTCTTCAACTGTTCTATTTGCATTTCCAGCAAAAGTTTTTGAACTTACTCTACCTCTTGTTTCTGCTTTATTATAGGATCCTTGAGAGTCTCTAATTATCGTGCCTTTATCTATAGCTACAACTCTTTTGTTCATTTTGTCAACAATATCCTTAGCATGGGTTACCATAATTATGGTAGTTCCTTGAGAATTTATACTATCCAAAAGTTTCATTATTTCCCAAGCAGTTTTAGGATCAAGATTACCTGTAGGCTCATCTGCCACTATTACCTTTGGTCTATTTACCAATGCTCTAGCAATAGCTACCCTCTGCTGCTCACCTGCGGATAACTCTTCTGGATATTTATTAGCTTTATTTCCTATTCCCACAACATTTAGTACTAATGGAACTTGTTTTTTTATTTCAGCCTTTGAGTGATTTGTTATTTCCAATGCAAAAGCAACATTCTCTGAAACTGTCTTCTTTGGAAGTAGTCTAAAATCTTGAAATATCATGCCAATATTTCTCCTGTGATATGGCACGGCTTTATTTTTAAGCCTATTTACCACCTTATTATTTACAATAATATTTCCTTTATCTAAATCTATTTCTTTTAAAAGTAATCTAATAAATGTAGTCTTCCCTGCTCCACTTGGTCCAACAAGAAATACAAACTCTCCTGCACCAATCTCTATGCTAACATTATCTAGTCCAACGTTTGATTTATACCATTTTGTGACTTTGTCAAATACAATCATTAGTAGCCTGTTTCCTCCCTGCATAAATAATTATCCAAACTATCCACGCCTATGCTGTTTAAGTATAACATTAATGTGAATTAATTTCAACTCAACCACTTTTATCGTGCTCTGTTTATAATTACAGCATATTTTTTGCATCATTTGGCACTTTTAATTATCCTCACTGATACACCTTTGTTATCACCCTTTGTAGTAAACTATATTTTTTTCAGCAAAAATAATATTTAATTTTACATGCTTAAGCATTCTTTTGCTTTTTCCACAATAACATTATAGGTCATCTTATATTTTTCTTTTAAATCATCAGGTTTCCCTGATTCGCCAAAGGTATCTAGCTGTCCCACCATTTTCACTTTTTGTGGTGCTTTTTCTGCTAGCACATGGCATACAGCTTCTCCTAAACCACCAATTATAGAGTGTTCTTCACAGGTCACTATTCCTTTTGTCTCTACAGCTGCTTTAACTAGAATCTCTTCATCAATTGGTTTAATTGTATGTATATCTATCACTCTTGCATCAATGCCTTCTCCGCCAAGAACTTCAGCTGCTTTAATAGCTTCAGCAACCATTATCCCTGTGGCTACTAATGCTATGTCAGTTCCTTGTTTAAGCTCTTTTCCTTTGCCTATTTCAATTTCTTCCTCTTCTTTATATACCACTGGAACTGCTGCTCTCCCTAATCTTAAATATACTGGCCCATCATGTAGAATGCTTTTTTCTAAAAGCTTTTTTGCAGATACTCCATCAGAAGGATTTAGCACCACCATGTTTGGTATAGTTCTCATCAATGCAATATCTTCAAAAGTTTGATGGCTAGCGCCATCTTCACCTACTGTAATACCAGCATGTGTTGCACAGATTTTCACATTTAGATTTGGATACCCTATTGAGTTTCTAATTATTTCAAACGCCCTTCCAGCTGCAAACATAGCAAATGTGCTTGCACAAACAACTTTTCCTGAAGCTGCAAGCCCTGCTGCAGTTCCATATAAATTTTGTTCTGCAATTCCCATATTAAAAAATCTATCTGGAAATGTAGTTGAAAATTCAGCTGTCATTGTTGATTTTGACAAATCTCCATCCATTACTACTAGGCTATCATATTTTTTTCCGTATTCTACCAAACCTTTTCCGTAGGCTTGTCTTGTTGCCATTTTTTCCATTTACATTTCTCCTTCAAGTTCTTTTAGTGCAATTTCTCTTTCTTCTTCGCTTGGAGCTTTTCCATGCCATCCTGCCTGATTTTCCATGAACGACACACCCTTTCCTTTAATTGTCTTAGCTACAAAGACCGTAGGCTTTCCTTTTTTTTCTCTTCCTTCTTTAAGCGCTGTTTTTATTTCTTGATGATTATGTCCATCTCCAGAAATCACATGAAATCCAAACGCTTCAAACTTACCCTCTATTGACCCTACATCCATTACGTCTTTGTTTTTTCCATCAATTTGCAATCCATTATTATCCACTATAACAAAAATGTTATCTAATTTATAATGGCTTGCTGACATTGCTGCTTCCCAAATTATTCCTTCTTGAAGTTCTCCATCACCAAGAATTGTATAAATTCTTCCTTTAGATTTATCCAATTTGTTTGCCAACGCCATTCCTATGGCCGAAGATAATCCTTGCCCTAATGACCCTGTTGACATTTCTACCCCAGGAACCTTTTTCTTATCCGGGTGTCCTTGAAGCATAGCTCCAATCTTTCTTAGTTTCAAAAGCTCTTCCTTTGGGAAGAATCCTTTTTCTGCTAGAGCACTGTATAGTGCAGGTGCTGCATGTCCTTTTGATAAAACAAATTTATCCCTTTCAGGCATATTGATGTTGGAAGGGGCTACATTCATCTCATCAAAATATAGCACTGCCATAATATCTGCTATTGATAAAGACCCTCCTGGATGTCCTGAACCTGCTTGATATACCGATTCAATAATACTCTTTCTGATATTTCTACTTATCTCTTTCAATGTACAGTTTGTCATTATTACTCCTTTTGTAATTACTACTCCATTACCAACTAATTCATTAATTGTATAAACAGTTTCCCTTCCTAGGAACCCTTAGATCATTTTGTTTTTTAATTAACTATTTTTTCTTTGAAAATTAAAATCATTTTAATTATGCTTTTATTGCTTTATTGTTCTTGGGCTAGTTGCCGGAAGAGTCTCTTGTGAATCACTTGCTATATTTCTTGTCTTCTGTTTAGCTCCCGCTCCTTTAAACTCTGTAGCCATAGTAGCCTTTATAGCATAAGGAATGTTATCCACAATATCTGTTGCAGTCATTCCTACCACACCCTTGTCCATAGCTGCAAGGTCTCCTGCTTTTCCGTGAATAAACGTTCCATATGCAACAGTATATATAGCTTGTTTAGCTTGACCTTTGTTCCAAAGAGCTAAACAACTTACTAGTATTCCTGATAACACATCCCCTGAGCCGCCACTTGCCATTCCTACATTTCCCGTTTGATTAACATAAAAATTATTATTTTGATGAACTATTGTATTTTTCCCTTTTAATAATGTTATTACATTATACTTATCCGAAAGCTCTTTAGCCCACTCTTTTCTTGGTATTTTTATTTTTTCATAGCCTAGCCTTCTACCTAATAACCTTTCAGCTTCAGCTAAATGGGGAGTGATTACTATTTCTCCTTTATACGCTTTAACAAAGTCAATCATCTTATGTTTAACAATTAGGTTTAATCCATCAGCATCTATCACTAGAGGGCCTGAATAATTTTTTAATATTGTGTACAAAATTTTCGCCCCTTCGACATTCATAGATAACCCTGGGCCAATAACAATCCCATTATATTTTTCTAATCTTTTTTCAGTAAAATATTCCAAATTTCTTCCAATACAGGTCGCTTGCGGTACTCTGCTGTGAATAATTGAAAAAAACTCTTCTGGAACTGAAGACACAACTGTACCTGCTCCGCTTCTAATTGCAGCCTCACAAGTTAATGTTGCAGCTCCCATCATACCTTTTGATCCCGCTACGACCAAAACCTTTCCATAATCCCCTTTGTTTCCTGTTTCTTCCCTCTCGTTAAAGATTACGCTATATTTCATAATAACATTCTGCCTTTCTTTTATAGTACCTATACCTAACCATTTGCACGCATGCCTTACTACTTAGTTCCCTACCTTTTTAATTCTCCTCTCTCCTAAAGATCTAATACTCCTCTATTTCTAAAGTCGAAATTTCTATTATATAATTCACCACATTATTCTATATTCCTAGAATAATTTTAGCAAGCAAGAAATATGCAGTTACAGAAATCATATCTGTAATAGATGAAATCATTGGGCTTGCCATTAACGCAGGATCTATTTTTATTTTTTTTGCAATTAATGGCAACATTCCTCCTATGGCCTTTGCTGCAAATACAATTACTAACATTGCGGAGCATACTGTAAGTGCAACACCTAATCCTTCTTGTTCCAAAAAATAAATTCTTACGAAATTAAATATGCTTAATACTAACCCTATTACTATGCTTATTCTTAGTTCCTTCCATAGAATTTTATACCATGATTTCGGAGCCACATCCCCTACAGCTAAGCTTCTAATAATTAAAGTTGCAGACTGGGAGCCTGAATTTCCACCTGTCCCCATTAGCATTGGCATATATGCTACTAATGCAATTACCTGAGAAAGGGTCGTTTCAAAGGAAGTAATTATACTTCCTGTAATTACATAAGAACACATCAATACAAAAAGCCAAACTAGTCTGCTTTTCACATGTGAAAAAACCCCTCTATCCAAATATCCTGCAGTTGTACCATCAAAAACCCCTGCCATTCTCTCCATATCTTCTGTGGTCTCTTCTTCAATTACTGTGAGTATGTCATCTACGGTTACAATCCCTACCAATCTGTCTTCGTTGTCAACCACAGGAATTGCAATAAACCCATATTTTATAAACTTCTCAGAAACCTCTTCCTGATCCTCATATACATTTATAGATACGAAATCTTCTGCCATTATTTCTGAGATAAGGCAATCATCCGCACTTATTACTAAGCTCCTCAAGGACACTATCCCTATCAAAGTTCTTCCCTTAGACTTTACATAGCATGTATAAACGGTTTCGCTATCCATGCCTTCGTTTTTTATATATTCTAAGGCTTGCCTAACTGTCATATCTTTTTGAAGGCTAATATAGTCAGGAGTCATTAAAGTCCCCGCGCAATTATCCGGGTAATTTAGAAAAGTATTTATTAATTTTCTTTCGTGTTTTGGGGCTTTTTCTAATATTTTGTCTACTACATTTGCAGGAAGTTCTTCTAGCACATCGATTTTGTCATCAAAATCTAATTCGTCTATTATGAATTCCATCTCACTATCTGTTATTGCTGTTATGATTTTTATTTGATCCTCTGATGGGAGTCTTGAAAAAACTTCAACGGAAACATCTTTAGGTAACATTCGAAATACAAGCACCGTAATGTATATTCCTAATTCTTCATATATTTCTTCTAGGATTTCAGCAATATCCGCCTCATTATTATCTAAAATACGTGTTCTAGCGTCAACATATTTTTTTTCTTCAAGGAGGGATATTATATGTTCTATCACATCTTCAAGTTTAAGATTCTGTTCCATATTCCCCCTTTCATTTTTTCTTGTTAGCTTTATTTTATTGTCTACTCTAACTAGTTTACATACTCATTTAATTATACTCTATTCGACAGACTTATATCAAGTATATATGTACATTCTGCAGCATTATTTTTGTAGGATTATTTTTTCATTATTTCTCTTTCATACTTTAACTTGCTAATAACTTCTGTTTTAATCACTTTGCTTATCTAGGCTAAAACTATAAGGCATTTTTAACCAGTATTTTCAAAACACTTTATTTAATTAAGTAGCTATTTATTGTATACTATCATTGTACTTAAAATATAAGGAGGAAATATGAAAAAAAGGTATTCTCGGAACATAGGAGCTTTAACAGAAGCTCAATTTCAATCATTACAAGAAAAAAGTGTTTGCGTTATTGGCTGTGGCGGTTTAGGCGGTTATATTATTGAAGAGTTTTTAAGGCTTGGAGTTAAGAAAATCACCGCTGTCGATTATGATGTTTTCGATGAATCAAATTTAAATAGGCAAATTCTAGCAACTGAAAAAACTCTTGGAAAGAACAAAGCTTTATCTGCTGTAGACAGAGGTCAAGTTGTAAATCCGGATGTAGAGATAAATCCAATTTCAGAAAAATTCACCTTAGAAAATGGGGCTAAAATTGTTGAGGGCCATGATTTAGTTATAGATGCTTTAGATAATGTCACCTCTAGATTAGAGCTAAGTAATATTTGCTCTATAGCTAATATCCCTATAGTTCATGGAGCTATTGAAGAATGTGCTCTTCAAATTGCTTTTATTCTGCCTAATTCAAAATTATTAGAAACAATTTATAAAGACAGCGTTATTTCTAACATTCCTAGTAGCTTAGTTCCTACCGTTGCTATATGTGCATCTCTGCAGGTAATGGAATCTATTAAATATTTTTGCAACCTGGATCAACCTGCTATTGGATATCTTCTACATTTTGATCTTCTCTCAATGGAAATTGATAAAATAGAATTTCAAGAAAACAATTAAAACAACCTAACAAATGAAGATGTTACATCAAATGTTTTTGTTCTCTTTATTTTTTAGTTTAAAATAATTATCAATATTTCTTGCAGCCAAAGCTAACGACACTAATGTTAGAACTGCAGCTGCAACTGATATGGTTCCTGGCATTCTGTTTAAAACTATCCAAATTAGCGAAACAAAGCCTATTATTCCAATAATAATTTGCGTCACTGCACTAATAATTAAAAATATTTTTTTACCCATTTTATATTCACAATCTTTTCATTTCATTATTAACTAAATCAACTAATTATTTTACAAATCAAAGCTTACCCATGTAATTGTTTTAGGTTTTCCTTCTATTAAAACATTAAGTTCTCCTAAAGCTTTAACATTTTGAAACTTAACATTTCCAAGAGTTGCCTTATTTATATGTTCTATTAATTCTTTATTTCCACCATCTTTTAAGTCCGAAAAATCTTCAACTGTCCTTTTAACCATAATACCTTCTAGAAAAACTTCTTTTAATGCAATTTCGAACTTCATACTTTTATTACGGTCATTATTTTCTGCAAGAATGTGTATCTTATTCTCCCCTCTGACTATATATTGGTGCTTTCCGTCATAAAGAACATCTCCATCAATTGAAGATAATAGATGCAGTCCCCCAAATAAGTAAGTTAATCTACCCTCTCTTACCAAACTTGAAACTCCAACAGAAACTTCCTGCCCTTTACAAATCTGAATAATTGAATTTTCTTCAATTTCTGTTGTTCTTTTTTCAGATGACTCAACATTCAACCCCGCATCTCCTAAATTTTTAATAATTTGACTTATAACAAGGTTCTTTTTCATTTCTTTTTCTGAAAATCCAACTATTATATTTGTATTGCGCAAAGATTTTATTTCTTCAATAAAGTTAAGAAGTAATGACAGTTCTTCTATATCCTTTGCTTCTATCATGAAATTTTTCCGAAACTTCCGAATAGGCTTAACATGGGCTAAATCTATCTTTATTTCACTTTTTCGTTTTGCCTCTAAAGTTTCTTCTCCCTGATAGTCTTCTAAAAGTCTAATTGCCTCTTCTAATTTAAAGGGTTTTCCATAAGCTTTTTCACTCGTTTTTAGTTGGCGCCTATATTCTTGAGGGGTCACTTCAAAGTAGTCCAGAAAACATTTTTTCATATATTGAAGACTTGAAAACCCGCAAAAATTACTAATTTGAGTTAATGATAACTCTGGCTTTAATAATAACTTTTCAGCCTCTTCAAGTCTCAAATAGTTAATCAGCCCTTGAAAGGAAGTTCCGAATTTTTTTGTTATTAAATGGGAAAGGTAATAGGAATTAAGATGTTCCATTTCTGCTACCTCTTCCAAGGTGATTTTTTTATCTACATTATCACAAATGTACCTAATAATTCTTTCAATCCTATCTAAATCTGTAGTTGTAGTCTCCCCATGCATAGTGAAAAAATTGTTTTTGTAAATAAAAAAACCGCGATATTTTTCAATTAATAACTTTATTAAATCTTCAGTCATCAAGTGTAAGTCACCTGTTTTTTCAAAATACGCTTCAGCAATATTAATCATCGCTTGCCTTAGCAAGTCAAGCTTTTCTTTATATTCAGCTGCTTTTTTGTCATATCTTGAGAGATTATGTTTTTCACATACAAACACCATATCCACTAAGTTAGGATGCAAGTATTTAAAATCCTCCATATTGATAAAAAGACTAAGGTATATTAAGTCATCTGTTCCAAAATATATTTGATGCAAATCATCCTTTTCTGTAATTACCATATCCCCTTTTTCTGCAAGATAGTCCAAACAGTTAATTTTGCATTTCAAGCTGCCTCTCAATACTAGAATTATTTCTGTTTCTTCATGTTTATGTTTTTCTTCCCAAATTAGGTTGGAAAACTCTGCTCTAATAGGTTGATCCTTTACGATTTTTCCTTCAATATCCATTATTTCACCAAACAAACTTTCTTTCAGAAATTATAATTTCACATGCTTTTTAATAAACACTTAACTTGTATATACTATTATATCAAATTTTTCTTTATAAAATCAACAAAACAGCTTCCTTAAGCAAGCTGTTTTGTTATTATTGTTATAAATCACACTATTTCTATACAATATTTTATTAAACTTCTAAATTTACTCGATTACTTCGGTTCTACTGCTTCTCTTACTTCTACATCCGCTACTATGTCTAATTCCTTTGCACAATCTAGATAATAATCAACCTCTTCAAAAGTAAGCATATCCGAACTCATTAACCCAGGTCTATTTAATTTGTCATTTACAAACATCTTAGTGAATAAAGATCCGCCTTGTCCAGTTAAGTACATTTCCCCAGTAAGCCCTGACCTTTCAAATGATTCTACACAACCAGGAGCAGAAACATATGTTTCAACCAAAACATCTTTTCCATCTTTTTTACCATAAGCTTCTACTACAAAAGCTCCTGTATCGGACACTAAGCCCTCATCTAAAATTTCTTTAATCTCATGAGCAAATTTTGGAGCAGCTGGAATGTGAGCTAAAATTACCTCAAAAGGAACAACTTCTTGTCCATTTATCATTTCTTTCTCTTTAGATAGTAAACCAGCTCTATATAAAGGCGTAGAGAAATCAACACCTATACCACCATACTTAAAGTAAGCATTTTGGCACCCTTTAAAATATTCTTCTGCATTTAGCCCTAAATAAACAGGTTCATCATGAGCATGTTCTACCAAAGTAACTTCTTTATCAACTCCTTTAAAAATCCTCTTAATCGGTAAACTATGCGGCTCTGTTTCAACAAGCTCTCCGTTTATATATGCATATGATTGATCAATCATATCTCCTAAAGCTGTTACTGGAGACCACCAAAATGGCATAAATCTTTTAGCCTCTACTCCTTCATATACGTTGCAATAAATTGATTGACAACTGTCTAAGTATCTCATAGCATTTCTTGCTACTACACAGATAAGACCAGGAGCTGATCCTGTTCCTATTATTGCAGTCTTTCCGATTGCTTTAAATCTATCTCCATAATCTTTATACATTATCTTTATTCCTTCAACATAGTCAGGAACTATTACATCTGTTGCCGCAAAGTCTTGATAATTACACTTAAGTTCTAATGCTGCTTCTAAAACTATTGGACCAAATTTTAGAGGTAATGCATTAACTAAAAGGTCGCATCCTTTAGCTGCTGCAACTATACTATCTTTGTCGTTTGCATCAACTTGAACACCTCTACCTTTTTTTAACATTCCAACTAACTCATTAACCGCATCCATATCATAATCGGCACAGATAATCTCACTTACATTTGGTTCTTCATCCATTCTTTGAGCTACTGTAGAGCCTTGAGCTCCCGTTCCTAATAAGAATATTTTTTTCATTTTTCCTCCTACTTTCTTGTTTTAACATTTTTTCATTTTCAAGTTATTTCTAACCACTACACTAATATCAAGTTGCCACGCTAGATAACATACAGTAATTAATCAATATAATTATCCATTAATTAATTATATATTATTCTATTTTACCTAGAAAAAATATAAGAATCTTGTTTTGAAAAATCCGATTTCTTGTCACTTTAAAATAATTAATATTTTTATTTTCAAATCATTAGCAAGAAACACAACCTTTATATGGCAAGATTAAATAAATAATCCGAAGGATTATTTATATTGTTATATGCTCTGCCAGTATTGCTCAGTATTGAAATATAAATTACTTCGCAATGGCAGATAGCTGATTTATATTAGCAAGCTAATATAAATATAATCTTTAATAAATTTAAAATCGATTATTTATAGGATTGTATGCTCTGCCAGTATTGCTCAGTATTGAAATATAAATTACTTTGCAATGGCAGATGCGGAGTCATGTTAACAAGCTAATAAAAAATAACAGGCTATACAAATTGGTGCATATCCTGTTATTATTACTATTTTCAATTTTTATTAGCATTTTACTATTAAATTATGTAATTTAACAATTTTTACCATCTTAGGCTTCGCCTCTTGCTATTTCCAGTATCATAATATTCTTTCCTAAGATTGGATATCCTAATACCCACTTCATTAACCTTCAGCTTTTTCGCAAATAAAAGGTTACATTAACTCTTCCATAGAAAGAAGTTTTACGCCACCTTCTTTTAATACTTTAATTGCCCCCTCAACATCATCTACCCTGAATATAATTACTGCATTATCATTAATGGCTTTCATGAATGAGTAAATATATTCAATGCTAATTTCCGCTTCGTTAAGTAAGTCAGCTGCATGATCTAATCCGCCTGGCGAATTACTAATCCCTAACGCAATAACTTCTGTAATACTTGCTGCAAACCCATCTTCTTTCAATGCAACAACCGCCGTTTCTGCATTATCAACAATACAACGAAGTATTCCAAAATCAACAGTATCCGCAATGCATATCGCTTTCATATCCACTCCGCATCTTGCTAAAGACTTTGTAAAGGCAGCAAGTCTTCCTGGTCTATTTTCAACATAGACTGATATTTGTTTTATCAACATAATTCCCTCCTTACACTAGTTTTCTTCTATCTTCCACTCTAACTGCTTTCCCTTCACTTCTTGGAAGGGAACCCTCATTTAAGAAGGTTAATTTTGCTGAAATTCCAAGTATTGATCGTAGTTCATGATTAACAGCTTTTTTAATATTCTCAATAAATTTAATATTATCAAATGCTAATCCTTCTGCAAGTTCTATTAATATTTCAAATGTATCAGTATTATTTTCTCTATCAACTATTATTTTATAGTTCATAGTTAATTCTTTGAACTCTGCAATCACTGTTTCAATTTGAGTTGGGAACACGTTTACACCTTTTATTATTAGCATATCATCAGTTCTTCCCATTACTCTGCTCATTCGAATGCTCGTTCTACCACATTCACAAGGTTCTTCCATTAGTCTTGCAATATCCCTAGTCCTATATCTAATTAAAGGTATCCCTTCCTTTCCTATTGTTGTAAATACTAGTTCACCCTTTTCTCCATAAGGGAGAACTTCCAAGGTTTCAGGGTCTATTATTTCTGGAATGAAAAAATCTTCATTAATGTGCATGCCATTTTGTATTTCACAACTGCATGATACCCCTGGCCCTAAAATTTCACTTAGTCCATAGATGTCATGAGCTCTAATTTTTAGCCTTTTTTCGATTTCTTTTCTCATTTCAACTGTCCATGGCTCAGCTCCAAATATACCAGATTTAATAGACATATCATCTATAGACATTTCATCACTTTTCTCAATAGCTTCAGCTAAGGTAAGAGCATATGACGGGGTACAACAAAGTACTGTACTTTTAAAATCTTTCATCAACAGGATTTGTTTTTCTGTATTTCCACTACTCATTGGAATTACAGATGCTCCTACATACTCAGCTCCTGCATGAGCTCCTAGACCCCCTGTGAAAAGGCCATAACCATAAGCAACTTGAACAACTGAAGAACCATCCCCTCCTGCCATAGAAAGGCATCTCGCAAAACATTCTGCCCAACTATCTAAGTCTTTTTTTGTATACCCTACTACCGTAGGTTTACCTGTCGTTCCTGATGAAGCATGAATTCTTACAATTTCTGATAAAGGCGCAGAAAACATTCCATAGGGGTAGTTATCTCTAAGATCAGATTTATATGTAAAAGGAAGTTTCTTTAAGTCATCTAAAGAATTAATATCCTCTGGAGTTAATCCTGCTTCTTGCATTTTTTCTCTATAGGGTTCTGACTTTGTATATACTCTTTTTACTGTTTTCTTTAATTTTTCTAACTGTACCTGCTCCATTTTCTCTCTTTCGGCACATTCCATAGTTTTATTCCAAATCATACATCTCTCCTAATTCAATATAGCTATTAATTTTCCAAACTTTAATTTCTAGGCTTCTCTGCCCATTTCAAAAGCTTTTTTATTAAGCTCTACAAAAGCCGGTTTCATATTTTCCTCTATTTTTTTTATCCAAAGTTCCTTTTCAAAAGGAAGGCTAGTAGATAAAGCTCCTAGCAAAGTAGTGTTAACCGCCTTTGGGCTTCCACATTCTAATGCAATCTTTAATGCATCAATTATCTTTACCCCTGGGATATTTTCATTAAAGAATCTTTCTAGATTTTCTGGATATTTTGCTGCTCCAATAATAACTGGCATAGGATTAATCTCTTGATGATTAATAAACATAGTTCCACCTTTTTTGAGATAAGGTACATATCTATATCCCTCCAACATTTCAAATGCTAGGATAACATCTGCTTCTCCTTCATCAATTATTGGCGATGCTACTGTGTTTTCACTTATTCTCACATGAGTTACTACACTTCCTCCTCGTTGTGCCATTCCATGAACTTCAGAAAGTTTCACATCGTAACCCTTTTCAAGAGCAATATTTCCAAGTAAGACACTAGCAAGTAAAGTCCCTTGCCCGCCTACTCCTACAATTAGAATATTTAAATCTTTCATTTATTTGCCCTCCTTAATTGCATCGAAAGGGCACACTCTTTGGCATAGCCCACAACCAACACATCTTTCTTTGATTATCACTACTTCGCTACCTTGCTTCTCAATTGCTGGACACCCTATTTCCATACACTTCATACATTTCTTGCAGTCTTCCGTAATATGATATTTTATATCAGTAGGTTTGAGAATTAGAACGCATGGTCTCTTTGTAATTATTACCGACAACTCTTCTCTTACCGATTCTTCTTTTATTATTCTTTCCAAGTTTACCAAGTCAAAGGGATCAATTTCAACAATATTCTTAACTCCAATGCTTTCACAAATGCCTTTAATGTCAATGTTAGGGGCAGGTTCACCTTTTGCATTAAATCCTGTAGATGGATTATGTTGATGCCCAGTCATTCCTGTAATTCTATTATCTAGTATCATTACAGTACCATTACAACCATTATAGTGCATATTAATTAAACCTGTAATTCCTGAATGGAAAAACGTTGAGTCTCCTATTACTGCCACTACATCTTTTTCCATTTCTCTACCACCCGCCATTGCAAAACCATGAGCCATGGATATTGACGCGCCCATACATAGACAGACATCCATTGCAGAAGTTGGCGGCAATGATCCTAAAGTATAGCACCCAATATCTCCCGAAACAATTTTCTTTAGTTTTCTAAGTGTATGGAAAACTCCTCGATGAGGGCAACCTGCGCACATTAAAGGAGGTCTTCCTGGCGCCTCTCCAATTTCTAAGGTTTCATCAACAGACTTTCCAAAAGCTTTTTTTATTCTATTAATAGAATACTCTCCTTGTATACCTAGTAATTCTTTTCCTGATGCATCAATTCCTAGAAGCCTAGTTTGGTTTTCAATGAAAGGCTCACCTTCTTCCATAACATAAACTTTTTCCACTGTTGTTGCAAATTCTTTAATTAACTCTTTTGGTAATGGATATACATTACCAATTTTTAAAACTGACGCTTCTGGCATCGCTTCTTTAACATACTGATAACAAATTCCAGAAGTAATAATTCCAATTTTACTGCTTCCTTTTTCAATTCTATTTATCTCAAATTTATTACTATCTTCTGAAAACTTCTTTAATCTAGCTTCTTGCA
>CAYJGT010000021.1:0-24392 GCA_964370035.1 uncultured Oscillospiraceae bacterium
ATTTTTCTGCACAAGTACCACAACCTACACAAGTATCATGGTCTACTTCGATGTAGTCCCCTTTTGTGATAGCTCCTACTGGACAGGCCTTTACACAAATTCCGCAGTTAATGCAGAAACGGTCCGAATACTTCAATTCGCCTTCCTGATAATATGTTTCTATTTCAAGTCTAGCTTTTGAAGGAATATATTCTCCTTCTTTCATGGCAGAACAGACCTGCGCGCATAATTGGCAGCCTATACAAGTTGCCTTTTCAAATTTTAATCTTCCCATAGAATCCTCCTTTAATTAGTTCTTATGAAATCCTCTAATATTACGCTCTCTAAAATTCTAAAGATATGACTTTTCCCCTTTGAAAAAGTCATAATTTGTATCACAGCAAATAAAAAAACAAAGCAAATACAAACCTAATCAACTTATCAATTTTTTCTAAAGCAGAAATAAATTATTATAAGCTATGCGGTCTATATATCCTTTGCACACTGGCAGGCAATAAAATCGCTCTTATTACCCTATCGTTTTCACCTACAACTAGTGCAGAGCAAAAATCGGAATTTTATATCTATTAATTTTACACTTTTTGTGTATAAAATGTCAATTCTGCAACAATTATATTTAAATAATTCTCAAATTTAACAAAGATTAGAATAGAATAATTGCTTTTGACCTGCCAAAACCTTTTCCACGGCACTAATGCTACTATACCCATAAAAAGACACTGTTCTTTCTTGTATTTTCAAAATAGGGTTTTCTCCCTTATTTTTATATTGCTCAAGTTGCTCTCTCATCATTGTAACAGTATCAAATGAACAAGTTTTTAATTCGCAAATCAAATAAGTATGAAAAGTTACATCTCCGACAGTATCACCTTCCGCCCTTCGACCTCGAAGAGAATAGTTAGGATAAACTTCAGAAAACTCCTTTTGAAATTCTACCATCATCCCATATATTGCGAAAATTGCTTTTTCCTTCTCCTCATTAATAGCTGGCAGCTTTCCTCTCAAGGTTTCTTGAAAATAGTCATTATCAGTATATTCCATCATATATGCATATTTTTCCGCAACAATATTCCTGCCTTGTAGTTTACTTTTTTCCAAATCATTCAAATATCCGCTTAGGACAGAATTATTAAAAATGCTATGTTGACTATATCTCATGATATAAAAAGTTTTCTTATCTTTCTGACAAGATGCTAACTCTCCTCCAATATTTTCTACACTAACAAACAATTCCCATTCTAATTCAATTATTTCTTTAATTAATTCATCATTAACATTCTCTATTTTTTCCATTTAACAAGTCCCCCTTTAAATAGGTATTATTAATTATATATGCGAAAGTCCTTCTTCTTCTCTTTCTACGCCGTCACCATTATATGCATTTTTTTCAGGTTTTCATCCTCTATTTTTTTCATTAATTCTTCACCATGCACTCCAAGAAAATCCGAATCACTTTCAGTAAAACTATTCAGTTTCAGTTCATCAACAATATTCAACGCAACCATTTCAATTAATTCAGCCTTTCTTTTTTGTGACACAACATCCCCACCTAGTAAGCATATTTCTTTCAAACCATTAATCGCTCGCACTAATCTTGGCAGTTTTTCAGCCCCCCTAAATGCCCATTTATAAAAGGGCTTATATTCTTTATTCAACAAATAAATTGCTGACATTGCATTTTCAACAAACAAACCACAGGATAGGTAGCAAGCAGTTAAGTCATTTCTCTTTAACGATCTATTAAAATTATATTGCCCCGATTGAGCCATCAATGAGCAGTATCCCGCAAGCTTCTTTAACATTACATCCTTTGGATAAAACATTTTAAGATTATTTCGTATACGTGAAAATTCTCCAAATTCGTCCATAAAAACTTCTCCATTAGTAGCCGTTGCCAAAAAATGTTCCGGTATTTTAAACCATTTAAGATTATCCTTGGGTTCACAAGGCACGCCAAGATACCTGGTGTAAAAGTTTTCTAAGCTAAGAACACCCCTACGCCCTTTTCCCTCTTTTGTAAATAGGCTCCCTTTGTTATATTTTCTATTAATTTCATTATATTTTTTCTGTAAATCAAGACCAATTTCATTGTAAATCTTATCGGGCAACCAAATGCAAAATTCCGCAGCAAAATCGTGATCCTTAGACACTTCATCATCAAAGCCAAAGCACTCTGATCCCTCTCCTACAAGCCCTATCGCCATATATTTTTTATAATTTGAAAATTCTGCGTTTATTATATTTTTCCCTTCTTTGGAGTATAAGCTTTTACTCAATACAAGCCCATTCATCAATAATCTCCCCTTAAATGATAATCGTTAAGCACCTGTTTATTTTATTCTTTAGTTCTAAGTTATAGGTTTTCCTCTATTGTCACAGAACACTTATTTAGTTTGAACAACCTTATTCTCTTCACAAATATCTTTTCACTTAATTATATCATTTTTATTTTTCATAGTCTAACTAACTCATAATTCTCACGCAAACAATTTGCAGAATGATAAAATTTACTCTAAAGGATATGGGTCTAAGCTGTTAGAGGTTTTGTTCAATTCCTATCTAGAAAAATCAATTACACTTTTCATCGAAACAATGGACGATAAAAGCGCGTCAAACTATGACCAACGAGTTAAAAGGCTTGCTTTTTATGAAAGAAATGGATTTGTTCATACTGGAATTAAAGCAGGATTCAAAACTCCCTTTGTTGACATTTTGTCAACGGACAAGGAATTCGATACAAGAAAAACTAAAAAATTAATGAAATTTATGCCGATGAAAATATTCCCACCGACAAAATATTAAGTCTCAAGACAAACACTTCTATTGACTTTGATTTCAAAATACCCTAAAATTACAACATAGATAGGCTCGAAGTGCAACCAATACAAATTGTAAAGTTGCATTGGTTTAGCATGTCTAGTAATGGATTATTTATTAGACACTTTCAAAGGGCAATCCTGCAAGCTTAAACTATATTAATCATCTTACGATTGGAGTATTTATGAAAATTTCAAAAATTATATCTGTTATTTTATTTTCTTCTTTAGTTTTCTCAGCTACAAATTTTACTAGTTACGGAGAGGCTGCCCCTTTAGATAAATCTGATATATTTACATTTCCTTCAGATTATATTGACAATCCTGAAATTGCAGAAAACTACGATCAAATTAGTGCTGTTGTTAATAAACATTACCAAGTTCCCGCAGACTATGTTCCAGATGACTTAGTTACAGTTTCTATGAACTCAACTCAACTTGTTCAACTAAGAGAGGTAGCCAGCTTATCTTTAACCAAATTATACGAAGCAGTTCAATCTGAGGGTCTTGATTTTTTGGCAGTTAGTGGGCATAGAACCGATAGTTTTCAAAGCCGCTTATATAGCAATAATGTAGCTTCTAACGGCGTAGAAAGTGCCGATACCTTTTCCGCTAGGCCAGGTCATAGTGAACATCAGTTAGGCTTAGCTATAGATGTTAGCCATGATGGTACCCTTGAGGAATATTTCGGGGAAACCAAAGTAGGGATGTACATTAATGACAACGCTCATAACTATGGTTTTATCATTAGCTACCCAAAAGGAAAAACTGATCTAACTGGCTACATCTACGAGCCATGGCATTTACGTTATGTAGGGGAAAACTATGCTACAATGATCTACAACTCTGGGTTAACTATGAGCGAATTTATGCAACTTAGCGAAATGTTGCCCTTTGTAGAAAACATTGGAGAAGCAACTGCAAGTTCATAGGCTAACATACCATCAGAATTTTTCATGCAAAGTTTATAAATTTTTTAAACGTTTTAGTAAAATACAACCGAATTCGCCCTCGCCCCTGTATTTACAATAATTATTCTTAAGGAGGAAACAATGACTGAGTTTTTTAGAAGATTTCGAAAATTCGGAATATTAATTAGTATTTTTTTAATTTTAATCGGTGTTGCCTGTATTTCAATTCCAGGAAAGATATTAGTACTTTTAGACTGGGGCTTTGCAGCAGGCTTATTAATCGCCGGCATATTGCAAATTTTTAGCGCAATTAAGCTATCTGAAGGCAACCAAGGAAAAGTTCCAAAAATTATCCTAGGCGTTATTTGCATCGCTGCTGCTGCTTATTTATTGCTTTCTACTGCTGTTGCCGTTTACATCTTCGGTATTATTGTAGGAGTATTGGCATTACTTTCTTCAATAAGTCAATTCACTACTGCTGCTACCGCAAAAAAAATAGGTCAACCAATGACTTGGTTTATGGTTACAGGCATAGTGAATCTACTGTTTGCACTAGCTATGTTCGGAGCTTCTTTTGTCATGATAAGTTTCTTGGTTATATTCATAGGTTTCTACCTACTATTCTTAGGAATAATTTTCTTGGTTTCAGCTATTTTTTTCAAAATACCAGAAAGCACCATTGATGATAAAGTAGTAGAAACCACTTTTGAAGATATTAGCGACAAGTAAATAAATTTACACCTATCCCGTACTATACAACAGCAAACAAAAGACACCTTCCATCAGGTCGGTGTCTTTTCATTTAAAAGTATAACATTATCGGCTATCCTCTATGCAATGTGATTATAATTATCTAAAGCAACTTCATTTTAGCCCCAAAGTTTTTCAGGGTATAAGCCTTGAGCTTTTAATTTCTGGATACTCTCCGAAACATACTCCTTGTCCTCTTTATACGTTACTCCAAACCATTTATCTTTTGAGTTTAGCACTTGAACCTTTGCTTTTCCATCCTTTATTAAAGCATCTGTCACTTTAGGGATTAAGAACTCACCTTTAAGCGGGTTGCTCTTTATCGCCTCTTCTAGAAAAACAGGAAACTCCTTTTCAAGTTCCTTCATCATACTCCCCGTGTACCCCCAAAGATTCATTGAAACCACAGTATCGCCATCTAAAGAAATCCATGTTTCTCCATCATCTTCCGTGTATGCTGGCCCTGAATTTCTGTTTTCTATTCTTGTTCTCTCCACAATATTCTCAAGCATTCCTTCTTCTGAAACTGTACAAACTCCTCTTGACACATATCCATTTTCCGTAAGAGTGTTTTTCAAGCCATATCCCACCATGCAAAAATTATATTTCTCATCATCTTTTGCATTTTTTAAAAACTCGTACATAGATGCAAATGCTGTAGGGCCGTAGTAGTCATCCCCGTTTATTACCGCAAAAGGACCATTAACTAACTTTCTTCCACTTAAAATTGCATGTCCCGTTCCCCATGGCTTTTCTCTGCCTTCTGGTATTTCCACTCCAACAGGTAAGTCATCCAGTTGTTGATAGGCATACAGCACTTCCAATTTCGCCCCTGCTCTTCCATCTATTATTTTTCTAAAATCCTCTTCATTTTCTTTTTTGATTATAAAAATCACTTTTTCAAAACCTGCTCTCATCGCATCATATAATGAAAAATCTATTATTATTTCTCCCTCTTCAGTCACCGGATCAATTTGTTTAAGGCCCCCATATCTGCTTCCCATTCCAGCTGCCATTACTATCAAAACTGGTTTTTCAATTGTTCTCATGTCTATCTCCTATTTCACATACTTTAAAAAATATTTTTTTCTCTCATTGTAGATTTCTTCAAATTTTCGAAAAGCTCTCGCCCTAGATTTATCTAGATCCTTTCCTTCTTCTAGTGTTCGTTCATCATATCTTAATGCATCGACAAATGCATAGGGTAAGTTTATATCATCTTTCGCAACTTTCCACAAGTCTTCTATCGACTTATCCCAGTCTGCAACAAGAATTTCTCCCCTTTCTAAGATTGCTTCACACATATTATCGAAAAGAACTCCATCTCCACAGACCACTACAATTTCTTCCTGTTCCTCGATTTTCTTAAGCTTATGATACTCTTTATCATGATAGGCATGCTCACCCATCATCATAGAAATCCGTTTAATTGTACGCCCATCTTCTTTTTCAATTTCTTTATCTAGATTGATTAGTTGATAACCTTTCTCTTTCGCTAACTTTTCGCCTAATTCTAATCTATTGCTGCCCATAGGCCCTGTTATATATATTCTTTTATTATCCATTTTCCCCTCTTTTCAACTGGTTTTCATTATACCATAAAAACTACATTCCTACTATTTTCTTCAACTTGCCAACATGTTATATAAATTTCTTATATGCCAAAACCCATGTTATGCAACTTATATCAAGAGTTTCTCTATCAATTTTTATTTTATTCGAAAGCGACTTATGTTTATTTCCGTGAACCAGTTAATTATTCATTTTGCTTACTATTCCCCCCTTGTTAATCTGGCTATTTTTGCATATACTATAATAAATCTTATGTATTAATAAAGTATAGAAGGAGAGAATTATGATTTTAAAAAATATTGATATAGTAGGTAATGTCTGTCTAAATGTTGCACAGCAAATGGCTGTAGCTGCTAGAACTGCACCTAAGGCCTGTGGAGATGACTCAATTGAAGTATTAATTCTTACAGGCGAAGAGAAAAAAACATTATCCCTAGAAATGATTAAGATTGCTGATGAAACAGGCCAGGAATTCTTTAGAAGAGATGCAGGAAATGTAGACAAATCTAATTGCATCGTTTTAATTGGAATAAAAGATACCTATTTAGGCCTTGAACATTGTAGCTTATGCGGATTCGAAAATTGTGCCTCATGTTCTAAGGCAGGTGGTGTATGCGCTCTTAAGGTCACAGACTTTGGTATTGCAATCGGCTCTGCGGTTTCAATCGCTTCTAATAACAGGGTCGATAATAGAGTAATGTACAGCGCGGGAAAAGCTGCTCTTAGACTATCTTTCTTTGACTCAAAGATCACTAATTGTCATGGTATCCCTTTATCAGCCTATGGCAAAAGCCCTTATCAGGATAGGGTTGAACAAACTGGTATTTTCATAACTGCCAAAGAATAATTTTGATTTACCCAAATATTTAATTCGCTTTAAACATACTGAACAGCATATGATTATTCACTTAAAAAATGTAGCTGCAACTATTTTTCTTTAGCTGGAGCTACATTATTTTACGTTGGTTAAAAGCTTATCTCGTCTGATTATACAAGTAATAATCCCTAAGGATCCACATCGTAGTACAACTACTTACTTTACCTCTATTTATTTTCTGATTGTGATACCTCATTCTCTATCAACTCTTCTTCAGTTACTCTCTGTTGCTTTTTCCTTAACGCATCTGCTTTTCTATTCCATTTAGGAATGAACACCGCTATCATTAAGCAAATAAGTATTCCTGCTTCACTGAATCCGCCAAACACATCTGATGGATAGTGAACTCCTAGGTATACCCTTGAAATTCCTATTAGCAGCGCCAATAACACAAGGCCCACTGCAGCCAAACAAATTTTACCACTAGATTTTCTATTGTTAGTAGCCCCTTCATCTTCTTCCCACACTTTTCTACAATCAGAATTCCCTCCTGACATTATAGAAGATTCTCTGAATGTCATTACAATAAGATAGGCTAAAAGTATATATACAGAAGCCCCTGTAACTGAATGCCCGCTTGGAAAGGAGAATCCATGCTGTTCTATAAGCATCATTTCTTCCAAGGGCCTAGCTCTTTGAACAATATTTTTAAACCCAAAATTTATCGCGCTACTTAATATTGCTATTAATGCCACCGGCACGCCAATATGATACCTAGTTTTATCAAAGGCAAGCAATAATAAGCAAATACATACGATGGTATACCATTCTCCTAAGTATGTTACAGTTTCAAAAAGGGTATTTAATGCAGGAACTCGCATATCATAAACGACATTCATAGCACTAAGATCTGCCTCGTGTATTGACCCACTTACAACCTGTAAGTAATCCCCAACAAAAAGACATCCACAAATAAATGCCAAAGCCAAATATTTGTTTCTATGTTTTTTTGAATATAAATTATTTAACATTATTCTTCTCTATCCTATCTGAAATAAGTTTTTCTAAACCCTCTTTTACGATATTTTCAACCTTTTCCGGAAGGAGCTTTTCCTCCTCTTTAGTGAGATTCTTAGTCTCAATAAGGGGATGAATTACAACTTCTACGTCGCCACCTTTAAATACCCCAGTCTCTTCAAAAAGCTTATATGTTCCATTTATAGATATTGGTACTATTGGCACTTTAGGAGATGTTGCAAGCTTAGTTGAGCCTTTTTTAAACTCTCCCGGAATCTCTCCCTTACTTCTTGTTCCTTCTGGAAAAATCACTAAGGAAAAGCCATCATTAATAAATTCAATTCCCTTCTTTATGGCTTTAAGGGAATCTCTTGGACTTTCTCTTAGAATAAAAACAGACCTAACTCTTGCCGCCCATTTGCCATATAGGGGGATTTTTTCTAAACTTTGTTTAGCAATGAATCCTATTTGAAACGTATCTAAAACCGAACATAAGGTAGGAATATCCATATAACCCTGATGATTAGAGATGAAAACAGCAGGCCCTTCTTTAGGAAGATTTTCCCTTCCATGAACTGTAATATTTGCTCCTACATCTTTCATAATCTGGGTTCCCCAAGTTGTTGTTGCTTTTAGTATATGTTCTCTCTCTAACTCCCAATTTCCATCCGCTTTACATTTTTCTATATTTTTTTTATGTACATTTAGTAACCTAAGCCTTGTATAAAAGGTTATTACTTTTGGAATATTCCTTATTACTGCCATTTATTTTCCTTCTTTCATTTCTACTTTTTATCATGCCTTCATTCCACTTTATTACTAATGGAGCTCTCAACATTTTCTTTACTTACTATAAAACTTATATATCTTTCTACTTGTTAGATGCATACATTCATAAACTTCAAATTTTATTGATTAAAAGTGTATCACAAATTAATTTTTATTAATCCACTTCTTCTATTTTAAATAGGAATCTATAAATTTCTTTAAGTCTTCAATCACTTTTTGATCGCCATTTTGAGCTGCATCCACAACGCAATGATTAATATGTTCTTTTAAGATATACCTACTAGCACTATCAATAGCAGCTCTAACAGCTAATAATTGCATCATTACTTCTATACAATCAGCTTCATTTTCTACCATTCTTTTGGTTTTTTCCAAATGGCCAATTGCTCTAGCCAATCTATTTGCAGTGTTCTTACTAAACCCTGCAGGATGCGAATGACCATGATCTCGCCCTAAGTCGCCATGAACATGATCATGCTCAGATTGAGCAGTATGGCTATCCGTTTCAATTTCTTTGCTTTCACTTTCATTTACCTTGATTGTTTCGTACTTCTTTTCTGTCATTATGTCCTTCCTTGTATGCAATTTTATTTAACAGGCTGAACCGATCTCTCAACTTAGATTTTTTCTCCAAACGCTTCTGCTTTCATCAAAATGCCTTGCCTGTTTTTTATGCTTCCTGGGTCATTTGCTGTTTCTGCCATAATAGCTCTTGACGGCAAAACAAAGGCTTTATTCATGTTAAATGCACTTATAATTTGTCCACCAACAATGTCGCCTCCACTATACCCAGAAACCACTATACCATAAATCTTCTTATTACTGAAGTCTTTAGTAATAAATAATGCGGTTAATCTGTTAATAAAAGCAGTTAAATTTGCTGTCACCGCATCATTATAGTTAGGACAAATCATAACTAAAGCATCCGCTTCCATTAATGCAGGGTAGGCTGCTTTTGTAATAACACCACCATAATAGCAGGTTTCTCTTTCTCCAAAATTTTTGCACACCTCATAGGCGCAGCCTTTACAATCAAATATTTCTCCATTTCTAAGGGAGATTTCCTTAACTTCGCCTCTAATTTTCGACCTAGCCATATCCCACAAATCCAAGCTATTAGAAAGTCCCCTATGCCCACTATGTATAGCTAAAACTTTTTTTGCAATAGTTGGAAATTGAAAATTTTCAAGTTTTCTAAAAAGACCTTTTACGCTTTCCATATATGCTGTGGCATTACTGCTTCCTAAGTTTCTAGCCTGTATATTAAAATTATATAAGTTTCTCGTAGCTTCAACTAAGGGCTTCCCTGGAAATGTCATACCTGCAAGATTTGCAGAAAAAGCTAATTCTCTACCAATGTTTTTAGTAAATAGTTCTCCCTCTCCATCTATTAATATTCCCCCTATGGAGCCTTCAAACATATCAGGATTAAGTCTAATAATTTTCAGAAGCCTATAGTATTCTAGATTTACACCTGATATGCCTAGGTCAATCACAAAAACTATTTTCTTGTTTTTAAAGTGATTTTTTTTAATGAATTTTTCAACTTCTTCCATATCTGCCCAAAGTTCAAAATTATCAACTGCTGATAATTTATCAAAAGCTGATTCTGTCACATATTCTATCGCTTCTTTTAGCCTTTTGCTTCCTACTTTATCAGTGCATGAAGGCATAATCAAGATTATTTTTTCCATAGTACCCCTTTGATCACTATACGTATCTCTTTTTTGTACATCCCTCTTTAGCAATTCTAATATTCTCTTTTTAACTTATCTTCCAATTCATCTGACAACACTATTCTAATTATTTATCCTGTTGCCAACCCAACTTCACTATATTTTGCTTAATTCTTTGTATGAAGCAAGAATTCTTTCGGCCAATAGTGGCGGCAATTCAATATTTTCCACTTCAATTTCTTGACCGTTTTCTTTATTTCTACATCCCCAAAACGCACCGTCTTTATTTTTACCAAAATAAATTGACGAATAATTCCATCTACCTTTTAGCAAATCTATCAAAGATAAAACCCCAGAAGACAATGCTGGCGCTATGAATGGCTTGAATCCTAACTCTCGCATTTCAAGGTTCGCCTTTTCCGCCTTCTCCGTAAGCCATAAAGACGCTACTCCATTATAATTTTCTATGCTATTTGCAATCACCAAGCCACCTCCATGGGGGCCAAAAGCTCTACCCTCGTCATTGTAGATTTTTACTAATGGATTCTCTGATTTCTGACTATAATATTTTGCTCTAGCATTCATAACACCAAGGCCAAAGCCTCTTACTTGTTCTAGCAGTAGGCCTTCTTGCAAGGCAGCCTTACATAATGGGTCTACTGGATCTGAAACCACATAAAATTTCCCTCTATATTCTTTTTCCACACAAGCCTTGGCGTATAGTTTTACTAATCCTTTGTTTTTTTCTAGCTGTATCATCCTCACATCTTTTTCCCCTTCAGATTCTTCCCCTACCTTGGGAATTCCTAAGGTCGCGCAAAAAAGTATTATGTCAGAATCATATAATGTTTCTTCTTCAATTAATGTAACCTTTGCCCCAGAATAATCTTCTCCGTTTTCTTGGTGACAAGAGTTAATTTGATTAAGTTCAAATTCATATCTTTTCGAGTTGTTTGTATTAATGTCAAAGAGCCCTATTTGAGAAATAACATCTCCGCCAAGAAGTCTAAGGCCCAAGGCAAGAGTTCCTCCAACATCACCAATTGCTATTATGCTTATATTCTTCTTGTTAAAATCTACAACGGCATCCTTAGCTTTTTTCTCCTCTATTGACTCTTCAAGAAATATTTCCCTTTTTCCTCCTACTTCTAGCAAACTTTTATTAATTATAAAAGTTTCGCCCTTATCTACAGTTAACTCTTTTTGCTCAAACATATCTAAAAGTCTTTTCATACTATCCTTCTCCATGTTATTCACAGTTGCCTAATCCATTTAATATTTTTTGTTTCATCAATTTTGAAGCAACTGCTGGTTTAGCCAATTAATCCTTTTAGCCTAACTAGCTTTTCAATGTCACTTCGAATATATGATGATGGCGACAGGTTTTTATCGTATTCCAAACACTCCCCAACATCTGGAAGTTTTGGAGATGACACTGCTTCCGATAGTCGTTGTAATGTCAATTTTCTTTGAAATTCTTCTTGGTATTCTGCTTCAAGAACTTCAAATATTTCTAATGCATTTTCTAAGCAGACTTTAGAAAACATGTAAATTACATCCTTATTAAATTCATCTAAGAACCTTGGCATTACATAAGGTAGAATTAGGTTTATAGATCGCACTGAATCTAAAGCCTTATCTTTTTCTCTTTTTATTGCATCTCCCCCGATGAATGGGTATTGGGCCGATTCTACAAACCAAGCCTCAAGATTCGGAATAAAGTAAACAGAGTCTACACTTCTTCCTTGGACAGTCATCAAGTCCTTTCCTCTTCCTGAAAGTAACCCTACTATTATTTTCTTGACTTGCATATTTGCTTCTTTTATCTTTGCATTAATCCTTTTAACCCGATATCCTTTATGAAGAATATCATCTACTAATATTAACTTCCTATCAAATGATTTAAGCATTTCAATTTGGTTTTCAATAGTAGCGTAATATTGATACTCTTCAATTTCCGACCCCTTCATTTCAGGATCAAAATATTTTTCCGTATGAAGTGTCTTGGTAACAGTGTTTGGCACAACCATTCCTCTAAGAATGTTTCCATAAGGAACACACATATATGGCCCAAGCTTTCTTTCTTTTCCTTGGGTAGAAGGAACTCCGTTTTCACTAGTTATCTTTTCAATTAGTTTTTGGTTTAATACACTGGAATTTATAGACATAACAAGGCTGCCTTTGTACATTTTAGTTAAGGCCAATTGCATCCTCTTATGGGCTCTATCCATTGCCTTTAAAACCCTTTTATTCGTGTCAAATGGATTCTTAAGCATAGTATCCATGTTTTGAATTAAAACAACTGGCTTTCTCATGTCAACCGCATAGGTTCCTGTTCCCCTATTATTAATAATAATTTCCTTAAAGCCTTGCCTTTCTAAAGTTCCAATTAAACTTTTGTTTGTTTCATTTTCATCTTTAAGTTTATACACGGCATATGCCATATCTTCATTTAAGGCATCCGCTAGGGTTTCTGTTAAAATTAACTGATATAAATCGAGATCTGGCATTTTCTTATCAATAATCAAATCTTGAATTACAATAATTTTTCCAAGCGCATTTTTTCGCACATAAGCAGCCAATTCTTCGCTCTTAAACTCTTCATACAGATATCCAGTATGAGTCTCTCTTACTCTAGCCCTAGCTAATATTTTTCCTGTTTCTAAGTCTCCTATTGCTGTTCCTCTTTCACCTTGTTCATTTTTCTCAGAAAGGTGCATAAAGAAAAATCCTTTAGATGTAACTAGGTGTTTGTATTGAGGCTCTCTCATATATAGGCTGTAATCATAAATATATCTTTGGGTTACAGGATCAATTAGCGAAGAAATATCCCTGTTACTATCAATATTATCTCTAATTCTAGTAGAGCTAATGTCCTCCAAATGTGTTGGAAGGCTTAATTCTTCAATTTTCCCCTTTATTAAGTGGCACGCTTCTTCATAACCTGAATCTAATACTTCTACCTCTTCATTGCTTTCTCTCTTGAATATCAAGTGATTTAAACTATGTATTGAATGTTCACTAGATTCTACCTTGTAAGAAGATGCATTGGCAACTACGTCTGAACCTACTACTATATATAGTTCTTTATCCCCTGCAATTGTTTTTAATTTTTCGATATCATTATGGTTTGCAATATTAATAGGTTCTTCATCAGGGAATACATAAATATCTTTCTCGTCAGCTATTGACATATTTATTATTCTTTTTCGAATAGCCCTTGGTTGAGTTTTCTTAGACCATGAAAATTCATCTATAGCCATATAGACTTCATAGCCTAAGTCTCTAATTGCAATTGCAATACCCTTGTGGCTCAAAGAGAATGGGTCAAAAGTGCCTGGGAAAAATGCAGCCTTTTTAATAGCTTCAATTTTAAGTTCTTTATGCAAGTATTCATATTCTGCAATAAACCTATAAATATGGTTAAGGGCAGCTGCATTAGTGAAGAAAGTAAGTTCATCTTCATTTTCACTAGTAATTAGGGTCAACATTTTTTTATGCATCCTTTTGAAAATATCAAATTTCTCTTCAATTGTTAAGAATTCACTGCCAAACACATGTTGCCCAATTACCATAAATGCTTCTTTATTAATTTCTCCTGCATAGTTAGACATCCCTTTAAGGAGCATTCCTATTATTCTTTGTTTCCTATTTAAATAATCTTCTTTTTTTACGTCTACATCTTCATAAGAACTATATCTTCTAAGGACCTCCCCTAGTGTGTCTAGGATTACAGGCACAACTCTCTTATTACCACCGTTCAAATGGGTTTTCAACTCATTTAAAAATTCATCTAGCTCCGCAGGTTGTAAATCCAATGCTAAAGGCCCAAGGTATTGTGGAATGTACTTAGAGAATTGATAGTCACCTATTTCCAAGCCTTTCGTAAGTTCTACAACTATTTCATTTCTTTGGTTAAATGTTAGAAGTTTAAATACTTCTAGTAGACCTTCTCCTGCCAAATGCCTAACCGTAACCCTTTCACTTATCTTTAACAGGTTACTAAAGTGCATAGCTAAGTAAAATACCTCTGTTCGATCCCCTTCTCTCATTTCTCTTAGTAATAACTTAATATTTACCGCTTTAATTACCCAAGGTGTTGCAACCTTTAAATTCTCTCTAAAAATAGCCACAGATTGACTTTCCTTATCATAGATTTCTTTATATTTTTTTAAGCCCGCCTCTGTAATTATTCCAAGCGCCTTTCTAATTCTGTACTGCAAAAATACTACAGACACTGGCATTCCGTCTTCTAGCTCTCTAATCTTAGATATTTTTTGTAGCCTTGCCTTCGTTGCCTTTGGAAGAATTTCAACATCCATATGCTCTAAAATCAGCTTTAGTACCCTGTAACACGATACTTTCACTTCAATATTATCTGTATAAATATTCTTGATAGCAAAGTTAACAATTGTAAGGTTATCTTTATCCGTGTTAAACTCTGCCGGTATTTCTAGCGCTGTATCCAGCATAATAAATATTGAAGTTTCATCTAAATCTTTATTTAGCATTAACTTTTTAAACTTTGCAATATAGGCCTCATTGTTATCATTCTTAGGGTTTTTCAGCATTGCTTCTAATGTTATTTTTAGAGTATATCCCATCCACCTTTTTTGTTCTTCTGTAGTCTTTAAATCAGGATATAATATATTATTAAGATGTTTTACCCAAAGATCCATAGCCGTTCTACGAATTGTTTTTACTTCAACTCCCTCAGGTAGTTCTTTCCTATATTTTTCATCATAAGTAGAAATTATATTACCTATTAATATCGCTACTTGTCTACGAATATCTCCCTCTCTGTGATATAGCACTTCAGTTAAAAACTGAACTGTAACATCTTTTTGCTTCGCAGTCATGTAGGTATAATATTCTCCGATTGCATTTAAATAGGCTCTAATATTTTTCCAATCCTTCTCTGATCTTGCATGTTCTAGTAAATTTCCAAAAGTTATCTCTCCATTAACCCTGTTCATAACCTCTATATTATGTCTGATTGCAAGATATTTAAGTCTATCCACAGCTTCTCTATTTGTAAGTAAAGAAGGATCCTTCCAGTTAACCTTTTTCTCCTTGCTATTATTTAATTTAACACTAACCCCAGAGGCCTTCATGTATTTTTCAAAGTCATGAAGTTTCTTGTACACTCTAATATATCTTGCTTTCTTTGCATCATCCACATTATCTAGCTTTGAAAGAATTACATTAAATGCGTCTTCCAAACTATAAAAGTTTACAATCTCAATTCCATTTTCATCTCTAGAGCTTTTCGTTCTGAAATCAGCATATATTAATATTAGAGATTCTACAGATAAATTTTCTATTTCTAAATCCCAAGTTGAGTGATTGCTTGCAATATGACTGATATGTGGAGTCTTTAACCTTGATAAAAATTCATCTGTATAATAATAATGAAGATAAGGTATTCTAGAGTGTTCGGCTGTTTTGCATCCAAACTTTCCAATATCATGTGCAATAGCAGCACCAGAAATACAAGCCAAGTCTATAGGCGCTCCTACTTTTTTGAGTTGCCTACCCACATGCATAGAAACATAGTGCACTCCCGCAATATGTCCTTTTGTGTTAAAAGGAGTAATCTCTGCTCCTATTCTCAAAAAATTATCCATATAATTTTCTGCAAAATAAGCCTTTAGGTTTTCATATTCTCCACGCGTTGGACAATTTACAATCTCCTCAGAAGAAAGAAAGTGTAATTCTGCCCTAGGGTCGAGCTCACCTCTATTATCTTTCAGCTTCATAACTTGATCTAAAATTTCACTAAAAATCAATCTAGCTTTGCAATATTTTTGATCTCTAACCTTAATCTGCTTTTCTTCCAAATCCGGAAAAAGAACCATGTTAGTGTATTTGAATATATATTGCAAAAGACCTTCTTCTGGAAGTTCTGAGAGAGAACTTAAGGTGCTCAATGAAGCCTCCAAAATATCCTTACACTTTATATTTTTATCGTTTTCTATTTCATAACAGATTATTTTCCATTGATTTTCAATCAATGCAGTTTCCATAACCCTCTTTCCTACCCCAATGTTTTTTAAAAAGTCTTGATCTAGAAGTGCTTTTTCAATTAATGAATATAGTTCTGAACCCGATTGTTCTAAATTCGTCATCTTTTCCACCATTACCTAATCCTCCTTTTCATATTGCCTATATTTTACCATATTTATTGTGAAAACATAGAAAAAATGTTAAAATTAACTATTGTATTATCAGATTTGGAGGAAATCATGCCAGTATTGAAAATATATACAGATGGTGGCTGTTCAGGAAATCAGTCAGATGAAAACATTGGAGGTTGGGGCTCTATATTAGTCTTTGGAGATGTGGAAAAAGAAATATATGGGGGCGAATTAAATACAACCAATAATAGAATGGAAATGAAGGCCTTATTAGAGTCTTTTAAAGCGTTAAATCGAGACAATCTCACCATACAAGTTTTTTCAGATAGTAGCTATTTAATGGATTGCTTTCGAAAAAAGTGGTATGCCAATTGGGTAGCAAATGGTTGGCGAACCGCAAACAAAAAGCCTGTTGAAAATAGAGACTTATGGGAAGGCTTACTTCCATATTTAGATAGGCACAACATTTCTTTTTATAGAGTTAAGGGTCACGTGAACCTAAATAGCAAGGTGACCGATTTTCAAAAGCTTTACAAGAAGTTTGTCGAATGGAATGGAACTCAATTTACTTATGAAGATTTTGAGTACGTTACAGATATGAACAACAGGGCCGATGTCTTAGCTAATAAGGGCATCGACGAACTTCGATAAATTAATTAGCATGCATACTTTCTTGATTAAAATAATAGACAACAAACACCACAAATAATCACTAATGATAATCCATCTTCATAAAAATGCCCTTTATAAGTTAATCTATTGTTTTTTTTATACTCTTATGGTAAAATATCTCATAATTTATTGATAGGTAAGTGTATAATTAAATACTGTTAGGAGGCTGCTATATGACATACGTTAAAGAGCAATTAGACGCACTCATTGAATTAAATTCCAGCGAACCTGAATTTATCCAAGCCGCAACAGAAGTTTTAGCATCAATTGGTCCGGTTCTCGAAAAGAATCCCCACTATCAAAAAGCAGGAATCTTAGAAAGAATTTTAGAACCTGAACGACAACTTAAATTCCGTGTTACATGGGTAGACGATGAGGGTAATGTTAAAGTTAATAGAGGGTACAGAGTTCAATTCAATAGCGCAATCGGCCCTTACAAAGGGGGGCTAAGATTCCACCCATCTGTTAATTTAGGAATAATTAAGTTTTTAGATTTTGAACAAATATTTAAAAACGCTTTAACTGGTCTTCCTCTTGGAGGAGGCAAGGGCGGCTCAGACTTTGATCCTAAAGGGAAGTCTGATAGTGAAGTAATGAGATTTTGTCAAAGCTATATGACAGAACTATGCAGACACATCGGACCAGATACTGATATCCCTGCCGGCGATATTGGAGTTGGAGCTCGTGAGATTGGCTATATGTTTGGATTTTATAAAAGAATAAAAAATGTTCACGAAGGTGTTTTAACCGGAAAAGGATTAACATATGGTGGTTCTTTAGCCAGAAAAGAAGCAACAGGCTTTGGCTTATTGTATTTTACCGATGCTATGTTAAGACATAATGGACATACCTTCCAAAATAAAATTGTAGCAGTTTCTGGATCAGGTAATGTAGCAATCTACGCTTCTCAAAAAGCTTATGAATTAGGAGCAAAAGTAGTTACAATGACAGACTCTTCAGGTTGGATATATGACCCTGACGGAATTGATTTAGAGGCTATCAAAGAAATCAAAGAAGTAAAAAGAGAGAGACTTTCTGTGTATAAACAGTATCGTCCAAACTCTGTATATCATGAAGGAAAAGGCGTTTGGTCCACTAAGTGTGATGTTGCTCTTCCTTGCGCAACTCAAAACGAGTTAAATGAAGAAGATGCAAAAATGCTAGTAGCTAACGGAGTTTTAGCTGTAGCCGAAGGAGCTAACATGCCTTGTTCTCTAGAAGCTACAGAGGTATTCTTAGAAGGTGGCGTTTTCTTTGGCCCAGCTAAGGCAGCTAACGCAGGTGGCGTTGCTACATCAGGTCTTGAAATGAGCCAAAACAGCAACTGGATAGCCTGGACCTTCGAAGAGGTTGACGCAAAGCTAAAATACATAATGGAAGAAATTTTCAACCAATGCCAACAAGGCTCTACAGATTATGGCTATGAAAGCAATTATGTTGTAGGCGCCAATGTAGCCAGCTTTGTTAAAGTTGCAGATACTATGCTTAGACAAGGTGCGGTATAGAAAGTACAGTGAGTAACATAGATACTGTGGCATCAGCATTATTTACTGAGTGTAAAGTAACTTACTAATAAAAAAAAACGGAAGAATTGGAAGTAATCCAACTCTTCCGTTATTTATTTACTCATGAATATGCGTTACATCCCCATTTCCTCCAATTGAAATCTCCTCCCCTAAGTAAGTAGGTTCCGGCTTGAAAATACAATAGAAAAAATCTTTAACCCTTGCTAAAGCTTCCCGGCTTTCCATCCCCCAGTCCCTGCTATTAGCACTTTGATTCGCACCCAATCCACTGGCCTCTATTCCCATAGCTTCCGCAATTAAATAAGCTCTGTAAAGATGATACTTTTGAGTTACTATAATCATATCCTCAACCTCAAACACAGCCTTTGCTCTATAAATTGATTCATAAGTTGAAAACCCTGCATAATCGAGAAAAATATCTTCATCCTTAACACCTTGAGAGCGGACATATTCAAACATTGGCTGCACCTCATTATAAGTTATCTGTCCATTATCTCCACTTAACAATAGTTTTTCAACCGCCTTCTCTTCATAAAGATATATAGCCAAATCCAGCCTATCCTGCAAAACCTGCGAAGGTTCTCCCCTCGCATTCAATCCTGCGCCAAGTACTAATGCTACTTGATAATCATGACTTTTCACTTCCTCCAGTTCTTCCGCAGTTAATGAACTATCCTCACTAACAGTCGAAGCTATGACTCTTTCCCCACCTTTTTGCACCACGTAAAAATTGATAGCCACTAATCCCAAAGCAACTATCAATACTATTGATATCATAAAAATCATAAACTTTTTCATATGCTTCCTTTCTAGTTCTATATTTATGATAACATTTTTTTAAGTTAAGTTCAAATTGCACAAAATTCCTATTGGCTAACCAAGGTTTATAAGCATCTAGCCAAATCAGGCCATGTTAAACACGAAGACCTTCAAGCTAATTATTCCCTTTTACCCTTAGTTACAACGGAAATGCTATTGTGCCTTGCCTAGAAAGTTCATTAATACTAAAGGCCTAAATATATCAAATATAATCCAATTAGTAAAATTGCAAACCCCATAAAAATTTTCACACCTTGGCTAATCTTAGAGTATTTTTCATCATTACTTATCTTTGCCGCCAATCCTACTGAAGTTCCTGCTGCTACCGCCAGAGCTCCATGTCCTATCGAATAGATCAAGAGTAACATTATCCCCCAAAGAATGCTACCCTTCCCCGCTACTAGAGCTAACAGGACAATTAAAACTGGGGTAGCACAAGGTGATGCAAATATCCCTCCTAATATTCCAGCTAAAAATGCTCCTATGAAGCCTTTCTTTTTACTTTTAGAAAGCATATTTGTAGAAGGGATAAATTGGAAAAGCTCCCAGGTTTGTAATGCCATAAGTATCATCAGCACTCCTATGACCAAATACCACCAACTTGCCCCGCTTCCTATCAAACTTCCTGCAAGGGAAGCTATTACACCTAAAGTAGTAAATGTAATTGCCGAGCCAATTGCGAAGGTAAGAGAAAACTTAAACGCCTTTTTCGGGTCATCTGTAGTTCCGCCAACATAGCCAATAACAAGAGGTATGGTTGCTAAGGAACATGGTGTTATGGAGGTAAGAACTCCCGCTAGCAAAGCAATAATTGGAGCTAACCAAAAAGTATCTTGAATGTATAGGCTTAAAGTTTCCAACCATTGATTGATCATACCGCTACTCCCATATCTTCAAATATTTCATTCATTTCAAGTTCACTAAGCATCCCCTCATGAACTGTATAAATTAATTCCTCAGTATTTTCATCACGATAAAGTTTTATCCCTGGAATTATCTGTTGTATTTCCTCGCTAGGAAGGTATGGTGTACCGTCTGCATTAAAGAAAACCTGTGAAGGGACTACCGTAATAGGATAATCTGCAGCAAGTTCTGGTTTAGCCCAAATATCTCCATAAACTATTGAAGCCTTACCTTCAAGCTCATCATGGATCTTTGTTAAATCAGGCCTCATTAATTTGCAAGGCTGACATTCTTCCCCACCGAAAGCAAGCATTATCGGCAATTCATATGCTATAAGCTCATCTACATTTATTTCTTCCACTATTAGGGGCGTTGCCACATCACTTCCAGTTTCGCTAGCATCTTCCACGCTTCTCAAATAATACATTCCGCCAACAATTATAATAATCGCTAGAGGCACTGCTATTCTCAAAATGTTTTTAGTTTTCATATTTTCCTCCTTCATTGTTATGTATCATTGAGTTATTACCCTTATTGTTTGTTTTATATTCACATTATATCATTTTAAGCAAAAATATACATAATCTTCACCGCCTTATTGCAAAACTCTCAAAATTGCTGTAGAATTGTAATGGTTATGGAGCGCTAGCTCAATGGATAGAGTCGCAGACTTCGAATCTGTCGGTTGGGGGTTCGAGTCCCTCGCGCTTCACCAAATAAAACGCCACACCTTTTGGTGTGGTTTTTTTGTTTGCACTAATCCGAGGGACTCGAACCCGAAGGGCGCTAAGCGTTTAGAAAACCATCGTGGATGGTTTTTAGCTTAGCGGTTCAAGCTCATCCTCCGAGCGCAGAACGGCAGGACCTAGTCCTGCTTAAGTCCCTCGCGCTTCACCAAATAAAACGCCACACCTTTTGGTGTGGTTTTTTTGTTTGCACTAATCCGAGGGACTCGAACCCGAAGGGCGCTAAGCGTTTAGAAAACCATCGTGGATGGTTTTTAGCTTAGCGGTTCAAGCTCATCCTCCGAGCGCAGAACGGCAGGACCTAGTCCTGCTTAAGTCCCTCGCGCTTCACCAAATAAAGCGCCACACCTTTTGGTGTGGTTTTTTTGTTGTGTGCCCATGCTGGGCACACCATTAACAATCCTCCAACCATAATCTATGATTGGAGGATTGTTTGTTTTCGTATATCTATACTCTTTTCCTAAACATAAATATAACTCCCATTCCCAAAATTGAAGCTAGCATTAATCCAATAAAAATCGGTAAGCCAGAATTATCACCTGTTTGTGGAGCCCCTGCTTGGATATTACTACTCGTAGGTGATAAATTATCCGAATCGTTTGGATTTGGCGTAGGGGCAGTACTATCGTTGTCACCATCGCCATCAGTGGAACCGACTTTCTCGCCGAGCACCACAAAGTGACTGAATGAGTCAACAGCGAATATGGCATACAGAATATTATTTTCGGTGATGAGCGCAAAGTCGTTGATGCGAATTCGCAGGCCATTGTCCTTGACGTGGTGGATTTCTAAGGTCTCCGGAAGATATCCCGATGGCAGAGCCAATTTGATAGTGACGCTCTCGCCATCCTTAGGTTGGATTTGCTCACTTGCTACAGGCACCTTATCGTCAATATTCTCATACATCTTGGCGATCAGCTTGGCCTCGACAGAGAGAACTTGGTTCTTCTCGGAGGGAACCACAGGGTAGTTGTCCGGGACGCTGTCGACAACCAGCAGCTCAACGATGGTTTTGGACATGGTGCGGCTATCCTCGGGTAAAACAACCTTATCGACAAGACCCGTAACCTCCATTTCGGTGCTAGGGGTGCTGGCCTTGTTCTTATACTCCAAAGCATTCAGTACATCCTCATAGAGAGTGTCGAGTTTTTCTGCAACGTCAGGGTCCAGCAGTTTTCTGCCCTCGTCGTTCAATTCTTCGTAAGCTAATTTGGCATTTTCGATATCCACTTTTTGGGCTGAATCAAAGGGTACGGTTAAGCCGCCTACAGCAGTTTCCAAAGCAGTCACTTTGTCATTTTCTGCTTTCAAATCTTTACCTGTGTTGTTGGTTGCAGCATCTACGAGTGCTTTTTGCTCAGGGTCTAAGCCGTTGTAACCATTCAATGCATCTTTCAATTCCGCGCCGTCTTCGGCAGCTTCAAGGGCTTCGATCACCGGCTTTGCAACGAGTAAGTCGTCATATGTGCCTTCAATGCCGCTACTCACATTATTCTTTTGCTCACCAGTCAGCTTGTTAAATGCCTCTTCTAGCTTTTCAATGGCATCTGCAGTTGGTTTTTTCTCGACTTCATTGACTAAGCGCTCAAATTCTTCCACCGCCTTTTCGTCCTCGGTCATGCTGTTTAAAATTTCATTGTACTCGCTGTCCAGCTTGTCCTTGTCGGACTGCGGGATCATGGCTTTTTCCTCGTCGGTGAGAGTTTCATAGGCATCCTTGGCAGCTTTGATTTCCTCATCGGTAGATGCATCATCTAAATTGCCGATGGTATTACCCACATCTTGCACCTTATCCGCCATATCTTTCATCTCGTCGAGGTTATTTTGAATATCCGCAGGGAGGTCGGCTTTTTGCTCGGGAGTAAGGGCATCAAAGGCGTCTTGAGCATCTTTAATGACATCCAAATCCTGGGCGGAGTAGGGCTTTTCAATGTTCTCGAGTAGGCCGAGGACAACATCAACAGCCTCTACATCCTCTACAATCTTATCATGATTACTCTTGTCGGTAATCAGGTTCTTTTGATCTTCGCTCAAGTCGTCGTACAGCTCAAGGGCAGATTTCTTTTCCTCATAACTTCCGTCAGACTTCACCTCTTCCAAGATATCTATGACATTTTGTGCTTTCTCAGCATCCTCCTGTTTTTTATCTAGCAGATCTTTATTGGGGATATCCTTTTTCGCGTCGTCATCCAAGGCTTCATAGAGAGTCTTTGCTCTTTCGATGTCCTCTATGCTGTCTGCTTCGTTAATGGCTTCTTCCACTGCTGTTTTGGCATCCGCTTCTTTAGCATCAAGCAACGTGGTCAACTCTTCTAAAGCATTAGTTGCACCTTCATTGTCCTTTAGGCGATCCTTGATATACTCCGGCAAATCATTATAGTATTTCATGACATCGGATAGTTCGTCCAAGCTTGGGTTAAAGCCCAAATTATCAACTTTATCCACAAATTCGGTGATGCGTTTGTCATACCTCGCCTTGTAGCCAAAATCATAGATCAATGGTTTACCATCGACAGCAATACCACCTTTTCTTTGTATATAGAGAGGCTGAGCTGTGTCAATAACACCGTCTGTTTCGTTATAATCCGGAGTGTAGGTGAAGCTGGTGGCAGGGCTGTTGCCGTCGACATCACAAAACTCCCAGCCTTCTTTTGCAACCAGGGTAACTGCTTCGCCTGTGCCATACCACTTCTCCAGGCTTTCCTCTGTGACCACGTCAGTCAGACGTGGTGTGATAATGACGGTGGTAATCTCGCTGATATAAGTAGCGCCATCTAGTTCAGCCGTCACATAGTAGTAGTGCGGCCCAATTTTCAGTTCATCGGGATGTAAGTCGGGCAAATTGTAGATGGCTTCGGTAGCACCTGTAATGGGCACGCCACCGGCAGTGTTGCTGTCATTTACATTTCTATACCACTGATAGGCCACATTGCCGTCTAAGTCCTGCAGCTTGGCATTTAGGCTACCCAAATCGCTGTAGTAAACCGCTTCGATGACACCGCCAACCTCGGGGTACACACCCTTGCCTTGAGCATAGAGGTAGTGCGCATCGGGAATGTAGGGATCGCCTCCATAGACCACATCGGTGGCGCTGTTTTTACTGTCGCCGACCTTGATAATTAAGGCGGTTTGCGTTTTTAGCTCAGCCGGCTTGTAGGTAGCATCCTCTTTGTAAACCACAGCCGCATCCTCAGTGGCTTCTGGGGCCACGGCGGTGATTATGCCATCGTTGACAACAAAC
>CAYJGT010000022.1:0-24370 GCA_964370035.1 uncultured Oscillospiraceae bacterium
GTACTTTCTTTTATAGCTATGGTAATTGCTGCGATTAATATCTTTGGAGGATTTCTCGTTACACAGCGTATGCTAAGCATGTTCGAAAGGAGTTCAGACGATGAGTAATTTAAATACATATATACATATTGTTGATTGGGCAGAAAGATTTCAATCATTAGCCCTTATTGTGGCTGCATTACTTTTCATACTTGCACTTGCAGGACTTTCTAATCAAAAAACTGCTCTTCGAGGTAATAAGTTTGGAATTATCGGGATGGCTATAGCATTATTTGCAACAATTGTTGCTACAGTAGTAATGAATACTCAAAATTCGATGACTGTTTTAGGGCTAATAGCTGCAGCGTTAGCAATAGGAGCAGCGGTTGGAATTTGGAAGGCTAAGAATGTAAAAATGACAGGTATGCCAGAATTGGTTGCAATGCTTCATTCATTTGTTGGGGCTGCGGCTGTAATGGTTGGAATAAACTCATTTATTCTTCATCCAGGTGAAGATTCGCCAGAAAATGCTTTTCATATGGGAGAGGTAGGACTTGCGATTTTCATTGGAGCTATAACGCTAACAGGGTCAATAGTGGCATATTTGAAGTTATCAGAAAAGATTTCTGGAAGACCATTAATATTACCAGGAAGAAATATTATCAATTTAATAATTATTCTAGCTTCACTTGGATTAATTGGATGGTTAATAAACACTAGAGGTGTTGAAGAAGGAATACTTCCGATAGTTATTTTGACAATTATTTCATTAATACTTGGAGCACATTTAGTACTAGCCATAGGTGGTGGGGATATGCCAGTTGTTGTATCAATGCTAAACTCCTATTCAGGATGGGCAGCGGCTATGGCAGGATTTACACTTGGAAATAATTTGCTAATTATTACAGGTGCTTTAGTAGGTTCGTCTGGTGCCTTCCTATCTTATATTATGTGTCAAGGAATGAACAGATCATTCATTTCTGTTATTCTTGGAGGTTTCGGTGGCAACACTTCATCTTCTAGTGGTGAAGCTCGTGATTATGGAACTCATACAGAGGCCTCAGCAGAAGAAGTTGCACAAATGTTAATGGAAGCAAATTCTGTTGTAATCTCGCCTGGATATGGAATGGCAGTTGCACAAGCACAGTTTCCAGTAGCTGAGCTTACAAGAAAGTTACTAGCTAGAGGCGTAGATGTTAAGTTTGGAATACACCCAGTTGCTGGTCGTATGCCAGGGCATATGAACGTGCTTTTAGCAGAAGCGAAAGTGCCATATGATAATGTACTTGAAATGGACGAGATTAACGACGACTTTGGTGATGTTGATGTTGTATTGGTTATAGGTGCTAATGATACTGTTAACCCAGCAGCTGAGACAGAGCCAGACTCTCCAATAGCAGGAATGCCAGTACTTCGTGTTTGGGATGCAAATAAGGTTGTTGTATTTAAAAGATCTATGGGTAATGCAGGATATGCAGGAGTTCAAAACCCATTATTCTTTAATGAAAACACCGATATGTTGTTAGGAGACGCAAAGACATCAGTAGATACAATAAATTCACAACTATAGGCTGTAAATAGTAGCTTAATTAAATTTATAGAGAAAGTAATCTGAATCAGATTACTTTCTTTTTTAGACAGAAATTTTGAAATGACAAGTTTTAATTTCTTTTGTTTATCCGTTCTTAATGATCAGGAAAAATTGAAATTCGAATTATTAGTTTATAGCATTTGAACTATAATAGTTTAAATGGTAAAATATATTGTTATAGTAGAGTTGAATGGAGAAAGTATGTTAAAAGTAACAGCTGGAATAATTAAAGAAAATGGAAAATATTTAATATGCCAAAGAGCATTAGATGATGAATGCCCAACATACTGGGAGTTTCCTGGTGGAAAGTTAGAAGCTAATGAAACATTAGAAGAATGTATCGTTAGAGAACTAAAAGAAGAGCTAGACATAACCGTTAAGGTTATAAATGAATTCGATACAACTGAGTTTTCTGTAAATGGAAAAAGCATTCATGTTACATTTTTTTGTTGCCAAGTGGTAAGTGGAACTATTAAGATGAATGTGCATATGGATGCCAAATGGGTAATGGCATCACAATTAAAAGACTATAAGTTTTTGCCAGCAGATAAAGATGTGATTGAAAGATTAATAAATATTGGATAAAAACAAAAATTACCTAAGATAATAAATATGATTTGGATGAGAACAAAAATTACCTAAGATAATAAATATGATTTGGATGAGAACAAAAATTACCTAAGATAATAAATATGATTTGGATAAGTCTAAAAATCAATTTAACTTATAAAAAAGGCAAGTTAAAATTAACTTAGTCAAGAAATTAAAATGATTAAGTAGGAAAAAGAATAATAGGCAAAGGGTAGGACAAAGAACAATGGTATTAGCATGTAACAAAATAGAAAAGTCTTTTGGGGAACAGATTATAGTAAAATCTGGTTCTTTTCATATAGAAGATAATGAAAAAGCAGCTTTAATAGGCCTCAATGGGGCAGGAAAGTCAACAATACTAAAAATGATTATGGGTCAGCTTCCTTGCGATAAGGGAAGCATAATGATAACTAAAGAAAAAACAATAGGTTATCTTTCACAGCATCAAGAAATGAACTCGCAAAATTCAATATATGAAGAAGTCGCAACTGCAAAAGCACATATAAAAGAAAAGGAAGAAAATATCCGCCTTTTAGAAGAAAAGATTAGCACTTTGAAGGGCAGTCACTTAGAGGAAGCGTTGGAAAATTATCACAACTTAACCCATGAATTTGAACAGCAAAATGGATATGCCTATAGGAGTGAAATTATCGGGGTATTAAAAGGCCTAGGCTTTGTAGAGGAAGAATTTAACCTACAGGTTAAAACTCTTTCTGGAGGGCAAAAAACAAGGGTATCTTTAGGTAAGTTATTATTGACAAGCCCAGATATTTTATTGTTAGACGAGCCAACAAACCACCTAGATATGAATGCAATAAGTTGGTTAGAAAACTATTTAGTTAACTATAAAGGTGCAATTTTAATTGTTTCACATGATAGATACTTTTTAAACAAAGTGGTAGGTAAAGTTATAGAAATTGAAAATGGTAATCTAATGATGTTTACAGGAAACTATACACAATTTGCAGAAAAGAAAGAAATTGTTAGAGATGCGCAGATAAAAGAGTATTTAAAGCAAGAGCAGGAAATAAAACACCAAAAGGAAGTAATTGAAAAACTCAAATCTTTTAATAGGGAAAAATCAATAAAAAGGGCAGAAAGTAGAGAAAAGTTACTGGCTAAAATTCAACCATTAGACAAACCTATAACTGAAAATCGTCATATACACTTTAATTTAGAGCCAAATATCACAAGCGGGAAAGATGTGTTAATTGTTGAAAAAATGGAAAAAGGATTTGATAATAAAATTTTATTCAAAGATGTTAATTTTAAAATTCAAAGAGGAGAAAGAATTGCTATTATTGGAGATAATGGTACAGGAAAGTCCACCTTACTTAAAATTCTTAATAATGTAATGTCATTAGATAAAGGGGAATTTTTATTAGGTACAAATGTTAATATTGGTTACTATGATCAAGAACATGCTGTATTAAACTTAGAAAATACAATTATGGAAGAATTACATGACGCATATCCTGGTTTGAATCATACTAAGATTAGAAATACTTTAGCAGCATTTCTTTTTACTGGAGAAGATGTTTTTAAACAAATAAAAACTTTAAGTGGTGGAGAAAAGGGAAGAGTTTCACTTGCTAAGCTTATGCTTTCTGAAACTAATTTTTTGATACTTGATGAACCGACCAATCATCTTGATATAGCCTCTAAGGAAATTTTGGAAACCGCATTAAATTCATATACAGGAACATTACTTTATGTTTCCCATGATAGATATTTTATTAACCAAACTGCAACTAGAATTTTAGAACTATCTAATCAGAATTTTGTTAATTATATTGGAAACTATGATTATTATATGGAAAAGAAAGATATGTTAAATCCTTCCTTTGAAGTTGAGGAAGACGGAACAATTGTTGAAACTGAGGCAAAGCTCAGTTGGAAAGCTAACAAGGAAGCGGAGGCTGCTAAAAGGAAAATCAGGAATAGAATAAAAAAAGTAGAAGAAAAAATTGAATTACTAGAAATAAGAGATAGCAAAATTGATCAGACTTTGACTTTAGAAGAAGTGTTTTCTGATATGAAAAAATGTAAAGAATTGTCTGATGAAAAGCAAGAAATTCAAGAAAAGCTAGCGGAACTTTTTCATGAATGGGAAGAGTTACACCTAGAAAACTAGAGTAACAATCAGTGAGAAGAGCATGAAGGAAATAACATAAATAATCTTTAGCTTAATAGTAACACGAGTAGCTAAACTAATATAGAAGATAAATTAAATGCTAAACAAAATAACTTGAAAGAAATAAGAAAGCCCTGATAGTGATGGTAATACCACATATCAGGGTTTATATATTTAGTAATTCCGAAGCGTAACTACAGCAAGGAGAAAGCCTTGTAATCAAATATAGCAACTTTTAGGGATATAATATTATCTTTTCCCTTTATCGTATATTTCTCCTAAGGCTCTAGGCATTCTATTACTCTTCGAGAAGAAAACTAGTAGAACTAAAGTTAATACGTAAGGTAATATAGCAATTAAGTCTTGATATGCACTAGGAAGCTCTAGTAATTGAACAATAAATGATCCGGTTGACCTTGCAAATCCAAAGAATAGGCAGGTGAAGAAGGTGAATAAAATTGACCAATTACCAAAAATTAGTGCAGCAATTGCTAAGTAACCATAACCAACAAAGATACTTGGAGAGAAACTTGCAGAAATTGAAAAAGCATAACTTATACCTGCAATCCCAGATAGGGATCCAGAAATAATAATTGCAATTAATCTAATTTTTGAAACATTTACTCCAGCAGTATCTACGGCATGTGGATTATCACCGCAAGCTCTAAGGTTCATTCCAAATCTGGTTTTGTACATTACATACCAAGCAAAAAATGCCACAAAGACTATAATTATTTCAAACAGATATAACTCTCTAAAAAAGGCTCCTAAGAAAGGAATTTCTGAAAGAAAAGGAATATCAATTTTTTCGGCTACCTGCAAGGTGAACTTGTTGGAAGCTGCTCCGAACATAGATAAGTTAATTTGCTTAGTTAAAAAAACCGTAAGTGAAATAGCAAGAATGTTTATAACAACACCACTTACTACTTGATTGGCTTTAAATTTTACACAAAGCAATGCGTGAAGAAGGGCATAAACCCCACCACCAACTATAGCAGCCAAAAGGGCTATTACAAAAGGCATTTGTGAGCCAACAGCAAAATTGGTTGTAAAAAGGACTGCAATAAATGCTCCGAAAAAGGCTCCAAACCCTTGTAATCCTTCAAGCGCTAAGTTAGTAACACCACTTTTTTCTGAGTATATTCCGCCAATTGCCATTACGAATAATGGCAAGGAGAAGGCTAAACCATCAATAATAATTCTATCCATTTAGCTTACCTCCTTCTTTTTTATTAAATCTATATTCTATATATACTCTACAAGCGCTGAATAATAATATGATTCCTATAATTACATCTGCCATTTCTAAAGGGAGTCCTGTCGAAGAACTCATATAGACACTTCCTTTGCTTATTCCTGATATTAAGAAAGAAGAAAAGAAAATTCCGATAGGGTTATTATTTGCCAGTAGGGCAACAGCTATTGCATCAAAACCTGTAGGGATTAGCACTCTAGGTTGAATTGATTCAAAATATCCTAGATAGTAAGTTACTCCTGCCAGACCTGAAAGAGCTCCAGCAAGTACCATCGTAAGGGTAATTGTTCTGCCTACAGATATACCAGCATATTTTGCTGCATCCTTATTTAACCCAACGGCTTTGACTTCATAACCAAATGTGGTTTTATCTAAAATAAATTTAATAATAAAACAGGCAGCTATTGCTAGTACTATTCCAAATGGAACAACTGTTGACAAGGTTCCCATTTTTACGTCAATCAATGTTAACCTAGACTCCCTAGAAATGTTTATGGATTGTCTTGAGACTGGGTCTATAAAGTGAAGGTTTATAAAGAAGCTTACTGAGAACAAGGTGATATAATTTAACATTATAGAAGAAACTACTTCATTTATGTTGAATTTATATTTAAGTATTCCTATTAAACCACCAAACAACGCTCCTGCAGCAATACCTACTAGAATTACCAACGGTTTTGCTATATAAGCACTTAAATCTGTATAGCCGATAAGTAGTGTGGCTGAGAATCCTGCAAATAGCATTTGTCCTGATACACTGATATTAAATAAGCCTGCTTTCATTGCAACTGCAACGGAAAGTGCAGCAAAAATCATAGGAGTAAGTGCATTTAAGAAACCAGCGAACTCTGTTAGAAGATTTGAAGTTGCTCCATAAGATGACTTGGGTAACAGGCCAGCGCCTTGTAATAAAGCAATATAAACTTCAAGTGGATTATACCCTAGTATTAATATTATTATTCCTGCAATAATTAAGCTAAACAAAATTATAAGTAGGGGAAGTTTAATTTGTTTAAATTTATTCATTATTTTTTACCCCCATCATAAATTCTCCAATTTCTCTTGTTGTAAGAGTCTTAGCTGGTGCTATCTTCTGAATTGACCCGTTGTAAATAACGCCTATGGTGTCTGCTAGATTCATTATTTCATCTAGCTCTAAAGAAATAAGAAGTATTGCTTTTCCTTTATCTCTTTCTTCTAAAATTTGCTTTTGTATATTAGTAATTGCTCCAACATCAAGCCCTCTAGTGGGTTGTACAAATATAAGAAGTGAAGATGTTTCTAATTGAATTTCTCTTCCAATAATTGCCTTTTGTTGGTTTCCGCCACTCATTGAACGAGTAGTTGTTTTAGGACCTTCAGCACATCGAATGTCATAAGAGTCAATTAGTACTTTAGCATAATTTTCTATTGAATCTGGATTCAATATTTTCTTTGCAGAAAAAGGATTTTTGAAATATGTTTTAAGTACCATGTTTTCTTCTAGGTGGAAATCTAAAACAAGACCATATTTTTGCCTATCTTCAGGAATATATGAGATGCCATCATCGATACGCTCTTTAATAGAATCATGGGTTATGTCATTTCCATTCAATTTAATTGATCCTGAGTGAGATTTTAATAATCCAGCAATGGCATCAGCTAGTTCTACTTGGCCATTTCCTGAAACGCCAGCAAGGGCAAATATTTCTCCACCTTTTATTGAAAAGGTAACATCCTTGACTACCTGAAATTTGTCTTGATTTAATACAGTTAAATTATTAACTTCTAATATATTTTGGCCAAAATTTGGCTCTTTTTTTTCTACCTCAAATACTACTTCTTTGCCAACCATTAGATTTGCCATTTCATTTGTTGAAGTGGTGGCAACATCTAGTATATCAACAAGCTTTCCTTTTTGTAAAATTGCACATCTATCCGCAATTTGCTTAATTTCTTCTAGCTTATGGGTGATTAAAATTATTGTTTTGCCTTTGTCTCTTAAATCTTTAATAATGCTTAGGAGAAATTCGATTTCCTGTGGGGTTAGAACTGCAGTTGGCTCATCAAATATTAAGATGTCAGCTTCTCGATAAAGCATTTTTAATATTTCTACTCTTTGTTGTGTAGACACATTGATGTCTTCAATAACATCAGTTGGATTTACTTCCAACCCATACTCTGATGATAGTGCTCGAACTTTTTCATTAGCAGACTTAATATCTACATAAGGAATAAAACCAAATTTTTTAGTTTTATTTTCTAACCCGAGAATAATGTTTTCAGTTATTGTATAATTACTGACTAATTTAAAGTGCTGATGAACCATGCCAATATTATGCTTGGTAGCATCTTCTGGAGAGGATATCTTTGCTGGTTTGCCGTTTATTAGGATTTCTCCTTCATCTGGCTCATACATTCCAAAAAGCACACTCATAATAGTTGACTTTCCAGCTCCATTTTCTCCTAGTAACGCAAAAATTTCCCCTTTTTTAATTTGTAATGTTACATTGTCATTAGCAATAATGCCTGGGAAGCGTTTGGTGATATTTCTCATTTCTATGAGATATTCTGACATATTTACCTCAATTCTAAAAAAAAAAAAGAATTCTCCCTTTGAAAAAAGGGAGAATTACATCAATAATTTTATAAACCTGTGAAAGCTTCAGGTGTTTGTCCATCAAAATTTGCAGGAGGAACTATTGTTCCGTCTTGAACAAGTGGATATAGTTTTTCTAATTCAGCAAGAGTATCTTCAGATAATTGTTGACGGCTTTCTTCACTAACATAACCAGTAGAGTCAGTGTCAGCACCCAAAATTACATTTCCGCCAGCAAAAGAACCATCAGCTACTGCATTCAGTTGCTTTTCTACGTTCATTCCCATAATTTTTAAAGCAGAAGTTAGAATAACATTTCCATCTCCATCAACACCATCATCGAACTGGTCTACATCACAACCAATATATAAAGCGTTATCGGCTTCTTTTACTGCAGTTAGAACTCCATTACCAGAAGCTCCAGCAGCAACGAATAGGATATCAACACCTTCATCAAGAAGAGCTTGTCCTAAAACTTTTCCAGCAGCTTCATCAGAGAAAGTTCCTACATAGTTTCCACCAACATCAAGGCCAGTTACATCAGTTCCTGCATAAGAAGGTAGCTCAACTATTTCAACATCGGTGCCTAGAGAAGCATTTGCATAGTTAACTCCAGCTTCGAAACCATATTGATAATTTACATTTGAAGGGAAGGCAATTCCATTTACTACGGCAACTTTATTAGTTTTAGTTTCTAGAGCAGCCGCAACACCAGCAAAGAATCCGCTTTCTTGCTCTTTAAACTGCATAGCATATACGTTTTCAAGCTCAACTTCATTACCATCGGCATCAGTAGGGAAGGCATCTACTAGTATGAATTTCGTTTCAGGGTTGTCAGCCGCTATAGTGCCAATTCCAGCAAATTGAAATCCGCAACCTATAATTACATCATAGTCACCTACTATAGAAGTAACAGCTTGAACTGCTGCAGCTGGGTCGCTAGACTCTTCTCTAACAGGAGTTACATCTGCATTACCGTGTGATTCTGCGAAAGCCATTGCTCCATCATAATTGTCTTCGTTAAAAGAACCATCATCTACTCCAGAAGGGCTGGTAACGATAGCAATCTTAAGTTTTTCGTCACTACTGCCTCCACAACCTGCTAACAGGCCTAAAGTTAAAACTAGGACAGTCAAAATACATAATATTTTTTTCATAAACAGTTTCCTTTCTATTTTTACACAATTAACAAATTAAACTTGTAACTTAAATATTATATATATTTTACAATATAATTAGAGTAAAAACAATTTTTTTTTTTGTATGTTGCTAAATTATTAAGAAAGGTTTTATGAGAAATATCTAAATACACCCTTTACTTTTCCTAAAATCTGAACATCCCGTGTTAGTATTGGTTCCATACTTGGATTTTCAGGTTGAAGTCTTATGTGGTCATTTTCTTGGTAATATGTTTTGACAGTCGCTTCTGCCTCAAAGTCTCCCTCTATCATTGCAACGACAATGTCCCCATTATTTGCTGTATTTTGCTGTTGAGCCAAAATATAATCTCCATCCATAATCCCTACATCTATCATACTTTCTCCCTTTACGACTAATAGAAAATTATTACCATTAGAAATAAATCTAGATGGCACGGGAATTGAATCTTCCACATTTTCATCTGCTAAAATAGGGGTGCCTGCGGCAACCCTGCCTATTACAGGGATGTTAACAATGCTGGAGGGAATTGGTTCTTCGGGCTGTACATTTTCGACGATTAATGCTCTACTCTTAGTATGATCTTTCGTGATTACGCCTAGTTTTACTAGATTTGCAATATCCTTATGGACAGTAGAAGTAGATTTAATACTTAGGCCAGTACAGATTTCTCTAACTGTAGGAGGATAACCGTTTTCACTTAAATAGTTTTTCATAAACTCCAATATGTTTTTTTCTCTTTCTTTTAAATTATTCATTTTATATTTCCTTTCCTATCTCTTTGGAAAATTTGACACCTACCTGTTTGGACAAAAAAGCTAGCTGAATTTTGTATGTGTGACCACTAATATTTTTTTATAGTTTACCATAGAAAAAGAAAAAACGCAAACATTTGTTCTTTAATTAAACCTTACATTGTTCTTTTTTAGAACCTTTTAAAGTTGAAATTGTTCAATATCTCAATATAATATTAGAAAGTTAAGAATAGGCATAAAAATTGTCAATCGTTGAATTTTCTCTGTTAAAAGATCTGAAAATAACCATAAAAAGGAAATGGAGAGAAAATATAGATGATTCATGGCAAGATAAAGCAGAATTAAAAGTAAAGAATAACTAATATTTGATTTTTGATTTGGAAATAGTCGAAGAATTTATCACGTTAATTAGTTGAAGTTTCAAAGTTTCAAGCATAAAAAAGTAGACAATTCTTGTATACTTATGATATAATTTTATGACATGTTTATAAATGCATAATAAAAATAGAATAATTCTATATATGTGCTTGAGGGAATGAGAGGATTTTTGTGGGGATAAAATCTAACTACGGCATAAAGAATACCAGTTTAAAAATTACACTGGTTGTAATAGTATTAACTATATTGTTAATACTATTTAATATTGCAATAAGTTATATTTTAGATAGCTTAATTGAAGATGAACTAGATAGTTTGATTTCTCAAAAACAAATTTTAATTGAAAGAGAACTAGGAACAATATTGAACGACATCTCGCTTATTACTGATTCTGTTGCAACTCTTGAAGAAGAAGACGGTATTATTGATTTTATTAACTATCAAAAAGAATTCACTGAGTTCTCTGAAATATACTATTTAAATAACACGGGCATAGGAATTTCAACAGAAGGAGAAAGGGTAGATTTTTCTACCAACACCATGATTGAAAGCGCTTTGGCTGGGAATATATCTGCTGCAATGAATCAAAATCCTGAAACTATTTTTAGTAATGATATTATTCTTGCAGCCCCAATTATAGAAAATAATGAAGTTAAGGGGATTGTTGGAGCAAAATACTCTTTTCAATCCATAATGAGTCAAGTTTCTGCTTTACTAGGAGCTGAAGGAATAGCATTAATTGTTGATGTTAACGGAATTCCAATAGCTAGCTCATCGAATAATCTTGAAAAGATAGAAGCCTTGCAAGTGGCTACAATTACAGACGGTGGATCAGTCGATGAAATTTTGAATGATTATACAAAAAGAGAAACAGGCTTAGTTACCTTTGAAGTCGATGGCAAAGAAAACCTTGCAATATATAAACCGTTAAGTTTCAATGAGTGGAATTTGGTTATTATTAGCGATGAAAATTCAGAATTCCAGCAAATGAGGGACATAGCAATTATAGTATCTGTCGTGAGTGTGTTTGTTTTCCTTATTTTAGTTTCATTTATTATGTACACAGTCATATCTAAGAGGTCTTCGATTAGAAAGATAGAGAGAATTGCATATTATGATGAATTGACAGGGCTTAGAAACTTAGAAAAGTTAAAGAAAGATATGAGAGAAGTGCTTCAAAGTAATCCAGAAAGGGAGTACGCTTTATTAAAGCTTGATGTAGAGAACTTTAAAGTAATTAATGATATGTATGGATTTGAAATTGGAAATGAAGCTCTCAAAACTTTCAAAACAATGGTAGAAAGCTGGGATGAAAGCTCGCTAATGGTAGCAAGAGTTGGGATTGATGAATTTATTCTTTTCTCAAATATTGAATTCCTTATAACTATTGAAGAAAAACTTGAAATAAATGAAATAAGATACAAAAAATTAATACCTGCTTTAGAGCAGCACAATCTGAAAATAAAATATGGAAGGTATTTTACAGAAAAGGGAGAAAATGATGTTGATGATATTATTAACAAAGTTACTCTAGCACATAGTATGGCAAAGTCTAATAAAAATATTGTGATTTGTGATTACGATGAAGAGTTTAAGCGACAAACAATTAAATCAGCAGAGCTTTCTAACAAAATGGAAGCAGCTTTAATTAATAAGGAATTTGTGCCATACATACAACCTAAATTCTCTACTTTAGATGGAAGTATAATTGGAGGAGAAGCCTTAGTAAGGTGGATTGAAAAAGATGGAAGAATGATATATCCTGATACATTTATTCCTCTCTTTGAAAACAATGGGTTTGTCTGCAAAATAGATAAGTATATGTTAAAGCGCGTGTGCGACTTAATTGATGGTTGGTTAAAAAAAGGTTATGATGTGTCTCCAATTTCAGTTAACTTTTCCAGGGTCCATTTACAAAATCCGAAATTTGTAGACGAACTTATAGAAATAATAGATAGGTCTGGGACACCAAGAAACTTAATTGAAGTTGAAATAACAGAAAGCAGTTTAGTCGAAAATGAAATTGTTATTGAAAAAGTAATAAATAGGCTACATGAAGAAAATATTTCTGTTGCTATCGACGATTTTGGAGCAGGATATTCATCCTTAGGAATATTAAAAAATCTAGAAGTTAATACAATTAAATTAGATAGAAGTTTCCTATCGAGCGGGAAGGCTGATGGGAAAGAAGGATTAGTTATTCAAGGGGTAGCCCAATTAGTTCAAGCGTTGAAAATGAATTTAATTGCTGAAGGGATTGAGGAAGAAAAGCAGTTAGAGCTACTAAGAAAAGTTGGATGTACTGGAGCCCAGGGATATTATTTTGATAAGCCTATGCCAGTCGAAGAATACGAAGAAAAGTATTTAAATATTAAAAAATAATTATCGTAGAAAATGCTTGAAGTTAGATCTAACCTTAAGCATTTTTTATATGCTATGAAATTAAGGACTATAAAAGGTGGATTATATGGAAATGAAAACTTTCAAAAGGGTAATTATAATATGCTTAGTCTCACATTCTATAGCTAGCACAATAAAACAGTTACAAAGAGGTGTTCTTTTAGAAGAAATGTTTTTTGCAATGGTTTTTTTTATTGTTCCTTCTATAATTGTTACTATAATGATATGTAGTTGGGCTATTATGGTTTATTTAAGGATAATGCAGAAGAATATAAGAAATTATCTATTGCTTTTAGCATTTTCTTCACTTCTTTGGACAATTATTAGAAATATGAAATGGGGACCTTTTGTATTCCTAGATGTTGAAGGAAGGCATTTATGGTATGTTTTTTATTTGTTTATGATACTCATTCCTCAACTAGGGTTACTTTTGGCTCTGGCAATAAATAAAAAGAATAGCTTCAAGTTGGATCCTAGATGGAACTTATTATTTGTACCGTCAGTTTTACTTTTTTTATTAGTAATGACTAATGATCTTCATCAATTTGTATTTAAATTTAATGAAGGGTTTAGAGATTGGAATACAGATTATTCCTATGGTATAGGCTATTGGATCGTGTTGTGCTACATATTATTAATTATTGTCTCCACAACACTTATATTAATTATGAGTTGGAGAAAAGGAAATCGAAATAAAAAGTCTTTTCTACCGTTAGTGGTTATTGGGGTAGCTGTATTGTATACTATTGGATATATATTAAGAGTACAAATACTTTTATTTACTATAGACCTTACTACATTTGCTTGCCTAATATTTATTGCCTTTTGGGAAAGTTACATTCAAATTGGTATCATTCCATCTAACAGCAACCATAAAACTTTTTTTGAAAAAACCAATTTATCTGCCCAAGGAATAAATAAAGATGGAGAAGTTGAGATTTTATCACTTGATACAGAACCAATAAGTAAGGAAGAATTTTTAAAATTAAAGACCTTGGGAAATCTTTTGGAAAAAGATAAAAAAATATTTGAAATGTCCAAAATCGATTGTGGCTTTGCAGTTTGGGGGAAAGACATTTCACAGCTATCATTAATGAATAAAAATCTTCAAGAGTTAAACCAAAAACTAATTGGAGAAGTTGAACTTCTTGAGAAAGAAGAGCAATTAAAAGAAGAGCAGGTTAGAGTAGAAAAGTCAAACAGAATCTACGGATTGATTACTAAAGAAGTAATTCCTTCAATGAACAAAATTGGAACTCGTGTAAAAGTTAGCAAAGAGATGGAAGGGTCAAAAAAAGATAAAATACTAAAAGAAATAAAAGTTGTTTCAAGTTATGTGAAAAGAAAAACTAATTTAATTTTAATAGATGAAAATAAGGAACAAATTAGCAATGGAGATATGTTGAATTCATTTAATGAGTCCTTTAAAAGTTTAGACTTATTGGGGTCTTATTGTGGTATTAATTATAACTTTTCTAGTAACACTAGTAATAAAATTCATATTATATGTTATGACCTTTTTCAAGAAATTATTGAAAGTATTAACTTTGATTTTGAGGAAATATATATTACTGGATTTGAAGATGAAAAAAATCTTCGATTTAGTATTAGCATGTCAAAGAGAAGGTTGATATCAAATATAGATTTGCAGTGGTTTGAAGTGGAAAAACTTAAACCTTTTGAAGCGGTAATAAATATAGAAGAGGAAGAAGAAACTCAAAATATTATTCTTCGTTTCCCTAAAATAGAGGAGGTTATGTAAATGCGTTTTTCATATCTTTCGAATTTAGAGCTTGCGATTTTATCATCAGCCTTACTAATCAGCCTTACTTTAATTATTGTATCTACAGTATTTATTATTGCCTTTAAAAAAAGCAGATTAATAATAATTTTTTCTGTATTATTATTAATAATTACGGCAATAGATTTAAATTCAATTCTCGAGATAAATTGGGCTGTATATGCTCCTAACCCTATAAGAATTTCAAAGTCAGCTGAAATAATAGATAGAATTCCATCTTATTTGCATTATGTTTTAGTTCTTGTGGTGACAGTGTTTTCTTCAGCTAGTTTATACTGGCTGTATAAGAACAGAAAAAATAGTTTTTCTAATTACTCCATAAAAGAAATTTTGGAAACATCTAATTCAGGACTTGTTTATTATAATGATAGCGGGTATATTTCCTTATCCAACCATATGATTCAAGAAATAAGTGTTGAACTCACAGGAAAAGTTCTTCAAAACGGAATTGAGTTTGAAAGAGACATAAAAGAGCTACAAAAAATGGAGGCCTGTTTAGCAGGGGGAAAGGAACCAATCTTTGCTTTAAAAGACAAGTCCGTTTGGAGGTTTTCTAAAAATACTATTTCAATAAACAAAGAAGAATTTTCAGTAATTAGAGTTGATAATATTACTGAAACCTATAAATTGACAGAACAAATTAAGGAAGCTAACGAGAAACTTGAATTAGAACAAAAAAGGCTGGAAGAGTACTTAACAAATATGGAAACACTAATCGCAGAAGAAGAAAGTCTACGAATTAAAATGATGATTCATGATGAATTTGGAGAATTGATTATACTTACGGCAAGGGCTTATGAGCTAGGACTAGATGATGAAGCTAAAGCTGGCATAATTGATAAATGGGGAAGTTTAAATGAAAAAATGAAGGAAATGACATCTTTTGTAATAAGCAAAGAGTTTAGCTTAGAGAGAGTAATTAAATTAGGCGAATTATTAAACTGCCAGATAAATATTGACGGGGAGCTGCCCAAAAATGTTGGCCAATATGAAGTCATAATTAATGGAATTTATGAATCATTAAAAAATGCAGTATATCACACAAAAACGGACAAGTTATTTGTTACAATAAATGAAAATGATGATAATATAATAGTGATGATAAGTAATGAAAATGAGAACAAACCGAAAGAAATAATCGAAGGTGGAGGCCTATCTAACCTTAGGAGTAAAGTTGAAAAACTTAATGGAACAATGGAAATAGTTTGTGATGACTCCGTAACTTTGATAATTAGATTTAAAAATGATAATAAGTAAAAGGAGAAATAAATGTACAATGTTTTAATTGTCGATGACCAAAAAAGTTCAAGAGAATTAATGAATTATATAGTAAAAGAAAGTTCAAACTATAAACTTGTTGGGGCACTAGAAAATATGGAACTGGTCAATAGCTTTTGTAAAGAAAGTATGGTTGATATTATTCTAATGGATATATATGCTGAAGGAAAAGAACTTGGACTTCAAATGGCTGAAAAAGTAAAGCAATCAAATAGAAATATAAAAATAATCATAGTTACTTTTGCAATTCAAGTAGAGCATATTGCCAAAGCTAGAAGTATTGGTTGCGAAGGGTTTTGGTATAAAGATTATGGAAAGATAAAGCTGTTAGAGGTTATGGATAGAGTAATGAATGGTGAAGAAGTCTACCCTGATAAACTTCCTGTTGTCAATATAGGTCATGCTAAGTCTTCTGAATTTACTAAGCAAGAATTAAATGTATTGCAACTTAAAGTAAATGGATATACTCATTTAGAAACTTGTGAAAAATTGGGAATTACAAGGAGTACTCTTAATTATCATATTAGTAATTTAAAAGATAAAACAGGTTATTCTAACTTACTGAAATTAGCCATAGATGTTTCAGCAAAAAAATTTATAATAGCTGAAGAAGGGATAAAAGATAGAGAGGAATAAATTGAGAAAATAAAGGATTTTTCCCCTATATAGTGAAAGTAATACAATTATTACTTAATAACCTATACAAATGTATGGGGTAATTCTAAAATTAATAATTATAATATAGACAGAACTATGTAAAATCTAGTATATGCTAAATTATAGTGAAATTTTAGGAGGGAATTAATGAAAAAGTTATTAGTAATTATTGCAACATTAATGTTGACTATGGTATTGTTTGCAGGTTGTGGAGGATCTGAATCAGAAACTCCTGCAGCTCCTGCACTTACTGAAGCAGATGTAGTTGGAACATGGCAAGAATCAGATAACCTTATGGATGGTGAAAGCGACGGATTTAATATTGAAGAAGAAGATCCAGATTGGGTTGGATATTATGTGTTTAATGAAGATGGAACAGGATCTGAGTGGACAGGAGAAAATGGAGTTACTACAGATAGAGGATTTACTTGGGCTCTTGAAGGAGAAACTATTGTGTGCGCTGATGAGACTTTTCCTTCTCAAACTGAGGAATTAGTATACGCAGATGGTAAATTAGTTAAAGATCATGGTGATTATGTAGAAGGTATGGAAATTATTTTCAGTAAAATGGATTAAGGTAAATAATTTTACTTATAATTATTAAAATTACATCTTAAAGTTAAAAGGTGTCTAATAACGTAGTAGATTATCTACTACGTTATTTTATTGGATCTAAACCAATATTTATTATAGAATCAGTTTATTTGGAAAAGAAATTTTGTTAAAAATGAGAAAAAAATATTGGTAAAAATTTAACGCATCAGAAAAAAACATGAAAACTATAAAAAAATTAACTAATTTGTAAGTGATTACTTACTATGAAAGCGAAGACTTACACAAAAGGAAGCTAAAAAAGTAGGACTTTTTCTACTGTTAGCGGTGAGTGTAAGTGATAACATACAGTAATGTAATGAAATGATTTAAAAAAGTAAAAAAACATATATTTATACGGTCGTTAAGTTGGCACGGCAATTGCTTATTAATGTGATAGTACAAAAGAAGAACACTTATTACTTTAATGAGGAGGAAAGATAATGAATCTTACTATGAAAGAACAAGAACGTCTTCTGATTTTCAATGTAGCTGAAATTTCAAGAAGAAGATGGAAAAGAGGCGTTAAACTAAATTATGTTGAAGCCACTGCTATTATTTGTGACGAAATGCTAGAGTTGGCAAGAGAAGGGAAACATACTTTAGTTGAACTTATAGAAATAGGTTCTAAAATAATAACTGAAGAAGATGTTATGGAAGACACACCAGCCCTATTGCCTGGAATTCAACTTGAAGTTTTATTCCCAGATGGAACAAAACTATTATCAATACAAGATCCAGTTAGATTAGAAAAAAGAAGCGAAGCTATCCAAATGGATCAATTAGTTTCCATGAATTATTAGGAGGGTGAAAATGAAATATAGCGTAGGAGAGGTAATCTTTGCAAAAGACCCAATAGTTATTAATGAAGGTCGTGAAGTTACAGAAATAATAGTTACAAACACTGGAGATAGATCTATACAAGTTGGATCTCACTTCCACTTTTTTGAATCTAATTTAGCTCTAAAGTTTGATAGAGAAAAAACTTTAGGAAAGAGATTAGATATACCATCTGGAACAGCAGCTAGATTTGAGCCAGGAGAAGAAAGAAAAGTGAATTTAGTTGAATTTGTTGGCTCAAAGAAAGTTTTCGGATTTTTAGGGGTGACAATGGGAGCATTTGAAGATCCTGAAGTAAGAAAGAAAGCTTTAGAAAAGATGGCTGAATTAGAGAAGAACTATGTTGGGAGGGAAAGATAATGGCAATGAAGTTAACGAGAAATGAGTATGCCAATATTTACGGGCCTACTGTTGGAGACAAAATCCATTTAGCGGATACTGGGCTATTGCTTGAGATAGAAAAAGATTATTGTGAAGCTCACTATGGTGATGAGACAGTTTCAGGTGGTGGAAAACCCGTTAGAGATGGTATGGCACAGGTTGCAGGCCTTACTAACGAAGGAGACGGAGTCCTTGATGTATGTATTACAAATGCTGTTATTATTGACCCAGTTATAGGAGTCGTAAAAGGCGATATAGGAATTAAAGAAGGCAAAATTGTTGGAGTAGGTAGATCTGGAAACCCAGACACTATGGATATTACTCCTGGATTAATTGTAGGAGCTGGAACAGAAGTAGTTTCGTTAGAGGGACAAATTGTATCAGCAGGAGGAATTGATGTACACATTCACTTTGAATCTCCAGATCAAGTATGGGAAGCACTTGGAAATGGTGTTACTACAATGCTTGGAGGCGGAACTGGAACAAAGACATTAAGTATAGAAACTCCAGGGCCTTGGCATTTACATCAAATGATAGAAGCACACGAAGAGATTCCTATTAACGTTGGATTCTTGGGAAGAGGAAACTCGTCTCTTCCTGAAACAATTAGAGAACAAGCATTAAACGGTGCTATTGGAATGAAGATACATGAAGACTATGCTGCAACAGCAGAAGTAATTAGATGTTGTTTAGATGTAGCAGATGAGTTTGACTTCCAAGTTCAAATACACTCAGACACATTAAATGAAGGCGGATTTGTTGAAGATACAATTAACGCTATTGATGGCAGAACTATGCATGCTTACCATACAGAGGGTGCAGGTGGCGGACACGCTCCTGACGTAATTAAAGTTTGTGGAGAGCCAAATATTTTAACTTCTTCAACAAACCCAACAAACCCATTCACTATTAACACAGTTGCAGAACATTTAGATATGATTATGGCAGCCCATAGTTTAAATCCAAAGATTCCAGAGGATGTAGCCTTTGCTGATTCTAGAATCAGAGAGGAAACAATAGCAGCTGAGGATATTTTACATGACATGGGAGCTATATCTATGATGGGCTCAGACTCTCAAGGCATGGGAAGAGTTGGAGAAACAGTTGTAAGAGCTTGGCAGGTTGCATCTAAGATGAAGATGCAAAGAGGACCATTAAAAGAAGACGAAGGAACAGGAAATGACAATCAAAGAATTTTAAGATATCTAGCTAAGTACACAATTAACCCTGCTATCACGTTTGGAATTTCAGACTATATTGGTTCTATAGAGCCAGGAAAAATTGCAGACCTAGTAGTATGGGATGCTGCATTCTTTGGAGCAAAGCCTGCAATGGTATTTAAAAGTGGTGCAATAAACTATCTTCCTGGTGGAGATTTAAATGCTTCAATCGAGTGGGCTCAGCCTATGCTTTATAGAAGAATGTATGCGACTTATGGAAGAAATGTTAACACTCTAAACAAGGTATTTGTAACTAAGGCGGCTATTGAAAACGGTCTTGGAGATAAGGTTCCTAACTCAAAAGAGAAACTTCTTCCTATTAGCAATACAAGAAGCTTAGGAAAGAAAGATATGATTAGAAATAACTTCTGCCCAGAGATTAAAGTTGATCCAGAAACTTATAAGGTCTTTGTAGACGGAGAACACATTACTTGTGACCCTGTAGACTATGTGCCGCTAGGACAAAAATATTACTTTAGATAATTAGGAGAACTTAATGATAATAGAAAAAATACTTGGAAACTTAGGCAGTAATATTAAATCTGAAAAATCTGTAGACAAGGTTATTCTAGATCACTTTGATATGGCAAAACCACATCAAAAATTAAAAACCATTGGAGGGAAAGTTTTCGGACTTTCCTTGCCAAAGGGTGAAGTTCTAAGTTCAGGCGATATTATTTTTGAAGATGCCAATGAAATAGTGGTTATCGATATGGCGGAAGAAGATATAATTGAAATTCGCCCAAAGAATAATATGGAATGGGGAAGAGCAGCTTTCAATATTGGAAATATGCATCAAAGTGCGTATATCTATGATAACTGTATTCGAATTCCATACGACTATGTTATGGAGTCTTTGCTAAATAATCTAGGTGTAGAAATTGAGAGAATAACAGGTAAATTAGATGGAGTTAAGGCCAATGTGAGCATTAAAGAACATGGACATGGAGGACATTCACATAGCCATAGTCACGGAAGCCACTCGCACAATCATGGAGAACACAGCCATAATCATGGTGAACATTCTCATAGCCACAGTAGCGGAGGTCATAGCCATGAGTAAAAGCATCTCAACTATTCTTCAGCTTTGCGGAGGAACATTTCCTACAGGAGGCTTTAGCCAATCATATGGGCTAGAAACATATGTAGCAAATGGAAAAGTTCAAAATATAGAAAGCTTTCGAAGTTTTTTAGAAAATTACTTAATGATAACTATTGGAACCTTTGAAGGTCCAGCATTTATGGAATCATATGATTTAGCCCAAGGATGGGAAGAAGATAAACTGCTTGAGCTTCATGAATTGCTTGACGCGATGAAGTTAACCAAAGAAAATAAGGAAGCTAGTAATAGGACGGGCAAGTCCTTACTAAGAGTTGCTTCTCAAATGTTAGATGATAAGGTTTTAATAGATTTTTATGAAAAGTATGGTAAGAAAGGGTTAAGTGGCCCAATAGCCTTAGGGATTGTCTGTGGTAGATTAGGTGTAGATAAAGATCTTTCTTTAGAAAGTTATATTTTTTCAACATTAAATGGCTTAGTTCAAAGTGGAATAAAATTAATCCCACTTGGGAATGTAGAAGCACAGAAATTACTCCATGAAATGAATGGTTACATAAATAATATTATGGAAACTACAAAGAAAACTAAAATAGATGAAATTTGTAATTTCTGCCCAGCCTTTGACATTGCTAGTATGCAACATGAAGTTTTGCCAACTAGGTTATATATGTCATAAACCGATAGTCGGTATGAATATGTCATAAAGTTCAGAATTAATTTAACAGAACAGAAGAGTTGTATAAAAAGAGGAGATTATAATGAGAAAACCAATTAGAATTGGAGTAGGTGGACCTGTAGGTTCAGGGAAAACTGCATTAATAGAAAGGCTTTGCAAGAAACTTTCTAGTGAATATGAAATAGCTGTAGTTACAAATGACATCTATACTAAAGAGGATGCTTTAATACTAACTAGGGCTGAAGCTTTACCAGCAGAAAGAATTGTAGGTGTAGAAACAGGTGGATGCCCACATACAGCTGTTAGAGAAGATATTTCAATGAACTTAGATGCTATTGATGGATTAAATGAAAAATTCCCTAATCTAGATATTATTTTCGTTGAAAGTGGTGGAGATAACTTAGCTGCAACTTTTAGCCCAGAATTAGTAGATGGATTGATATTTGTTATAGATGTAGGAGAAGGTGAAAAAATCCCAAGAAAAGGTGGACCTGGAATAACAAAGTCAGATTTATTCGTAATAAACAAGATTGACATTGCTCCTTACGTAAGATCAAACCTTGACGTAATGGATAGAGATACTAAAGCCCAAAGAGGAGACAAGCCTTATGTATTCACTAACCTGTTTGAAGAAGTTGGTTTAGACACAATTATCAAATGGGTTAAGGAAGATATGCTTTTTGAAGTTTAAGAATAAAAAATAAGGAGGAGGCATAATGAAAGGTGCTAAAGGAATTCTAGATATTGTATTTAGAAAAAAGACCAGCGGGAAAACATATGTAGCAAAACAGTACTTTAAACTTCCTTTACAAGTATTACCGGCATTTTACCAAGACGATGATGGATGTGCATTTTTATATTTACTAAATCCTAGTGGCGGAATTTTACAAAATGATACATTACTAACAGACTTGCTAGTAGAAGAAGATGCAAAAGCATTAGTAACAACTCCATCTAATAATAAGTTTTATAAAATGGATAGTGGCCATGCAACACTTATTAACACTATAAAGGTAGAAAAAGGCGGAGAAATGGAATACCTTCCAGAGCATAATGTACCATTCGCAATGTCTAAAACCTATCAAGAAACCAAATTTTACTTAGATAAGGGAGCTACATTAATCGCCTTTGATATGGTTACATCAGGCAGAAAGGCAAGGGGAGAGAACTTCCTATATGACCTATATTCTACAAAAACAAAGATATATGTAGATAATCAATTGAAAGTTTACGAATACGGTAAACTAGAGCCTGCAAAAAGAGATGTACATAATACAGGGGTTTTAGAAGGAAATACAATTAATGCTAGTGTTTACTTCTATAATGAAAACTTAGAAGAGAAAACAATAAATAAAATAAACAAAATGTTAGAAACAAAGGAAAACGTAATTGGTGGTGTAACAGTTGTAGACAAGGGGCTTGGTATTGTAAGAATTTTAGGTAGCGACATACTTGAAATACAAGAGACGATGTTGGAAGCATGGCAAATATTAAGACTTGATTTACTACAAAAACCAGCAGTTAGAATTAGAAAATACTAATTCAAGAAGGTAAAGTACGCATTCAATTAAGATCGAATACTCTGAACTGTAAATTGATTTACGATCAAGAATTGAAAATGCTACTTGCCTAAAACCAATAATAGGTTCTCAGTATATTAACTAGATAATTATATAGGTTTATTATTTTGAGAACTATTATATATTTATTATTTTGATTTGTATTACAAGAAGAGTCCGGAAGAGAAATAATTTAAGTTATCAGTGTTATATTACTTCCTAAGTGGTGGAAAAAATTAACCCGGACCTACTACAATGCAAAATCACATTTATCACTGAAAGGAAATGGAGGAGAAAAATGGAAAGTTATGGAATTATTAGTTTATTACCTGTAACGGTTGTAATTGTAACTGCTATAATTACAAGAAGAGCGATGGAACCACTTATCCTAGGTACATTAGTTGGTTTCTTCATTTTAGAAGGATGGGGATTCTTAGATGCATACCTTGGCGGACTTTACACAGAACTTGGAAATTCAGCGTATTTCATCATTGTATTTGGTCTATTCGGAATGTTCACAAAGCTATTAGAAGAATCTAATGCTATTGGAGGATTTACAAAAGTAGGAATGAAGTTTGCTAATAACAAGAAGAAGACTGTTTTGTTAACTTGGGTAATTGGAATGGCAACGTTCCTAGATAACTACTTCAGCATCTTAGCTGCAGGTGTAACAAACAGACAGATTTCTGATAATAATAAGCAGTCAAGAGAATTCTTTACATTTACTATTAACTCGGTAGCCTGTGCTACATGTGTATTAGTGCCTATATCTTTATGGGGAATATTCATGCAAGGATCTATTGAAAGTTCTTTAGGCCTAGAAGTTGGAACTGGACTAGGAATGATCGTTAAGTCAATACCATTCATGTTCTTCGCTTATGTATCTGCTATTATGGTTCTTTTATACGGGCTTGGAATTATTCCTAAGTTTGGACCTATGAAGAAAGCAGAAGAAAGAGCAGAAGCTGGAAGAGTTGTTCCAGAGTATGTTGAGGTAGAGCCTCAAGAAGCTGAAGAAGCGGGAAAAGAAGGAAAGTTAATAAACTTCTTAGTTCCGATGATAGTAGTAATTGGAATCACTTTATGGACTCAAGACTTACTTTACGGATTAATCGGAGCTATCGTAGCAGCTATTATCCTTTACTTACCACAAAAAGTAATGACATTCTCAGAAGCTTTAGAAACTATTCCAAAAGGATTCATGGACATGTTTGTAGTTACTGGAATTGTAATTTCAGCATTTGTATTACAACAAGCAAACACTGCTTTAGGATTAGCACCATATGTAATTAGCATTGCTGAGCCACTAATGAGTGCTTCATTACTTCCAGCAATTGCTTTCTTAGTTCTATTAGGATTAGGATTCGTAACAGGAAGTTTCTGGGGTATGATGGCAGTATGCTTCCCAATCATATTACCTTTAGCAGATGCTATTGGAACAAACATCTACTTAGCAACTGGAGCAATCATAGCAGGAGCTGCAGCAGC
>CAYJGT010000023.1:0-21654 GCA_964370035.1 uncultured Oscillospiraceae bacterium
TTATGGCCTTTGCAGCACCTATGTTTTTACAAACATTTGCTCAATTATTCTTTGTAGTTGCAGGAAAGCCAATGCTTGGATTTGCAGTTTGCTTAATGGGTGGAATTGCAAACATAGTCTTTGACTATATATTAATTTCAGAAAAGTTTTTTGACCTTGGCATAGTTGGAGCAGGAATTGCAACAGGCATAGGAATGTTAGTTCCAGGACTGTTTGGAACTATATATTTCTGGGTAAAAAGAAAGGGTACACTTTATTTTGGAAAACCAAAATTTTGCATTAAGTTATTAGGTCAGGCTAGCTATAATGGAATGTCCGAGATGGTGACTCAGGTTTCTACAGCAGTTTCAACTTTTTTGTTTAATATAATACTATTTAAAATAGCAGGAGAAGCAGGAGTAGCCGCTATTAGCGTAATTCTTTACTTGCAGATGTTCCAAATGGCAGCGTATATAGGTTTTGCTGTTGGAGTATCTCCAATTATCAGTTACAAGTATGGAGCCCAAAGCATAGAGGATCTTAAACATATTGTAAAACTTTCATTAAGGTACATGCTGTTTTTTTCAGCTGTTGTGATTTCAATATCAGTAGGCTTTGCTGATCAATTAGTAAATATATTTATTAGCCAAGATAGCAGTACCTTTGATATGACTAAAGAGGGATTAATAATTTTTTCTGTTGGCTATCTTTTTATGGGAGTTAATGTATTTGTATCCGCAATGTTTACAGCCTTTTCAAATGGAAAGATTTCAGCTATCGTTTCTCTTTCTCGAACGCTAGTAATATTGTTAGCATGCCTAGCTATATTACCTACAATATTCGGAATATACGGTGTTTGGGTAGCTGTACCAATTGCAGAACTGCTATCTTTAGGTGTTAGTTATTTCTGCTTTAGGAGATATAAGAAAGTATATCACTACGCATAATTACTGGGACATAGCAAAGTGAAATAAATTAATATTAAACATTTCTAAAATTACAGCTATATCAGGTAATGCTATGAAATAAATAGAAAAAGTAAAAAAATGTTTATTTTTTCAAATAATGGTGTATAATTACAAATAGACGAAGTAAGTATTTAGTTGCTTGTTCTGAATTGGAAGTTAGAAATTATAGGTTTAAAATTATGAAGAAAAATTAGGAGGTTTAAAATGAATAAGTTTTATGTATGTTCGCATTGTGGAAATCTTGCAAAAAAAGTAATTGATAAAGGAGTGCCGCTATTCTGTTGTGGAGAAAAAATGGAAGAACTAGTTCCAGGAACTGTAGATGCAAGCCAAGAAAAGCATTTGCCAGTAGTAAAAGTTGATGGTGATAGCGTGACTGTTGAAGTTGGATCTGTTGAGCATCCAATGATGGAAGAACATTTTATTCAATTTGTCTACATCGAAACAGAAAATGGTGGACAAAAGAAAGTTCTTAAGCCTGGAGAAAAACCAGTGGTAACATTCTGCCTACAAGGCGACAAGTTAGTTGCGGCCTATGAATACTGTAATTTACATGGACTATGGAAGACTACAGTATAAAGAATAAAATTAAAAGATGAAAATAAAAGTGCTTACTGACGATAGATTCGACGGTAAGCACTTTTTTTTAGGTTAAAGGTCATTGCTTCCTCATGAGCGACATGAGAGGTTTGGGATAAAAAATCTAGGTTGACTTTGATTTTAATATATTAAATTAGATTAAAAAGTATAGCCTTTTTTTATTTTATTTCGCTCTTCAACTGTATTAAATATTATAGAAAAGTCATAGTCATCTGGATATAATTCTGATGCAGAAACTTTAAGCTTAAGCCTCTTATGGTTTACCTTTATTTTTTCTCCCTTAACCTGAACTATTAGGTTACCCATTTCATCTTCAGCTTTATAAACTATCCCTATCTCTTCACCAGGAAGTATTGCTACGCTGTCTCCCATTACGAATGAACTAACAGGCTTTCTCAGTGGCTTGTCTTTAATAATTCGTGGTAAAAGCTTTTTGCTTTCTATAGGTTTTACTTCAGGATTGAAATTCGATTGACCGTAGGCTTCGGCTTCAGCTCTATAAAGCATGTGTTCAGGTAATCCAAGTCTTTGAGCTATGTGTAATGCGCAACTAGTCCCTGCTTCGCCTATTTGTAATTTATACAAAGGTTTTAGATTCTCTCTGTCGAAGTCCATTCTTGCATTTATAAGTGTGGGTGAATTCTTTGCATAATCCTTGATTTCAGGATAATGCGTAGTAGCTAAGAAAAGGCAGTTTTTTATCCTTAACTCCTCTAGAATTGCAATTGCAATTCCCATGCCTTCTGTGGGGTCAGTGCCTGAGCCTAATTCATCTAAAATGACCAAACTTTCGCTGGTTACTTGGCTTAAAATTTCAACAATATTTGTGATGTGCGCAGAAAAGGTGGATAGGTTTTCGGTAATGCTTTGGCCATCGCCAATATCACATAACATATTACAATTCATAGAGAATAAGCTGCCTTTTTCCGCAGGGACATGTAAACCGCATTGGGCCATTAGAGAGAGTAGGCCAACAGTCTTAAGAGCGACAGTCTTACCTCCTGTATTTGGGCCTGTAATTACTACCCCATTGATACCGTCTCCAATGTTAAAATCAAGTGGAACGCAAATTTCTTGGGCTAATAAGGGATGGCGGCCTTGTACTATATGAATCTTTCTTTCTGAGGTTACAGGAACATCAATGCCATTCATGCTTTCTGATAGCTTAGCTTTAGCAAAAGCAAAATCGAGCATTTCCATACATTCCATGTTGATTTTGATATTTGGAATTTCTATTTCTACTAATGAAGTTAATGTGTACAATATTTTCCTTACTTCGTTGTCTTCATCTATCTCAAGAGTGGATAGTTCGTCCTGAAGTTTTCGAACTGCAGTAGGTTCAATAAAAAGCGTGTTGCCAGTACTAGAACTATCAATTACAGAGCCAGGAACCTGGCTTTTGTGAGACTTCTTCACTGGCAGAACTAATCTGCCGTTTCTTGAAGTTATATGGCTGTCTGAGAAACAGCTACTTTTATTTCTTAATATATTTTCTAATTTAAGCTTTATATTTGCCTGAGCATTGGAAATTTTTCGCCTAATATCCCTTAGAGAAGGAGAAGCGCTATCGTCTACTATGACACCTTTAATTGCTCCTTGAATTTCTTCCAGTAAATCATCTAAGGCGTGGAAAGATTGACCATATGAGGCTACAGTTCCATCAATATCTTCTGCTCTTTTTAAATATGCCTTCATCCTGTGACAAGAATGGATAAAGCTAACAACAGAGGCTAGTTGTTCAGGTGTTAACATAGACCCGTTTTCGGTCAGCTCAAGTATTTTTTCTAACTCAGACATAAAGGAAAGAGGCGGGCTTCCTAAGGTATCTAAGACAGCTTTAGTCTTTGTGGTCTCTCTCATCTTTCTATTACATTCTTTTTCGTCTAAAAAAGGCTCTAAGGCAAGCAGCTTTTTTTTGGCTTCTTCAGAAAGTGCAAATTCTGATAACCTTTCTAAGATAATATTAAACTCCAGTGTATTAAAAACGTTCATTTTTTCTCCATTTCTTTGTAATAAAAACCCGCGGCATACCTGTATATACAGACTACTACTGCGGGTTAATAGCTATATTAAAAATAAGATAAATAACAAGGAAATGTTAATCTATGTTAATGTTGTGCTATTTTGGATAGTAGTCAAAAGTGTAAATATGGCAAATTAAACTAATAGGTATGTTACCTATGTAAATTTTTTATATTGCTAAGAGTTAATTTGATTAATAAATCTTTTTAATGTATAGATTTATGATTTAAAATCAACCCTTACTTTGACACATGCTCCAAAAAACACCAAACCTTTCTTTGTTTTGATAATTGAACTTTATTAACTATTAAAGGCTACCATAATTAGAAATTTTCGTCAAGAATTTTTAAGTGATTTTTAGATTTTATGAAAAATGTGAAAAATGAAAAATGGGAGGAGATTTCTATAGGCTATTAGGCAATGATGGTGATGAGTAGGGCAGTAGTATACTCTTCAGAAAAAACATTTGGTCTTTTGAAATTTTGATAAAATAGCTAATCCAGAATCTTTTGAAAGTTATTAATAGTTTTTTTATATGGTTGATAACAGATAGGCATTTTTATGTTAAAATTAGATTATGAATAAAAAAAATAAAATTAAAAAAAGAAATAAAAAGAAAAAAGAAAATAGCCACCTTGAGGGAATAATAAAAATTACTGCAAAGGGATTTGCTTTTGTAGAAATTGAAGACCTTGATGAGGATGTATATATTCATAGAACTAAAATAAATGGAGCTATGCATAATGATACGGTTAAAATTGAGTTGATTCCCTCTAGAGGAAATAGACCTGAAGGCATGGTGGTTAAAGTTGTTTTACGGGCAAAAAAAGAAATCGTAGGAATATTTGAAAAACAAAAATCCTTTGGATTTGTAGTTCCACAAAATCCTAGAGAAGAGGATATTTTTATTCCGAAAAAATTCACTTCAGGAGCTCAAACAGGAGATGCGGTAGTTGCGAAAATAATCAAGTATCCTGAAGGGGCAGACAGTGCAGAAGGAAAAATTACTGAAATAATTGCAAAGAAGGATGAACCTGGTGCCGATATTAAGATTCTAATTAGAGAAAAAGGCGTCATTGAAACTTTTCCTAGCGCTGTAATGGGAGAAGCCAGTTATGTGAGCAAGGGTGAAATTGAAAAAGGCGATAGAGTTGATCTTAGGAAGAGGCTCCTTTGCACAATAGATGGAGATGATTCAAAAGATTTCGATGATGCAGTTTCCCTTGAAAAAAATCAAAAAGGAAATTATATCCTAGGGGTACATATTGCGGATGTAGCCCATTATGTTACGGAAGGTTCGCCCTTAGATAAAGAAGCATATAAGAGAGGGAACAGTATATATCTCCTTGATAGAGTAGTTCCTATGCTCCCTCAAAGCCTTTCTAATGGATTATGTAGCTTGAACCCAAAAGAAGATAGGCTTACCCTTTCCATAAATATGGAAATTGATAAGGAACTAAAAGTTATAGATTATGAGATATATGAAAGCATAATTAATTCAAAGTATAGATTAACATATAATAAAGTGTCGGATTTTATAGAAGAAGGGATTGTGCCTAAAAAAGAGAACTGGTCAGATGAGCTTAAAGAAACCTTGATAGAGATGAATAAGTTGGCAGTATCTTTAGGAAATGAACGCCATAAGCTAGGAAGCATTGACTTTGATTTGGATGAGTCTCATATTAAGTTAAATGAGGTAGGGATTCCAGTAGAAATTGGAATTGCAGATAGGAGATGTGCTAACAAATTAATCGAAGAATTTATGCTTTTGGCAAATAAAACCGTTGCAGAGCACTTTTATCATTTGGAAATTCCTTTTGTGTACCGTAGCCATAATAAACCAGAGCCAGACACTATGGAGACTTTGAAAAGGTTTCTAAAAGGGCTAGGGATTTCTATGGGAGGAAACCCAGATAGTATCCACCCTAAGCAGATTTCCAATATTATTGAAGGCGCAGCAGGGACAAAATATGGAATGATAGTAAGCACAGTGGTGCTAAGATCTATGCAAAAAGCTGTGTATGATACTATTGGGGAAGGCCATTTTGGTTTAGCATTTAGATATTATTCCCACTTTACTTCTCCAATCAGAAGATATTCAGATCTTCTAATTCATAGAATAATAAAAGATTTCCTGAAAGGGGAGGATGTAAGCGTTTATAAAGAAATATCAGAAAAAGCTTCTAAGAATTGCTCGGAAACTGAGAGATTAGCAATAGATCTTGAAAGAGAAGTTGAGAAACTTAAGAAGGCCGAATATATGACCTATCATATTGGAGAAGTTTTTGATGGTATTATATCCGGGGTGACTTCTTTTGGAATATATGTTGAACTAGAAAACACTGTAGAAGGGATGATTAGAATGGCAGACTTGAGCACGGCTGAAGTTTTTCAGTATGATCAAGAGAGTAAAGCTGCTATAGGAGTTAACACTGGAAAAAGATATACTCTAGGAGATAAGATTACAATTGAAGTACTAGATGCTAGTGTGGAAAAAAGACAAATTGACTTTAGTTTAGCCTAGAAGAATCGAGTTTAACTATGCTTAAATAAAAATTAAATATTAATTTAAAAACCAGCGATCCTCAGGTCGCTGGTTTTGTTAATAATTGAATTTAAAATAAGGGTCTTTAATGCTTCGACAGAATAGCGAAAATTAATAATCGCTATTCAACAAAGAAAATAACTATTGTATTCCTGTTAGTTAAATATGCCTATTCATATGAGAGCCAAGTCTATCAGGATTCCAAAAGCTTGGCATGAATAGTAGAAATACTGTGAATAGCTCTAACCTTCCGACTATCATTAAGAATGTCATGAATAAACGTATTCCTTGAGAGGTGTAGATACTATAATTTCCTGACCCTCCCACTTCACCAAAACTGATTCCTGTGCTGGACATTAATGAGGCAGTAGAGGATAGGGTGGTTTCCATATCTAAATTTTGTAAAGACAGAATTAGGCTTCCAACAATAAAGGTTGTGAAATAAAGGAAAATAAAAGCTGCAATAGAACTTACTATAGGAGAAGAAATGTTATTCCCTCCAACCTTTATTGAACGAACTGCTCTTGGATGTAGCCTTTTATAAAATCCTCTAGTTATTAACTTTACAACCACTATGATACGGATTACTTTTATTGAACCACTTGTTGAAGCAGCACAGCCCCCAATAAATAAAGTGGCAAAGAGCAAGGCGGTAGCAATTGAAGGCCAGTTAGTATAATCGGTAATAGAATAGCCTGTTGTAGTGATAAATGAAATTGTTTGGAAGTATCCATACCTAAGGGATTCTAAAAGGCTGCCGTAAGTATCTGTGGCCCAAAGGGTTAATGAAATAATAAGTCCTACTATGATTATCATTATGAAGAAAACTCTGATCTCGATATTCTTTTTCAAGTCTGATATATTTCTTTGTATTAAATGCAGATAAAGTACAAAGTTAGTAGCTGCAAGTATAGTGAAAAACGAAACTACACCTTCGATATATGGACTGTTATAATAGGAAATTCCTTCTGGGTGCAATAATAATCCTGAAGTGCTTACACAACCCATTGCGTTTACCAAAGCATCAAAGGGCTCCATAGGGCCAATTAAGAATAGTATAAATACCATTGTTGTCATCAAAAGATAAATTAAATAAAGTAATCGAGCTATATCCCCCATTTTAGCAGAAGTCTTTGTAAAGCCAGGGCCGGTAGTTTCAGCAGCGGCAATTCTTTGACTTCCAACACCAAAGGAAGGAAGAACAGAAATAATAAAAATAAGTATTCCCATCCCCCCAAGCCAGTGATTTAAAGCTCTCCAAAACATAAGGCTATGTGGCAGCTTCCATTCTTCTAATAAAGTGGCTCCAGTAGTAGTATAAGAGGAGACAGCTTCAAAATATGCATCGATGAAAGTTTCTGATGAACCAGTAAGCAGATAAGGGATAGAGCCAAAAAGAGACCAGACTATCCAACAAATTATTACAGACAAATAAGCGTCTCTAATTCTTAGAGAAGATGAAGTATGTCTAAAAAACTTGTAAAGCAGGGCAAACACACCTAGGGATAGCAATGCAGGTACTCCATAAATTAATGGGTTTACATCTCTGTAATAAATTGCAAAGAAAACAGGCAAAAGCATTGAAATGCCGTTGATTAAGAATATTATTGATATTACTTTACCTAAAGCCTTAAAATTAAAACTCATTTTCCCTCCTGTTTACTTATATGGATTCCAAAACTTTGATGAAACTAACATAAAGAAAGTATATACTTCGAGTCTCCCTGCAATCATTAAAATTGATAAAACAGTTTTAGAAAAATCAGAGAACTCGCTATAGTTGTTCATTGGCCCAACAAGATTAAAGCCAGGCCCAACATTCCCTAGTGAAGAGGCCACAGCGCTAAAAGTTGTAACTATATCAAACCCATCAAAGGACACTAGTATGGTTCCAATGAAAATTATTGCAAAATAAAGCAGCATAAAACTGGTAATGCTTGAAACTGTCTCATTGCTAACCCCTTTATTCCCAAGCTTTACTGAGCCAACATGAGTAGGGTGTAGCTTTAATACAATTGTTCTTTGGACAAACTTAAATAACACTATTGATCTTATTATTTTAACCCCTCCAGCAGTAGATGATGAACAGGCGCCAATGAAGAAAAGCATTAGCAATAGCATTTGTGCAAACATAGGCCAGTAAATGTAATCTGCAGTAGCAAATCCTGTGGTAGTAATGATAGATACAATTTGAAATAGTGAATATCTAATTGAACTGCCAAAAGAATCATAAGTTCCGCAATAATATAAGTATAATGTCATAAGTAAGGTGAATATGGCAATTATTAATACATATATTTTAAATTCACCATCTTTAAGATATACTTTTAATCCTTTGCCTATGGCTAAGAAATGTAATGAAAAGCTAGCTCCGCAAACAAACATAAAAATGGTAACTACCGTATCTACATAGGTGCTATCAAAGTGTGATAGTCCTGCATTATAGGTGGAAAAGCCTCCAGTTCCTACAGTGGCAAAAGAGTGAGTTATGGAATCGAAAAAAGTTAGACCCCCTGCCCATAAGAATAGGGTTTCTAGTATGGTGAGGGTGAAATAAAGGATGTATAGGACCTTAGCAGTATCTTTGATTTTGGGCATTACCTTTGAAAGTCTAGGACCAGTTGTTTCTGCTGAAACAAGAAATTGCCCACCTATTCCTAAGGCGGGAAGAATGGCTACAGCCAAAACGATAATTCCCATACCGCCAACCCAATGGGTAAATGATCGCCAAAACAACATGGATTTAGATAAGCTTTCTACATTTGACAATATAGAAGCTCCAGTAGTGCTAAATCCAGAAGCAGTTTCGAAGAAGGCATCTACAAAACTAGGGATAAAGCCAGAAAGAACAAAAGGCACTGCACCAATAAGTGAAGCTAGAATCCAAGCCTCGCTTACGATCATGTACCCATCTCTCACTCTAAATTTTCCGCTAATTTCACCTGTATACTTAATTAAAACTAAACCAATTAAGATTGAAATTAAGGCAGTAATTCCAAAGGCAGTTAAAGAACTCCATTCTTTATAGATAATTGCTACTACAAGTGGAAATACTAAAGAGATTCCAATAATTGCAAATAACATACCAATGACTTTGATATGTGCTCTAAAATTTAGTCCCATTATGAAATCCTTAATAATTTTTCTAATCGGTCAAGGTCTTGAAGTAGACAAAGTATATTCAGCCTATCCCCTTCTTCAATTATACTATCCCCTGTTGGAATAATTACTTCTTGGCCACGGGTGATAGCCGCTACGAATGCACCCTCAGGTAAACCCACCTTTTTGATTGGTTTATTTGCTAGTCTCATAGAATCGTGAGCAATAATCTCGATAGTTTCCGCTTGACCTTGTATGAGCTGTGAACTTACAACTTTAGTAGAGCCCTGAATCAATCTAAGTACATTACTTGCTGATATATCTAAAGGGTTAAGGGCCATATCAACTCCTAGGCTAGAAACAATTTCTTCGTATATGTCTCGGCTAACTTTAGCAATTACATCTTCAATGCCATGCTTCTTTGCAACTAGAGCTAATAATAGATTGTCTTCATCAAAGCCGGTGGCTGTAACAAAGGCATCCATTTCGTCAAAGTTTTCCTCTTCTAATAAAGTGGTATCAGAGCCATCTCCGTGCAGAATCATAGTATCATCCAAGTGTTCAGAAAGATAAAAACAACGATCTTTATCTCTTTCGATAATTTTTACTGAAGCACCAAAGTCGGATAGTTTCTGTGATAAGAATAGGGCTGTATTTCCGCCACCAATTATCATTACTTTCTGAAGGTCAGTATACTTTCCTTTTTCGTGAACCTTGGAATTAAGTTTAAGAATGTCATCTCTCGCGCCAATTACAAATAGTTCGTCATACTCTTGGATAATAGTATCTTTTGTCGGAATTATAACTTTTCCGTTTCTGGAAATCGCAGCAATTTGTGCATTGTTTAATACAAGACGCACATAACTTGGAGTCATATCAATTAATTTTGGTATTTTAGATGCTAAAAATTCACTTAGGGCAACCTTTCCGCTAGTGTAGATACCGTTGCTTAGTGTATATTTTTCTGCTAAATACTTATAGATTTCTATAGCGATAGAAAGATCTGGATTAATAATGTGATCAATTCCTGAAGCATCTTTAATGAAATCAAATTGATGAACATGTTCCGGATCTCTTACTCTAGCCATTACCCTGCTGCAGCCTAATTTTTTGGCAAATGATGCGATTATAATATTTTCTTCATCGCTATGAGTAGCAGCTAGAAGGAAGTCATAAGTATGAATGCCTATATCTTTTAAAACAGACACCTGCTTTCCATTAGCTATAACTGTCATAACATCTAGTTGAGAGGATAGTTTACTCAACGTTTTTTCGTCGCTATCGATTAATGTGATGGAGTGGTCTCCCCCCAATAAGGCCTCTGCTACTCGAAGGCCTAACTTACCAGCTCCAACTATTGCAATTTTCATATTCTCCTTCTTTCCTATTGTAATGATTATTTATTGCCTAAATTTAATTTTATATATGATATTGATAATAAATACAGTTATAAATTTCCTATTTGCCATTGTGAAGTGATTTTTATTTCAACACTGAGTAATTATGGCAGTGTATATATTCCCTAGTTATTAAATTTGAGCTAATTATTACTCCACTAGCCAATGTAGGGCTGTGTTTATAATTAGTATAAATAAATTTAACTAATAAGAGTATCCTTTTTCTTGTGCATCTTGTTATATAACAGCCTATTTTCTTGCGATTAACAATAAATAGTTGACTAGGCATTTGTGTGTAGTTGCTGAGATAGGTTGAACTTTCAGGGCTCTTTGCAAAAGGATATTCTACACTAAGAGTATTGTAGCACTATTTTTTTATTTATCAAGTGTTTTGCCTTGAAGAAATATTGAAAACATAATAAAATATAGGTTAAAGGTTAAGATAGTAAAATAATTAAAGGAAATAAAGACTAAATTCTTGGTTGAGTTAAAGTTTCTTATGCTCGCCTGCCAGAGATAAATTGGTATATCCAGAGACAAACTGGTATATAAAGAATTGACATTACCAAAGTGAGGTGTATTTTAGATTGGCATAAGCCTTTCGAAAATTAATGAGAAAAAGAGGAGATAAAATGAAGATTGTAAGGTTGATAGGTGGTTCATATGAATCTAATGGATATATTGTTCATGATGATAAAGAGGGGATAATTATAGATCCTGGATATAATCCGCAAAATTTTATTGAAAAAATTAAAGAACTTAAACTAGAAATAAGAGGAATATATTTAACCCACCACCATCATGACCATGTGGGTGCAGTAAAAGAGATAGTAAATGAATTAGGTTGCCCCGTATATATTCATAGGTTAGATGGAGATATGTATAAAGGCTTAGCAACCTACATTGAAGGAGAGGATAGATTTGAAGTAGGAGAAAATCAATTTAAAGTAATTCACACTCCAGGGCATACTAAGGGTAGTGTATGCTTTATGTGTAGAAAGCAGATGCAAGTATTCACTGGAGATACAATTTTTAATGTGGACCTAGGGAGAACAGATTTAATAGATGGGAATCAAAAGGAAATTGAAAATTCAATTAAAAATGTAATATCCCTATGGAGCAATGAAATATTTATTCATCCTGGTCATGGGGATGGTTGCACGATGAAGAAAGTAAGAAAAATTAACCAAGAGTATCTAGATATAATGAAAGATGAAGGAAAAGGAAAGGTTAAGCTGATTGCACTAGACTTAGATGGGACAACTTTAAATAAAAAAGGGGTGGTTTCTCAAAGAACTAAAGAAACCCTGAGAAAAGCAATGAATGATGGGATTCATGTTGTAATCGCAACAGGGAGATGTTATTCGGCCATTCCGGAAGAGGTTAAGCACTTAGAAGGGATAGAGTACTTAGTCACATCCAATGGTGGCTTAACAAAAGAAGTGGCGACAGAGAAAACTATTGGAAAAAGTTGCATAGACATTAAAGCTATGGATGAAGTGTTAGCAACTTTAAAAGAAATTCCTCATATGATAGAAGTATTTGTAGATGGCAAAGCATACATGGACAAGAAAGTCTACGATGCAGTTATTGGCGGGAAAATCAAATATAGGCATAGCGATTATATAATAAATACTAGAGAGCCGAAAGAAGATTTACTTGGATTTGCAGAAGAGAGAAAAGGGGATATAGAGAATATTAATATTTTTTATGCAAACCAAGAAGATAGACATGCAGGAAAGCCTGTGCTAGATGCAATTCCGAATGTAACTATTACAACTTCACTAGAAAATAACTGGGAAATAGGGGGACAAAACACAAGTAAAGCGGAAGCGTTAAAAGTTTTAATGAAAGAGTTAGGAATTACTAAAGAGGAAATGATGGCATGTGGAGATAATTCAAATGACTGTGCAATGTTAAAGCTTGCAGGAATAAAGGTGGCAATGGACAATGGTAATGAGGATATAAGAAAAGTTGCAAAGTATATAGTATCTTCTAATGAGTTTGATGGAGTGGCTGAGGCTGTAGAACGATTTGCCTTGTAGAGTAAAAAAATAATAACGAGAAAGTAATAATGTGTACCTTCTAATAAAATTGCTAAGTTTTATTAGAAGGTGTTTTTTATGTAAACAAATAATAAGGCCCATGTGGTTTAAGGTTTGAAGAGTAAATTTCGAGAAAGAGGTAAAATTGTTTGCTGCTAAAAATCCTGATAGTCCTAGTTTATATTCCTACAAAGTATGTCTATAGAGGGATAATAGCTGACAATGTGATTTCAGAAAATGTAATAATCAAAGAAAAGTATAAGAAAAAATGGAAATAATTTACAACAGATGCACGCGAAAAGATAGAAATGGAAATAATTGACAATAAATAATAAAAATGGTAAAATAACCAAAACAAAATCCAAATCAAAAAATACAATAGGTAGAGGAGAGGCATATGATTGATAAAATAAAATTAGGATTTATAGGAGAAGATCTGGCAGCTGCTTATTTAGAAAAGTCAGGATATATAATAAAGGAAAGAAATTTTCGAACAAGAACAGGGGAGATAGATATAATTGCCATCAAAGATGACCAGCTTATATTTGTGGAAGTGAAAACTAGAAGCAGTTTAAACTGCGGGGAGCCTATCGAAGCTATAGATCCAAAGAAGCTAAGACGACTATATAGGCTAGGGGAAGAATATAAAGGGCGAGAAATGAATTACTACTATAATAGTCGAGTAGATGTGGTAGAAGTATTAATAAGCCATCAAAAGGATATTTAATATGAAAAAATTTTTGAAATGTTAAATTAAGAACTCAAAAGCTTTCTATATAAAAATACATAATAAAAAAGCTTTAATGTTTATTAAGTGCTAAAAGTTATTTGGAGGGATAAAATGATTGCATCCATATTTACTAGTTGTCTGAATGGATTAGATGGAGAACTGATAAAAGTTGAAGTGTCTGTTGACAATGGAATTCCTTCCTATGTTGTTGTTGGGCTTGGGGGGACTGCCATAAAAGAAAGTGGGGATAGAATAAAGCCAGCATTTAGCAATTCTAATTTCTATTTTCCAAAGAAAAAAATTACTGTAAACTTGGTTCCTGCAGGAAAAAGAAAGGATGGAAGTCATATTGATCTACCTATAGCCCTTGGAATAATTGCTATAGAAAAAGAAATATCTAGAGAGCAGATAAGTAAATTTGGTGTATTGGGAGAACTTTCTCTAGATGGAAGAGTTAATGGGATAAAAGGGGCTCTTCCTCTTGCCTTAAAGTTAATTGAATCAGGAATAGAAAAAATTATTATTCCAAAAGATAACCTAAGGGAAGTTGAGATGATAAGTAAGGGGCAACTTTTTCCAGTAAAGGAACTAAAGGACTTGATGCTAATAATGAAAGATGAAAATGCATACTTAAAGAAAATAAAGGAGAAAAGAAAAGAGATTAAAGATGAGAAGAGAGCTAGCTTCTCAAGTGGTGATATAGACTATTTAGATGTTTATGGCCAAGAAAAAGGGAAAAGAGCCTTTGAAATTGCAGCAGCAGGTGGTCATGGAATTTTGATTGTAGGGAGTCCAGGAGTAGGGAAAACTATGCTTGCAAAAAGAATGGGGACAATATTACCTCCCATGTCCCCAAAAGAAATTCTAGAAACTACTCAAATATATAGTGTGGCGGGCCTATTAGATAAGGAGAATCCAATTATTTGTAGTAGGCCTATTCGAAAGCCTCACCATACGGTTACAAGAGCAGCCTTAATTGGAGGTGGATATAGAGTCTCGGCCGGTGAGGTCAGCCTTGCACATAATGGAATATTATTTTTAGATGAACTTTCTCAGTTTGATAGTAAAGTAATTGAAAGCCTTAGAGAACCTTTAGAGGAAAAGGAGGTGAAAATTGCAAGACTTGAAGGAACTGTAAAATTGCCGGCCAATTTTTTGTTAATTGCAGCTACAAACCCCTGCAAGTGTGGATATTTAGGGGACTCGATAAAGAAATGTAGTTGCACACCATCCCAAATACAATCATTTAAAAGCAAATTTTCAGGGCCTTTTTTGGATAGGATCGATATACAAGTAGAGATTGGAAGAGTAGAGAAAGAGCTAATTGTTAACTTGAAAAGGGAGGAAGAAAAAGCAAGAGCCCAATCAAGAGGAGAAAGAGAGGAAGAAAACAGAGAAACTCCGCTAAGAGATGAAAGGGGAAAAGAAAGAACTAGGGAGAAAGCAGATGGAGGAAATATATATAGCTCAAAAGAAATGAGAAAGAGAATTGTTAATGCAAGAAAAATTCAGGCGAAAAGATATGAAGAGGAGAAGTTTAGTTGCAATGGGCAACTAGAGAAAGATGCAGATAATTTTTTTATAAAAATAAATGTAGAAGGTAAAGAGCTTCTTGATTTAGCATATGTGAATATGGGGCTAAGCCTTAGGGCCTATAATAAGATAAAGAAAGTGGCGAGGACAATAGCAGACCTAGAGGAAGTTGAAGAGGTAGGAGGAAGGCATGTAGGGGAAGCCTTGCAGTTTCGAGAAATAATATCGAGGGATTGAACAAGTAAAACAAAAATAATACTTAAATATATCAAAATTAGCAATTAAGATAAAGACTACTCGTAATGATTGTCTTAAATCTTATGATGATAGTGAGATGACATTAGGGGTGGAGTATGGATAATGAAAAAAGTAAATTTAAGCTTGAGAGGGAATATGCAAAAATAAATATACAGGATGTAGAATATCCTGAAATCTTAAGGAGAATTAATAACCCTCCTGAAAATCTTTACTATAAAGGAAGGCTAAACTTGTTAAAGAACAAAATGGTGGCAATTGTAGGCTCTCGAAAGTCATCGGCATATGGCAGGTGGGTGGCTAAGGAACTGGCAGAAAGGCTGTCCATGTGTAACTTAACAGTAGTAAGCGGTTTAGCCGTAGGGATTGATACTTGCGCTCACTCTGGGGCAGTAGGTAATTTTGGAAGCACAGTGGCAGTGCTAGGAGCAGGGCTGGATATTAGATATCCAACACAGAACTTAAAGCTAAGAGACGAAATAGAAGAGAAAGGGCTTGTTCTTACAGAATATGAAGAAGGCCAACCTCCTGCAAAATATACTTTCCCTCAAAGGAATCGAATAATTAGTGGTCTAGCAGAGGCAATTGTTGTTGTTGAAGGTGGTATCAATAGTGGGGCTATTATTACTGCCGAAATTGGTGTGAATCAGGGAAAGCAAGTTTATGCAGTGCCGGGAAATATTAATAACGAATATAGTATTGGAACAAATAAATTAATAAGGGATGGAGCCATTCCTTTGGTTTTATTAGATGATATTATTTATGATTTAGGGTTAATGCCTGCAGAAGAAAAAGCAAGAAGTGAGAATCTTTCAGAAGTAGAGAAAAAGGTGATAAATATTCTCAGAAATGAAGGGGAAATGGATATTAACGAGATTTATAATAAAATGGACAATGATAATAGTGAAATTAATGGTATAATCACAGTATTAGAAATAAAGGGGATTGTTTTTTCTTCACTAGGAAAGATTTTTCTTGCAAAACGATAAAAATACTACTATAATCAATTCTGAAAGTTATGGAGGAATGTATATGGCAACAGACAGAGCTGAAAAAGAAAATATAGAGGTTGGCTCTACTGTTACAAAATCAGATATAGCTACTAAAAAAACCAAAACTACTAAGGCGACAGCAGCTAAGACTGCTAAAAAGTCAGCTAGTAAAACAACTAAAAGGAAAAAAGCAGTAGCAAAAAAGAAATTAGTAATAGTGGAGTCTCCTTCAAAGGCAAAGACAATAGGAAAATTTCTAGGAAGTAGTTATTCGGTAGTTGCTTCAGTAGGACATATAAGAGATTTGCCTAAAAGTCAAATTGGAATTGATATAGAAAATGACTTTGAACCTAGGTATATTAATATTAGGGGAAAAGGTGATGTAATTAAGGAACTAAAAAAAGAGGCTAAAAATGCATCAAAAATATTTCTAGCTACCGACCCAGATAGAGAAGGTGAAGCGATTTCTTGGCATCTTGCTCATATTTTGGGAATTGATAGAAGTGAAGAATGCAGAATAGTATTTAATGAAATTACTGAAGAGGCAGTAAAGAATGCTGCAAAGAATCCAAGGCAAATTGATGAAAAGCTTGTAGATGCTCAGCAAGCTCGAAGGGTATTGGATAGACTAGTAGGGTATAAAATCAGTCCTTTATTATGGAAAAAAATAAAAACTGGATTAAGTGCAGGAAGGGTTCAATCTGCTGCCTTAAATATAATTTGCGACAGAGAAAAGGAAATAGAAAAATTCATACCTGAAGAGTATTGGAGTGTTGTTGCTCAATTTAACAACCCTCATGAAGGCGAAAATCCAAAAGAATTCACGGGAAATCTTTTGATGTCTGGCGGTAAAAAGATTAAGATTACCAATAAAGAAGAAGCTGACAAGATTCTGTATGATTTGAAAAAAGGTAAGTTCTTGGTAGAAGAGGCATCAAAAAAAGACAGAAAAAGAAAACCTTATGCACCTTTCACAACAAGTAGCTTGCAGCAAGAAGCTTCAAGCAGACTTAATTTTAACCCTAGAAAAACTATGAAGGTTGCTCAGGAATTATACGAAGGAATTGCAATTCCCAAAAGAGGGATTGTAGGATTGATAACGTATCTTAGAACGGATTCAGTTAGAATTTCTTCAGAAGCAAAAGCCCAAGCAAAGACTTATATAGTAGAAAAATTAGGTGAAGAATATGCTGCAGACAATGTTTATTCTACAAAGAAGAAAGATATTCAGGATGCCCATGAAGCAATTAGACCTAGTTATGTAGACTTAGATCCAGAGCTTATAAAAGGATCTCTTTCAAATGATCAATACAAACTGTATAAATTGATTTGGAGCAGATTTTTAGGAAGTCAAATGGCTCCAGCTGTCTATGATGCGGTTTCTGCAAATATTGTAAACGGAAAATATTTATTTAGAGCAACAGGATCATGTCTAAAGTTTGATGGTTTTTTAAGGATATATGACAGTTCGCAAGAAGATGTTAGAATTCCTGTTCTTCAAGAGGGGATAGAGTTAGAAGAAAAAGAAGTAAAAGGGAATCAACATTTCACTACACCACCACCGCGTTTTAGCGAGGCTTCTTTAATTAAATACTTAGAAGAAAATGATATTGGAAGGCCTAGTACCTATGCTCCAATTGTTTCTACATTGGTTGATAGAAAATATATTAAACGTGACAAAAAAATCTTAATTCCCACAGAATTAGGCTTTATAGTAATAGACATGATGTCAGACTACTTTAAGGAAATAGTCGATGCTTCTTTTACAGCAGAAATGGAAAGAGGGCTAGATAAAATTGAAGAAGAGGGCACAGAGTGGAAGGAAATAATCAGGAAGTTTTATGTAATATTTGCTAAAGACTTGGAGAGAGCTGAAGAAGAAATTGAAAAAATAGAAATCCCAGTAGAGTTAACAGATGAGGCCTGCGATATTTGTGGTAAACCATTTGCCATTAAAGAAGGTAGGTTTGGAAAATTTCTTGCATGTTCAGGCTACCCTGAATGTAAGAACACTAAACCAATAGTAAAGAAAACAGGTGTTGCCTGTCCAAAGTGCGGAAAAGAAATCTTAGAGAGAAAAAGTAAAAGAGGTAAGATTTTTTATGGGTGCAGTGGTTATCCTGATTGCGACCAAGCCTTTTGGGATAAGCCAATAGATAAAAAATGTCCGAGCTGTGGTGGCCAATTAGTTGAGAAAAAAGGAAAGGATACTAAAGTGGCTTGCTCAGATAAAGAATGTTCATATAAAGAGTAGGGAGGAAATTATGACTACATTTCATGCTACGACAATTGTAGCGGTAAGAAGATCAGAAAATGATGTTTGCATAGCAGGAGATGGCCAGGTAACTATGGGACAAAGCACAGTTATGAAGGCTCATGCAAAAAAAGTAAGAAGGATATACAATGGAAAGGTTCTTACAGGCTTTGCAGGTTCTGTTGCAGATGCTTTTTCATTAACAGAAAAATTTGAAAAGAAACTAGAAGAAAATGGAGGGAATCTAAAAAGAGCGGCTGTAGCCCTTGCTCAACTTTGGAGAACTGACAAAATAATGAGAAACCTAGAAGCTTTGATGATAGCAGTTGATAATGAATCAATGCTGTTGATTTCAGGTAACGGAGAAGTAATAGAGCCTGATCAAGACTTTATTGCAATAGGGTCAGGTGGAAATTACGCCCAGTCTGCAGCGAACGCTTTGTTTAACAATACAGATTTGCCAGCGGAAGAGGTTGCTAGAAAATCACTTGAAATAGCAGCATCAATTTGTGTTTATACTAACGATAATATTTCGGTAGAGAAACTGTAAGGAGGTAATATTTTGGGAAAATTATATAACATGACTCCAAAAGAGATAGTAGAACAGTTGGATAAGTATATTATTGGGCAAGATGACGCTAAAAGATCAGTGGCCATTGCCTTAAGAAACAGATATAGGAGAAGCCTTCTTTCAGAAGAAATGATGGAAGAAATAACGCCTAAGAATATTTTAATGATGGGTCCTACAGGGGTAGGTAAAACAGAGATAGCAAGAAGATTAGCTAAGTTAGTTGATGCACCTTTTGTAAAAGTAGAAGCTACAAAGTTTACAGAAGTTGGTTATGTTGGTAGAGATGTAGACTCTATGATTAGAGACCTTGTAGAGGCATCAATAAGAGTAACCAAGCAGGCAAGACTTGAAGAAAAATATGCTGTTGCTGATGAACTTGTGGAAGAGCGAATCATTGAAGCGATAATTCCTGGAGGGACAAAAAAATCTTCTGCAGATGGAGGAAGTTCCAACCCATTCGCTTCATTAATGGGTAGTGGAGGCTACAAAAGCCAAAAGGAACTTTATGAAGAAAGTAAAGAAAAAGAAGCTGAAGCTTCTAGAACTCCGGAAGAAAAAAATGAAACTGACCTTGCTAGAGAGCAAGTAAGACAACAGTTAAAAGAAGGACTTTTAGAAGAACAGTATATAGAGATTCAAGTTACTGAAGCACCAAAAACTAATCAACTAGATATGGGTAATGAAGGAATGGGAATCGCCATTGGAAATATATTTGGTGATATGCCAAAGAAAAAGAAAAATAAAACAGTCAAAGTTAAAGAGGCGAGAAAGATTTTAAGAGAAGAAGAAGCTCAGAATCTAATAGACATGGATCAGGTTACAGATGATGCTTTAGTTAATGCGGAGCAAAACGGTATTATTTTCATAGATGAAATAGATAAAATTGCTTCTGGTTCTACATATAAGTCTGGTGCTGATGTATCTAGAGAAGGAGTTCAAAGAGATATACTTCCAATTGTTGAAGGAAGTGTAGTAAATACAAAACATGGAGCAGTTAAGACTGACCACATCTTGTTTATAGGAGCAGGGGCATTCCATGTGGCTAAGCCCACTGACTTAATTCCAGAATTACAAGGTCGTTTCCCAATTAGAGTTAATTTGGAAAATCTAACGGAAGAAACATTCCTAAAAATCCTAACAGTGCCGGAAAATGCTTTGATTAAACAACACAAAGCCCTTCTTGAAACGGAAGGAGCAGAAATAGAATTCACAGAGGAAGCTATTGCAGAAGTAGCTAGAATGGCATTCCTTATGAATGAGCAGACTGAAAACATTGGAGCCAGAAGACTACACACTATTTTAGAGAATCTTCTTGAGGATATCTCCTTTAATATTACTGAAATGGATGAAGAAAAAATAGTAATTGATAAAGAATATGTTGCTGAAAAATTCAGAGAAAAATTAAAACCGGAAGATATTGATAAATTTATTCTATAGTAGAACGATGTTGCTAACTGAAAATTTCATTTGCCTGTTAGAATTATAATTAAATTGAAATAGGAAAAAAGAGCTTATAAGGCTCTTTTTTTCGTAGTAAACTTGTGGTTGGATTTGCAAAAATAAGAAAGTAGCATAATATGCCCAATGAATAGTGTGAAGAAAAAGTGTAATTGATGTAAATATGTGTGTAATAAATGAAATGTTCAAAATTTTTCTAATTTTATACACTTTTAATGATATAATATATATAATTAAATAGGAGGATGAAATGGGAGAATTATTAAGTAGAATAAGAAAATTAAATTGGGTTTTGCAAGAGAGTTTAAAAGGAAACTTTTCTTTTAATGAGCTTTGTTGTTTATTAAGTGAACTTACAGATGCTAATGTGTATTTAGCAGATATTGAAGGAAATGTAATAGGAGTATGCTACAAGCATCAGGAAGATAGCGCTGCTACAATAGATGAAAGTACCGGTCTTGTTAAATTTCAACTAGAGTATAATGAGGCTATGATGAACATTGAAACGACTAAGGCTAATTTTAGAGATAAAGAAGCTTTGGAGGTTTTTAAGTATCATGAAAAGACCAAGGATAAATACCACACTATTATTCCAGTTAAGACTGGAGAAGAAAGATGGGGAACTTTATTGTTGATTAGGTATAATCCTGAGTTTACCGAGGAAGATTTAGTGTTAGGAGAAGTTGGAGCTTCAGTTGTTGCGATAGAAATGAGAACGAAAGAGGCTATAAGAAAGAAGGGGATTTCAAAAGAAATAGAAATAGTGGATAAGGCTATGAAATCTCTGTCTTATTCGGAAGGTCAAGCGATAAGTGCAATCTTCCAATCTCTAAAAGGCAATGAAGGCGTTATTGTTGCTAGCACAATAGCAAAAGACTCAGAGATTACTAGATCTGTAATTGTAAACTCACTTAGAAAGTTAGAGAGCGCAGGAGTAATTGAATCTAGATCATTAGGAATGAAGGGTACACATATAAAAATTCTTAATAGTCAGTTTCTTAATAAGCTAAACTCCTAATTAACTAGGAAAGGCATAGATAGTGAAAAATTATAATAAACGAATAGAGGATAGCTTTAGTCAAAACTTAGATGAAGCAGACGATGCTCTTATGGATGATATGGAGTCCGATTTTGAAAGTGATGTTGAGGGCGATTTTGGAGAAGACGAAGAAAAAAGAACTTCAGGATATGAAGTAAAACAAAATG
>CAYJGT010000024.1:0-20295 GCA_964370035.1 uncultured Oscillospiraceae bacterium
GGATCCTCCTTTTTTTTCTATGTCTGACTATAGTTCTGTTGTTAAAACGAATAAAGTCAAGGAGGATGATACCCAAAAAACTTTAAAAATTACAGCTTTTTCTGATATTTGGGGAAAAAAACAGGGGATGGAACAGTACTTCAAGAATACAATAAAAATATTATTGTTAACTAAAGATATTTTATCTGATAAAGGAGTTCTTTGGATTCACTTAGATTGGCATGTGGTGCATTATGTAAAAGTTATAGGAGATATGATTTTTGGTAGTGATAATTTTTTAAATGAAATTGTTTGGACCTATAAGTCGGGTGGAGCTGGAGGGAAGTTCTTTTCAAGAAAGCATGATACCTTACTGGTATATAGTTTAGATAAGAAAAGAAAATTAAATGTGCCTAAGGAAAAGTCGTACAATAGAGGATATAAGCCCTATAGATTTAAGGGTGTTACTGAATATGAAGACGAACTAGGTTGGTATACTCTAGTGAATATGAAGGATGTTTGGCAAATTGATATGGTTGGAAGGACATCTAAAGAACGTAATGGGTATGCAACTCAGAAGCCGCAAGAACTGTTAAAGAGAATAATTTCTAGTTCTTCAGAAAAAGGAGATATCTGTGCAGATTTTTATGGCGGGTCAGGAGCCTTTGCTATGGCGTGTACTGAGCTAGATAGAACCTTTATTAGTTGTGATAAGAATAAACTATCGGCAAGTTTGTTGGAAAATTTTATACTAAAATCTAAAGCGGGATATGAGTTTATTCGAGTAAAAGAAATGGAACCTAAGGAGAAGGAGAATTTCGAAGGTTATAATGGCTCTATAAAGTCTGAGGTATCTATTGACTCTGAGGCGAATGAAACCTCTAATTATGAGGGAAAAGCTCACTTAAATAATATTAAATTAAAAACGGAGGACGGTATTACTTCAATAGTTGATTATAGTTTCGATATAGAGTCATTGAATATGCAAGGAAAAGAAAAAGAGAAACTTGTAGAAATAGTTAAAAAAACCCCACTTTCTCTAATTAGTTATTGCCAGGTATTTTACAAAGATACGATGATTCCAATAACTGCTAGCGACAAAGGATTAATTAGCTTAAGTTTTGAAAGTAATTTTGTTAAAATTAGAGTAATAGACATATTTGGTAACGAAACGATAAAGATAAAAAACAATATTTAAATGGTTACGTTAGAAAAATTATTTCGAATTGAAATATGATCTATAATTAGGTAACTTCACCTTTCTATAGGCATAGTTTACAACACTATTGAAAAAAGCTGTTTCATAATTAATGTGTAATTATAGAGAAATTAAGGAAATGTTGATGTGCTAAAAGTGGAAAATGATACTTTAATATTTTAAAATAACCCTGCCAAATTGGCAGGGTTATTTTTAGAGATTATTTATGCTAAACATTCCAAAGAACCTTTTCTTGTTCTAATATTTCAAAGCCAGCATCTGTAAGGATAGCTTCTACTTTTCCAATAGACTCTCCAGTCCAACCGTAAGAGCCGAAGGCTTTTCCTATTCTGTTTTTTGGTTTCAACCCTTTCATATAAACTAAGAATGCAGCCACAGATGGAAGCATTTCATTATTAAGGGTAGATGATCCTACGAATATGTACTTAGCGTCGATAAGCTTTCCCATAACATAAGAATAGTGAACATCAGATAGAGAGTAAACTTCTACTTTGAAGCCCTTACTCAACCACTCTTTCTCAATCCTGTTAGCCATTTTTTCTGTAGTACCCCACATGGTATCATATACGATTACCACCTTATCTTCTATTACTTCATTTTTCGCATATTTTACATATGCTTCAAGTACATTTGGTAAATATGTTTTTAATACTGCACCATGAGAAGGGCAGGCAATTTCAAATGGGAATTCACTAAGGTTTTTTATTAAATTATTTACAGAAGGCCCAAAGGGAAGTACTATATTTGCATAGTAATTTGCAATGTTTTCCATTAAGAAGTCTTCACTTAATTCTGTATCCCAGACTCCGTCGAAGCTAATATGTGCTCCTAAAGCGTCATTAGAGAAAAGAACTTTCTCATTCTCTAAGTAAGTAAGCATACTATCTGGCCAATGCACCATAGGTGCTGGGATAAAGTGGAGAGTGTCCTTACCAATGCTTAATGTATCCCCTTTTTTTACTGTTACAAAATTACTTAAATCTGTTTCAGGGTAATATGCAGAAAGGCCTGATAAGCCTTTGGCTGTACCATAAATGATAGCTTCAGGGTATTCGCTTGCAAGAAGAGGTAAAGCTCCACTATGATCTGGCTCAATATGGTTACAGACAAAATAATCGATTTTTTTATCACCAATTATTTCTTTTATATTATTTAGAAATTCTTCTGAAAACTTATCCTTAACAAAATCAACAAGGGTGATTTTCTCGTCAATTATTAAGTAAGAATTATAAGTTGTACCATAGGGAACTTCGTACCCATGGAAAATTCTAACCTCTTTATCTACAATACCTACTGAATATACTTCGTTTGTTATTTTTTGTTTCATTGTTTCCTCCTTATTTGTCTACATTAAATTTATACCCTAATATCCTAAGATTAAGCAATAGAATATTGAAATTAGCTGGTTATAGGTTAATTTTATTAAGAATGAGAATTGTTGATTACATAATTTAAGAAAGAAACAAGAAAGTAATTAGTTAGAATCAACTTATGTTTTCGTATAAATCCTTAAGATGACTTTTGATTTGTTTATTATTGTAACACATAATTTTATGAGAGCTTTATATTTGGGAGGTTGGAATTTATTTAGTTCTCTTAGATTACTATTTTAAATTGGGGAGTATGTCTAATTCGTAGCTCGCTAAGGTATCATTAACTTCTGAAATATCAAATTTTTCAGTGTTAATGCAGGTGAGAATAACAACATCTCTAGGGTTTTTAGGGTAGAGATTAGGAAGTTCGTAGATGGACAATGCTCTTCTAGTACTTTTTGCATCCATGTGGCAAGCTAAGCAAAGGACAAGTAAAACTTCTCTACTTGGGTTTGTTTTTACTCCGTTAATTATTTCATAGACATAGGATTTGGAAATGTAACCAGAGCAATTTCTTACAATATCTTTAGCAGTAATATTTGCAGTAGCCATATGCTCGCTAAAATATAGATTCTTTGCAGGAGAATTTCCTAAATCCTCTAAAAATGTATGCAATGAATCATTATCTAGGCCTTGGTTCAAAACTTCTAATAAATCTGTTGTTGGTAAATCCTTCATAACTCTCCTAAATTGTTTAGTTGCCATAAACTGATACCTTTAAATTTTTGCCTAAGTTAATAAATCTAAATTGCAACTTAAAAATCATGCGTATTTGATCTAATTTATATCAACGACTATTCCTCGTAAAAGAAACTAGACTTATGATATAATTGTAAAGAAAGTATGATGAAAGGTCAAGTCAGAAACAGCTATTAAAGAATTCATAAAGGTTAAAGGATATAAAATGAGTAAAAGCAAATTATCAATTGAAGAAGCATATCAATTATCTTTATACAAGCCCATTGGCCCTTTAAAAGAGGGTAGGGATATAGTTTTAGTTCAGCATATAGAAACTAAGGCGATCTATGTAAAAAAAAGAATAAGCATATATAATAAAGAAATATACAGCAGATTATTTGAAAGCCACATTGAAGGTATCCCTAAAATTTACTTTATGGCAGAAATTGATGATGCATTAATATTAATAGAAGAGTATATACAGGGGAAAACTCTTGAGGAATATTGCAATAAAGTGGGCCCTTTGTCAGAGGGGGAGTCTCAAAATGTTATGGTTGTAGTTTGTAATATTTTAGAACAACTTCACAATCTTAAACCGCCTATTATCCATAGAGACATAAAGCCTAGTAACATAATATTTTCTGATCAAAACAATTTATTCCTAATTGATTTTAATGCTTCTAAAGGAATCTCAGAAGGCAAGAATAGAGACACTGTACTTATGGGAACGAAAGGATTTGCAGCCCCAGAGCAATATGGATTTATGCAGTCAGATATAAGGACCGATATTTATGCCCTAGGTGTGACTTTAAATTGGCTGATAACTAAGGAGATTCCTCAAGATAAAAGAGCATTTGGAACCCCTGGGATTATAATAGAAAAATGCACTAAGTTAGATCCTAAAGAAAGATATCAAAATATATCCGCTCTTAGAGATGATTTGTTAGGGAAAACAAAGAAAGATAATGGACGAAAGGTTAAATCAATAAGCAAGAAAGGTAAAAAGGTAGCTTTGGCCTGTGCGATTTTATTCTTGCTAATGTTTATTTACCCTATTTTTACTGGTTTTGAAGTTGATAGTGATGGCGTGATAAACTCAGGCGCTGAACTATGGGTAGAAAGGATTGGAGCTTATATAGCAATAGTAATTATTGCATTTTATATAGCCGATATATATGGAATAAGAAGAAAATTTGCTGGAAATAAGAAAAGAAAGTTTCTGTGGCATATTCTATTTGGATTCCTTAGTTTTGTGGCAACAGCATTTATGACAGGAATAGCGTTAGGAATAGTTAGCAATCTTGGAATAGTATAAATAATCTTTAGTAAACTTGAAATTGATTATTTATAGAATTATATGCTCTGCCAGCATTGTTCAGCTTTGCTTCACAATGGCAGATAGCGAATTTATATTAGACGAAGTCTAATATAAAGAATCTTATGGACTATTTTTTGAGATTTCGGATTCTACAAAGAATTTTGAAATAGAGGAATTGTTATTGACATTAAATGGAATTGGTGATATTATTATTTCGATGTCGAAATAATAATAAGAGTATGGGGAGGAAGGAAATGAAAAGATTAGCCGTTATATTACTACTTCTGATGATAGTTAGTGCAATTTTTCTGGCAGGATGTGGGGATTCCAAAGAGGGGGAAAATGAAAGTTTAGTAGTTGCAATGGAATTAGCCTATCCGCCATTTGAAACAAAAGATGAAAGTGGGGATCCATATGGGATTAGCGTTGATTTAGCAATGGCCTTGGGTGAATATTTAGACAAAGAGATAGTAATTGAAAATACTGCTTGGGATGGATTAATTCCTTCTCTTCAAACAGGAAAAGCGGATGTAGTAATATCCTCTATGACTATTACAGAAGAAAGAGGAGAACTTGTGAATTTTTCTGATCCATATGCTAATTCTTTGTTAGGCTTACTTGTAAATAGTGGGGCAAATATTAGTTCGGTAGAGGATTTAAATCAGCCAGGAAAAAAAGTGGCTGTTAAGACTGGTTCTACAGGGCATACCTATGCAGAGAACAACTTAGACAAGGCAGAACTTATAGTTTTAGCAGATGAAAGCGCTTGTGTTACGGAAGTATCACAAGGAAAGGCAGATGGCTTTATTTATGACCAGTTAACTATTTATAGAAATAATCAAGAAAACTTAGAAACTACCGAAGCTATTTTTATTCCTTTCCAAGATGTGGAGAAATGGGGAATTGCTGTGAATAAAGAGGATACAGAACTGCTAGAAGAAATTAATGCTTTCATCAAAGAGTATAATGAAGATGGTGGATTTGATCAGTTGTCAGAAAAACATTTAGAAAAAGAGAAGGAAGAGTTCGATAAATTAGGATTTAAATGGTTTTTTGACCTAGACTAGGAGATATATGAAAAGATTTTTTGTCAGTGATGGAAAGATTAAAGAGCCAACCTTATTAGTTAACTATATTATAGCTATGCTGATTCTTTGCGGAATCTTTATTCTTTCTCTAAATATGATTGGAATCCAATTAGACTTCCCATCTTTATTAGAATATAAAGATAGAATTGGAGATGGATTCATTATGACCATTCAGATTAGCATACTTAGTCTAATATGTAGTCTGATTATAGGTATATTAGCAGCTTTCGGAAGAAATTCAAAAATAATAATAATTAAAGCTTTTAGTGATATTTATGTAACCCTAATTAGAGGTACCCCATTGATTTCTCAAATCTATTTATTCTATTACATCATAGGAACAGCATTAGGTATAGAAAATAGAATTTTAGTTGGGGTGATAATTTTAGCCATATTTGAAGGGGCCTATATAGCAGAAATTATTAGGGGAAGCCTAATTTCTATTGATAAGTCCCAGCTAGAGGTTGCAAAGGCAGTAGGATTTTCAAAGAATCAAACCTTTTTTAATGTAATACTTCCACAGCTAGTAGCAAGAACAATGCCTCCATTAACTGGGCAATTTGCATCAATAATTAAGGATTCATCCCTGTTATCAATTATAGCGATAATTGAGTTAACACAGACTATGAGGGAGATTACAGCAACAAATTATAAGTTCTTTGAAGCATATTTGCTTTTAGGGCTACTTTATTTAATAATGACATTACCATTAACATATATAAGCCAAAGGCTAGAAAAGAGGTTTAATTATGTTGATTAATTTAAAGAATATAACTAAAAAATTTGAAGATGATAGACTGGTACTTAATGGAATTACCTTTGAAGATGAAATAGAAACTCTTGCAATCATAGGCCCCTCAGGGGGTGGGAAGTCTACCTTACTTAGAATATTGGGGGGATTGTTAGAACAAAGTAGCGGAGCCTTTTCTATTAATAATAATCAAATTACACATGATGATTTATATGAGTATAGAAAGAATATAGGATTTGTATTTCAGCAAAATGGGCTTTTATCCCATTTGTCCGCATTGCAGAATATTACAGTTCCATTGATAAAGGTTCATAATTACTCAAAGGAAGATGCTTATAAACGAGGAACAGAAATTCTTGAAAAATTTGGCTTAAAAGAAGACATGCATAAAAAACCAGCTCAACTTTCAGGAGGGCAACAGCAGAGAGTATCAATAAGCAGAGCTATTTCAGCAAAACCTAGATTTATTTTGTTAGATGAACCAACTTCTGCCTTAGATCCTGAGTATACGACTGATGTTTTGGATATGGTAAATGAACTAAAAAATGAAGGAACTAGGTTCATTATTGTTACACATGAAATGGGCTTTGCACGACATGCTTGTGAAAAGGTAGCCTTTCTTTATGATGGAAAGCTTTTGGAATATGGAAATAGCGAAGATGTTTTCTCTAACCCAAAGAGTGAAGAACTAAAAAAGTTTTTAGGCAAACTTCTTGAGTGGAATGTTAGGGGGCAATGATTATGGATAATACATTGACTTTAATAGCAAAATTAAATTACCTTATGAATGAAATGATTTATGAAGAACTTAAAAAAAGCTGCTCTGAAGGATTATCAACTTCCCATGGAGCTATTATTTTAGCTCTAGATTCAAAAGAATCTGTAACTATGGGGTATCTATCTGAAAGAATACAGAAATCTCCTCAAACAGTTACTGCTTTGGTATCCAAATTAGTGAAATATGGCTATGCAGAAACCGTAAAAGATGAAATGGATAAAAGGGTGACATATGTTAGAATTACAGCTAAGGGGAAGAAACTGGCAGATGAAATTGTTATAATATCTAAAGACCTTTATGAAAGACAATATATAAATATTAGTAATGAAGAGAAAGATAGCTTTCGAAAAACCTTAATGTCGATGATTAATAATTTTGAAAAAAAATAAAGAAAATTTCGTTATACTTATAGTCTTTATTAACTTCAGTGTTATTGATTATTACATTACAAAGATTTTAGCTAAATAAAGCAGATTTAATGATAAAGATCAGCTTTATTGATATAGAACTTCAAGTATAATATTAGGAAAACTATTTATTAATTTAAAACTAGTAGGCGTTAATTTTAAAGTTATAAACTCTATTCTATTCAGATTTTCTGAGTAAAATAGAGTTTTTATTTATGTAGTGTTAGAATTGGCCGATGTTTAAAAATCTTAGCATATTGCTTTTAGAAAGTGTGTATTCAAGAGATTTTAAAATAGTTAAAAGCTAAGAAATTAAAAAGCATTGAAAATATTGAAATTTATTTCATGTAAATTTGTCTACAAGTATTATAATTCAAACCTATTTACTACTTTGCTTCTATGGTAGAAAAGTCCGCTACATAGCGAACGAAACAGAAAAATATTAGTGCTAGTATAAAAATATGAACAAAGAAACATATTTAATTGATATTAAGAATAGATTTGAGATTTCTCAATATGAGGAATTATGTAACCTAGATGAGAATGGAAGAGTGAAATTAGTTAGGCATAGGGAAAGTGGAGAGATAAGAGTTAAGAAAATTCTTCATTTATTTGATGAAGAGGTAATCAGAAGATTAAAAAAACTTCAAATTAAAGGCCTTCCAAAGATTCACTACGTCGCAGATTGGAATGGCGAGTTAGTAGTAATTGAAGAATATATACATGGAAAGACTTTAGAGGCAATCTATAATGAAGAGGGGCCAATTGATAAGTTGACAGGAGTAAAATACACAATAGATGTATGTGAAATAATACATTCTCTTCATAGTGAAACTCCCAAATTAATTCATTGTGATATAAAACCAAGCAACATAATGTTGACAACAGATAATATTATAAAAATTATTGATATTAACACTGTAAGAGAGCTTTCAGAAACAAGTAATATTGAAGGCCAGCATAGTTCTTTTGGAACTGTTAAGTATGCCGCCCCAGAACAGTTTAGTAAGGAAAGGTTTGATGAAAGAGTAGATATTTACGCAATTGGAAAAACGTTAGAAGCTTTAGTTGGATTAGAAAAGTTTCAATCTGTAGCTAAAGGTGATTGTAAAAATTCTAAAAATATAGAACGGCGAAAAGAGAGTGAAGAAAAAATTCTAGAAAAGAGAGTTGAGGAAATAATTAACAACTCTACAAAAATAGAAGCTCAAAATAGGTATCAAAGTGTATTTGAGCTTAAAGAAGAGTTGAGTATGCTCAAAGCTCATCATATGGCGGGCGAAATAAGATGATAAATTATATCATTCAGAACAAGTAATGCAGCATATGGATATAAATAGTAGAAGTCTGTTGATATATTTGGACAATTGATAGTTTTCAATATTAATTAGCAGATATAAAACTAGAAAATTAGAAGGATAATACTAATTATAAGTGATGGTTTTATATCTTGATAAAATATAGAAAGTAGAGGAAATATGCTAGAGAAAATAAAAAAAAATATTACTTTACCCGCAATTTGTCCAGAATGTAAAGCGAAGAATAACCTTAGGGGGGATAAGGAAGAGGCTTTTTGTCAATATTGTGGGGAGAGGTTTAATACAAAAGTAGCTAAGGAACAATACAGGCTGCAACAAAATAAAGAAATCAATGATGCTCTTAATAAAGTGAAAAAAAATGCAGTAGATGGGGCATTAGGCTTTTTAGAAAAACAAAAAGAAAAGATTAATAATTCGGAAAGAAAACCAAAAAATGTAGATAAAAAATCACATGTTAATGAATATACCTTTGAAGAGGAAAAGGAAAAAGATTTAGAAGAAATAGATAATACTACTAAAGAATTTGTTGAAACTGATGCTAGTAAATCTGATAGTATGAAAGAAGATGAAAAAAAGAATTTGAATTTTTATCATGGTAGATCTGTAGAAAATGAGAAATCTTTTAAACTCCCCAAAACAGTGACGGAGAAAATTATAAAATATAATAAGCTTCACGGTGTAAAGTGGATAAAAAAATATTGGTGGACAATCACTCTCATCTTTGTTCTAGTGATAGGGGGAGTGATTACTAGCATTCTGCTAGAAGATGATGAAGAAGAAAAAGTAGCAAAAAAGGTAGATACTCCAGCAAAGGGTGAAGAAAAAGTAAGCCAAGAAGAACTTGCAGCAACTGCATTAGAAGAAAATTTCCCTGTAGAGTACGCCAAAAGAGCAGCTGTGGTTGCTATTACTAATGGTTATGCTTTGGACGTTTTTACAGCAGATGGTAATTCTTATGACACTTCAAAATTCCATAGCTACTCAGAGGCATCGGGAAACTTGAAAGATTATTTTATTGAGGTAATAGATTGGGGTAAATGGTCGGCTAAAGATGATGATACTTGGCATGTAGTAGGATTAAGATTAGAATTCTTTTCATCTGGAGCGGAAGGGGAAGCAAGCTTAGATGTAACAAAAGTTGGAGCAGAATATCAAGTTACAAATATTAGTGGTAAAAAGGCAAACCCAGGAGCATTGGAAGGGTATCATATGGAAATGTCAGATCTTAATACTGATTTGAATTCTAACTATGGATCATTTTTGACTGTTCCGGAATCATTAATATTAGAGGATAGAGATGATGATGAGGTTGCAGCAACAGATAAGTCGGGAATTCTAGAGGATCAAACTGCAAGAAGAGCGGTAGATTCGTATGGGAACAATGAATATCCATATGGATTTAAAGCACATTGGATTAAAGGCTTGTACAATGCAGAGCAAACCTCTGATGGAAAGTGGATTTACAAAGTGGATATAACTGTAACTAATGCCTTTGGTGAAGAAGTGAAAGGGATTTTAGATGTCACTGTTGGAGGAACAACAAATTCACCAGAAGTTGAAGATTTCATAGCATACTAAATATTGTTAACTAGCTTATGAAAAAGTGTAGTAACCAAAATCGCACTAATGAAGAGATCATCAAAAAATAGGATAGAGTAATTTCATAAAAGTAATGTAAAGAGGCCTAAGGAAAGGGAGAAAACTCAGTTCCAAAAGAGAATTCACATATCTTGTCAACGCATAGAATAGTATTGCAAATTAAATAGGAGAAAAACATGAAAAAAAGAGGAACCTTTGGGCTGATCATAGATTTTATTTTAGTCTTTCTTACTGGAGGAATATGGCTAGTATGGATACTTATTAGATTTTTAAGGAATAGTTAAATGGTGTTAAATTGATAAATGAGTTTGACTTAATGAACTCATTTATCAATTATGTAAAAGAGAAAGGAGAGTAGGGGTAGTCCCTACAAATAAAAATTATGAAAAAAATATTATTATTGTTACTATCACTTACATTAGCATTTTCATTAACTGCTTGTGGCGAACCAGAAAAAGAGGTGGAAATTTCCTCAGATGCTTTATTAAGTGCGCTTTCTAACGTGTCTACAATGGACAAAACAATTATTTATGATGAAGATACTGATCCAAATGAAAACCTTGGAAGACCTGAACAGTATATTGGAAAAGCAAGCTTTTCAGATTCTAGATGTGAGCAAATTCTAGAAGACAATTTAGAGGGTGGCACTTTCGAATATTTTGAAACGAAAGAAGACTGTAATGCTAGACATGAATACTTATTAGCTTTTGATGATCCTTCTATGGGGGCATTTGGATTGAAACAATATATATATAAATACTCTACTGTAATTTTAAGGTTAACCCATGAATTGACCATTGATGAAGCAGAAGAATATAGAAATGTAATGAGCGAGTATTTGGGAGAAGAGCCAACACAAAATTATGAGTAAAAATAACGAAAAGGTACATATACAATAAAAATATATTCAAAAAAAATAATTTTTTAAAAAAAGTAGTATTAGCAAGATAAAGGCTAATGCTATTTTTTGAAATTAATTAAAGTTTGTGATGAATTTGGTGAAATTAGAAAATATATTGAAATTGAAATAACAGAGTCTACTGCAGTTAAAAATGTTTCGAATTTTGTAATGCAACTTAAAAATTTAAAGAAAGCTGGATTCACCGTATTACTCAATGATTTTGGGGCAGGTGATTCTTCTCTAGGAATGTTAAAAGATTTTAAAGTAGATATACTTAAGCTTGATGAAAGCTTTATCATAAAAAATAAAGAAAATAGGGGGGAGGTTGTTACTGCTAGGATAGTTGATATGGCTAGCGGCTTAGGAATGAAGGTGATTGCTGAAGGTATTGAGTTTAATAGTAGGGAAGAATTTATTAAGTTTAATAAAACAGAAAATTCCCAGAGGCCTATGTTAGAGAAGCCTATGCCTTTGGAAGAGTTTGAAGAAAAATATTTGTAGGAGTTATATTATTTTTCTGAATCACTATGATTTTCTTTACTACTTTTTCTTTTGCCAACTATTGTAACAACTACAGTAAATAAAATTAGTACTGATATAGAAACAACTAAACCTAAAGGATTATCTTTAATGTTGGTGGCACTGTAACCTAAATAAACATAGACGCAGGTTCCTGGTAGCATTCCTAAAAGCGTAGCAATGGTATAGTGAATATATTTAATCCCCAGTATCCCTGATAAATAGTTGACAGCAACAAAAGGAAAGAGGGGAATGAGTCTTGCGTACATCATAAAGATAAATCCGTTTTTTGTAGCTTTTTCAGTAGCACTATCTATGAATGACCCTTTTTTCACTAATTTCATAATAGCATCTTTCCCTAAAATTTTAGCAACCCAATAGGATAGATGGCAACCTAGGTTTGAAGCAATTACAGTCAGAACTAAACCCCACCAAAAGCCAAAGATTGATCCTGCAAGTAATGTAAAGGCTGATGCAGGAATAGCTATAGTTACTGCTAAAGCATAGATGCAAACAAATATTAAAGGTGCAAAAGGATTTTCTCTAATAGTTTCAATAAGGCCTAAAAAAGTGTCCAAATTAATATAATCTCTAAAAATAAAGAGAATAATTAATATACATAAAATGATTGCAATTTTAATTAACATACTTTTTTTCATTGGCTCACCATCACTTTCTGTTCTTGTAAAAAAGCTATGACTCTAATTAGGCTTTCCTTTTCACATTAATAACTTACAAAAAATCATACAATCTATCTTCTAACTATTTTCCTAATCAAATTAGTTTGCCAAGGTTTGACTGAAGCTTTAAAGTCCATTAGTGCAAGAGATTTTAGAATCTCTCCTTGAATAGGGTACTGGTAAATTATTGACATGACTTTAGAAAGCTTTTGCTTTTGAGTAACCATTAATGAGAATATAGGAAGCATTTCTCCTGCAACTTCACTAACTATAGTAGCGCCAATTAACCTTCTCTTTTTATCTAATACTACTTTTACGAAACCATCTCTATCATCTTCTGCTTTTGATCTATCATTTGCAGCAATGCCAAGCATAAGGGAATTGCCAAAGATACCATCTTTTTTTGCTTCAGCTTCTAAGCATCCTACATGAGCAACACCAGGGGAGGTATAGGTGGTCCAGGCCATGTGATAATTAGCTTTATTTGAAAAAGGCCCAATTAAGGCATTTCTTACTACAATACCTGCTTCATAAGAGGCAGAGTGGGTAAAAAGATGCCCTCCAGTAACATCTCCACAAGCGTAAATGGACTTTACATTTGTTCTTAATTTTTTATCAGTAATTATAAAGCCTTTCTTATCTAGTTTTACACCTACATCTTCTAAACCAAGATTAGATGTATTTGGGACGCGACCTAAAGAAACTAGTAAGGTGTCAAAAGGTATAATTTTTTCTTTACCATATTGAGTTATAATTACTTCATTGTTAGTTACTTCCAATATTTCGGATTTCAAATAGAGATTCACACCATCTTCAGTTAATACTTTTTCTAAGATAGGAGCAACCTCTGGTTCATCCTTTGAAAATAAAGATGTAGAGCGGTCAATAATTGAAACATCGGAACCAAGATTAGAAAAACCTTGGCCTAACTCTAATCCAATAGGACCTCCTCCTAAAACTACAAGGTTCTTTGGCAAATAATCTAAATCAAAAATAGTTTCATTAGTGTAAAAAGGCACTTGATCTAGCCCTGTAATTGGTCTGACTGCTGCAGTAGAACCAGTAGCAATTACAATACGCTTTGTGGTATATTCTTTTCCGTCTACAATTAAACTATTTTGGGATGATACTCTACCGTTTCCAAATACAACATCTACTCCTAAAGCCTCAAATCGCTCTTTAGAGTCGTGTGGTTCAATTTCTTTAATTACACTACGAACCCTATCCATTATTGACTTTATTGAAACTTGAAAGCCTGTACTTTCTAAACCGTATCTGTGGGAGTTCTTTTGTGATTTGGCTAGATGTGTAGATTTTAAAAATGTTTTGCTTGGCACACAACCATAATTTAGACAGTCGCCACCCATTTTATTGTTTTCTACTAGGAGAACCCTTGCGCCCATTCCTGCAGCAGCTGAAGCCACTACTAAACCACCACTGCCAGCTCCAAGAATAGCTATGTCGTAAGAATATTTCATATAAACTACCCCCAATCAATTATTTTTATCAATTTGTTTGTATTTATTTTTGAATTAAATCTAAACCCTTAATTCGGTAAATTATGTAAATACACTACATGCAGTATGAGTTTTTAACATATAATATGTTTATTACAATTATACCCTAATTTTGCAATTAATACCAAAATAAAAGCGTGCAATTTATTTATTTTGAAATTCTTTTATTGCTAATATTTACTTTTATTACTTTACTTTATAAGTAATTGAATCATCTTCGATAATCAAATGTTGTAGATAAGCATATCCTTCTTGAACCATAGATTCAAATGGAATAAACCTTAAAGAGGCACCGTTGATACAATATCTAAGGCCACCTTCCTCAGTAGGACCATCAGTGAAATAATGACCTAGGTGATTTAAACCAGAACGGCTTTTTATTTCTGTCCCGCTAAATAGGCTAGCACCTTCAGTATCTTCAACGATAACATCAGAAGAAATTGGTTTAGTGAAACTTGGCCAGCCCGTACCTGAGTCATACTTATCCGTAGATAAGAATAAAGGCTCCCCAGTTAGTATATCTACATAAATTCCTACTTTGTAATTATCATTTAATTCACTGCTAAATGATTGTTCGGTTCCGTTGTTTTGGGTTACATCATATTGAAGGTCAGTAAGAGTTGATTTAATTTCTTCAATAGGAGGACTCGGGTAGTCGTTTTTGTTTATGAAAACGCCTTCAGTTGCCAATTCTAAATTAATATGACAGTATCCGTTTTTATTTTGTGATAAATAGTCTTGATGGTAGTCTTCTGCAGTATAAAAGTTTGATAAAGGAAGAGCCTCCACAACTAGTTGGTTATCATATTCTAGCTGAAGTTTTGATAATGCGTCATTGACAATTGGCTTCTCATTATCATTTGTGTAGTAGATACCTGTCCTATATTGGGTTCCAACATCATTTCCTTGTTTATTTAAGCTAGTAGGGTCAATTACCCTGAAAAATGCAGTTAAGATTTCTTCTAGGGTAATTTGTTTAGGATCATAAACTACTTTAACAGTTTCAGCATGGCCAGTATCATCATAAATTACTTCTTCATATGTTGGATTCTCAGTCTTTCCGTTAGCGTAACCAGAAGAAACATCATATATGCCAGCAAGTCTTGACATATATTCTTCTACACCCCAAAAGCATCCTCCTGCCAAATAAATTGTATTTAGATTTTTTTCTTTAATTAGAGCATCTATATCAACTTCATTAGCATAGACTATAGTATTACTCTTACGCATATCTGAACTCACCTCACTACTTGTTAATAAAAGTACGGCCAATATCCCTAAAAAAATAACTGCAGCTATACTTGAATAAATTATTTTTGATTTTTTGCTAGTCGTTGTATTCACTACATGCACCTCCTTTTATAGAAAATTATTTACTTATGAATAATTAATACCCGTAAATTAATAGTTTTCAACAGGAGGGGAAAAGAAGTTTTGGTGAAGGATTTGTGAAGAAACAAAATAATAAAAAACGAGATGAAAAAGCATCTAGCTATATTTTTGTGATTGTTACTTCGAAAAAAGTGGTGATTATTATTTTATGGTTTCGCTAAACGTGAGATTATAAAATGTAAAATAATATATTAATTACATACTATTTTATAAATATATAATTTTCATTCGTAGAAAGCCCAGGGTTAAAACTATAACCAAGTTCAGAAAATTCCTTAATTGATTCAGACTCAGTAATATTATTTTCAGCTAGCCATCTTACCATTTGGCCTCTAGCCATTTTGCACATAGTTCCCTTTTCTTTTACTTTGCCATCGATTAATTGACCAAAAGAAATGGTTAAAAAAGTTGTTGTAGGATTTAAGTGTTTTAATATAGCGTTACTATATTCTTTTGAAGCTAAATTAATAATAAGATTGCTTTCAACTTCTAAAGACTTTGCTAGGCTATCTCCCCAATAATCGTAAAGATTGGTACTTTTGTTTACAGATAGCTTTGTTTGCATCTCAAGTCTATATGGAACAACCCCATCGAAAGGTCTTAAAACCCCATAAAAAGCGGATAGTATTCTTAGATGATTTTCAATGTACTCTAAATGAGGCACCTCAAAAACTTCGGCACCCATATATTGATATTGTATCCCTTCGTAAGAAAAGATGGCAGGGGATAGATTATTCTTCAAATCCATATTATTAACTCTGTCTAGATTTAATCTAGCTATAGAATCATTGCACTTCCAAAGTGATTGTAGTTCTTCTGGTGACATGTTCTGCAATTGGTTCAATATAGTTTGTGTAAAATCTAAATGAGCAGGTAGGTTTCTATGTAAGAAAAGGTGGTTATTCACATTCATTTTCTTTGCGGGGGAAATAATTATTATCATGGTATACTCCTAGGTGACTAACATCTTTATATACTTTCTTTTTAGTATAGCATAATAATAATATTAAGTTAAAATATAGTGTTATATTAAGGGGGAAATTAGTTAGAATAAGTATATATACTATGTTACATAATTTGCAAATGAAAAATAGACACGACAAAATAATTTGAAGAATAACCAATTTGAGCTAAGGAGAATGTAGGAAGAAAGAAAAATTTTATTGTAAAAAATTACTAGAAAGGCAAGGAAAATTTGTTATAATGAAGCATAGTGATTGAAAAAATAAAAGAAAGGCTTTATTGTGGAAAATTTTAAAAAAGGGATATATCAGCACTATAAAGGAAATAAATATGAATTATTATATTTAAGTAAACACTCTGAAACTTTGGAAGATATGGTAGTTTATCGTGCTCTTTACGGTGAACAGGGGGTTTGGGTAAGACCTGCAAGTATGTGGAATGAAGAAGTAAGTGTTCAGGGCAGACTTATTAAGAGATTTGTTTATGTAGAGGAAATGTGAATGAAAAATAAAATTATAACAGTAGTTGGAGTTGGAATTTTGGGTGGTAGTTATGCCATGGGATTAAAGAAAGCAGGTAACGTTGTTTATGGTATAGATATACTTCAAGAGAGCATTGACTTTGCATTAGAAAATGGATATATCTCTGAGGGGTCAATAGACGACTATGAAGATTACCTAAAGAAAAGCGATATAATAATTTTATGCTTATATCCAAATGCTTTAATTCAATGGATAAATGAAAATGGACATCTTATAAATAAAAAAGCGATTATAACAGATGTTTGTGGGGTAAAACATGGAATAGTAGAAGAGGTGCAAAGGGCACTTGAACCATATGAGATTGAGTTTTATTCTTCTCATCCCATGAGAGGCAAAGAGTCTTTAGGCGTAAGGAACGCAGACTCTTCCATATTTAGAGATGCTAATATCATTCTTGTCCCAACAGAAAAAAATACACAAAGAGGAGAGGAAACTATTCGAAAAATTGCCTATACCCTTGGTTTTACAAGTGTTTCTAAACTAACTGCCTTAGAACATGATCGTATGATAGGATACTTAAGTCAACTTACACATGCTATAGCCGTAAGTTTGATGACGGCAAATAGTGATGAGAGTTTAGAAAAATATAGTGGAGATAGTTTTAAGGATTTGACAAGGATTGCAAAAATAGATGAAAACCTTTGGAGTGAATTATTTCTATGGAACAAAAAAATTCTTTGTGATGAAATTGATGTTTTTATTGAAAATCTTCAAGAATTAAGAAACAATATCGATGACGAAAATGTTGAAGGTATGAAAGAAATGTTTAGACTTTCGACAAAGCGAAGAAAACTTTTTGATGAATAAATTGTTTTGGAATTACATAAATTAACTTTAATGATTTGTTTTTTTGAGGAAGGTAACTAGTACAATATAAGTTGACTAGTGCATATGTTTGATATAGAGGAACTTTAATTGTGAGATAGTATAAAAAAACAAGAAAAAGGAGAAAGAACTATGAGAAAGAATTTTGGACCAAAACCAGCATTATACCCACAACTTGTGTTAATTGTTGGAACCTACGATGAAAAAGGCAAACCAAATGCAATGAACGCTGCCTGGGGAGTACATTTTGAAATGAACAAAGTGCTACTTTGTATCACTTCAACCCATAAAACAGCTAAAAACATTAGAGGCCAAAAAGCATTTACACTAAGCATTGGAAATGTCGATAATGTAATATCTTGCGACTATGTAGGAATTGTTTCGGGGAATGATGTGGAAGATAAATTCACAAAAGCAGGTTTCCATGATGTTAAATCTGAATTTGTAAATGCGCCTATAATTACAGAGCTACCGCTAACCATTGAGTGTGAATTAGAGAGTATTGATGAAGAAAAAGATTTGATTTTTGGAAAAATTGTCAATGTAAGTGCAGATGAAAGCATATTAGATGAGAATGGGGATGTATCTTCAGAAAAACTAAAGCCAGTAGTTGTTGAGTTAATGACTAACAACTATCTGCAAGTTGGAGAAAAAGTTGGAAATGCATTTAGCGATGGCAAAGCATTGATAAAATAACTTATGTTTAGCTCTGCCAAAGGGCTGAGATTTGACTTTTTATATTAGACTTCCTCTAATATAAAGGTCTTGTATGGTTTTTGTCTTAAAGTGCTTGATTTGTGAAAATACCGAATAAATAACGTGCAAATTTTTAATGATAAATTTGAAATTGTAAGAATTTTCCGAAAACATAAAAAACAAAACGAAAATAGTTAGCTAAAACTAACTTCGTGTGTTATACTTAGTCTCATAGAATTATTTTATTATTACAATGAAAGGAGATATTATGCAAATAGGTATACCTAAGGAGCCCTTTGTTGATCAAACTTTAGTAGCTAGTTCGCCAGACACTATCACAAAGCTTATTAAATTAGGCTATGATGTAGTAGTTGAAAAAAATGCTGGAGTTGAAGCTAGTTTTTTTGATAATCAATATGAAGCGGCTGGTGCGAGAATTGTTGACCAGGCTACAGCTTGGGGAGCAGATATTGTAGTGTGCTTGGATACACCGCCAAGCTCCGAATTAAAATTAATAAAAAAAGGAGCTGTTCTAATTACTAGAATTAATCCTGGAGCAAATAGTGATCATGTTAAAGAATTTGAAAAAATGGGAATTACAGCCTTAGCAATGGATGCAGTTCCTAGAATTTCTAGAGCTCAAGCATTAGATGTTCGTTCTTCAATGGCTAATATTAGTGGTTATCGTGCTGTAATAGAAGCTGCTAGTGCCTTCGGTCGTTTATTCACAGGACAGGTTACTGCAGCAGGAAAAGTACCACCAGCTAAAGTTTATATTATTGGAGTTGGTGTTGCGGGACTTTCTGCTATTGGTACAGCTAACTCGATGGGAGCAATAGTATCAGCTACTGACGTAAGAGCGGAAGTTGCGGATCAAGTCGAATCATTGGGAGGAACCTTTGTTGAAATTCCAGTAAAACAAGAATCTTCTGACGGCTATGCAAAAGAAATGAGCGATGACCAACAAAAACTTGTTTTGGAAGTATATAAAGAGCAGGCTGCAAAGAGTGATATTGTAATTACCACTGCTCAAATTCCAGGTCGTCCTTCACCATTACTAATTACTGAAGAAGCCGTTGCAGAAATGAAACCGGGATCTGTTATAGTGGATATTGGTGCAAATGAACTTGGAAGTAACTGTGCTCTCACAAAATCAGGAGAGATTGTTAAAACAGAAAATGGAGTTACAATCATAGGCTTTAATGATTTACCAGGCCGATTACCAGGACAGTCTTCACAACTTTATGGACAAAATGTTGTTAACTTTTTCAAATTAACAACTCCAGAAAAAGATGGAAAAATAGTATTAAATCAAGAAGATGAAATTGTTCGAGGAGTAACGGTTACATTAGAAGGAAACAACACTTGGCCTCCGCCACCTGTTAAAGTATCAGCTGCACCTGCGGAAGAAGCTAAAGTAGCTGAACCTGAGAAAGAAGTTGAAAAATCAGCATTCCAAAAACATTGGTGGAAAGCATTGGCTGCTTTAGTAGGAATAGCGCTTATTCTAGCTGCGCCAGCTTCAATAAAGGATCACTTTATTGTATTTGAACTTGCAGTAGTTGTAGGATTCTATGTTATTACTAATGTAACACATGCACTACATACACCATTAATGTCTGTTACAAATGCCATATCGGGGATCATTATATTAGGAGCCATACTGCTAATGGGATCAGACAATATAGTCGTTCTCGTACTTTCTTTTATAGCTATGGTAATTGCTGCGATTAATATCTTTGGAGGATTTC
>CAYJGT010000025.1:0-19951 GCA_964370035.1 uncultured Oscillospiraceae bacterium
TAACGGAAGAAGCATTAATCTTTGGTGGTTCAACTATGACAACTACAGATATAGCAGTTAGGCTTGGAATGGCTAATCTAGGCGACTCAAATAAAGTTGCACATATAGAAGAGATCTTTGCAAAAAAAGCTATGAAAGTTATGGTTGAAATGACAGAAGATGCGTTAGATTCTATGAAGATTTCTAATGCCGATGCAGAGGTAATTCTAGTTGGTGGAGGATCTGTAATACTTCCGACAAAACTAGAGGGCGCAAGCATTGTAGAAAAACCAAATCATTTTGGATGTGCAAATGCCATAGGTTCTGCTATCTCAAAAGTGTCCGGAACATATGAGCAACTAATAAACTATGATGACACCCCACGTGAAGAAGCTTTAGAGATTGCGAAGAAGGAAGCTATTAACCTTGCTGTTTCAGCAGGAGCTATAGAAAGTACTGTGGAAATTATTGACATCGAGGACATTCCTTTGGCTTATTATCCAGGAAATACCAATAGAGTTAAAATAAAAGCAGCAGGAGACTTAGCATAACTACAGTATTATGGTCGCCACTTCTCAAAGTGGCGGTTTCCATTTCAGGCTTTCAGCTGGAGATTAAATAATTAAAATATCTTACACTCAATCATCTCCGTATCGGCTTGAAATCATCGCGTGGCCTAATCATGCCCGTACGCTAGCTCATTAGCATCGATTATAATTAGCTGTTGATGCTTTCAAAAAAATTAAAATAAACCAAAAACTCTCCCAGCGCCGTTACTTTAATAGGCTGGGAGAGTTTTTAAAGATTTCGAATTAAAATTTCAGAAAAATATTTTCACTCTATAACATTTTGTTCCTTCGATAACTTCTATAATTCTGTAAAAATCATACCACAGCTCATAAAATAGCGCAAAAAAAGTATATAAATAATAATTAAGTTGATATATAATTAATTATCATATTTAGTCAATTAATTTAAAATTACGGAGGGTATAATGAGCTGTAAAAAAATAATAATCTCTGAAGATAATAGTAATCTCAAATTATACAAAAATGGCAAAGTTTATCTAGGCAAACAAGACTTATGGGCTGATGCTGTTGTTACTTTCGATGATAAAATCATGTTTGTAGGAAGCGAAGAAGATGCAAAAAACTTTTGCAAAGATCCTGAAGTTATAGATTTAAAAGGAACTTTTATGTTCCCCGGATTCATTGACGCCCATGCACATATCATGCTTGCTGCTTATATGACCTCTGGAATTCTAATTGACGCCGAAATGGAAGAAGACGAAGTTCTTGCAGAAATCAAATCTCACATTGAAAATAACCCTAATAAAACCTCATATTTTGGACAAGGATACGGCGAGTGGTATTTTGGAGATTTGGGGCCAACCAAAGAAATGCTTGATGAAATTTGTAGCGATAAACCAGTCCTCATATTAAGTTCTGGCGGCCATGAAGGTTTTTGTAATTCAAAGGCTCTAGAAATTGCAGAGATAACTAAAGCTACTAAGGATCCAATCCCTGGTTTTCACTTCTTTCATCGATATGACGATGGAGAACCTACAGGAAGATTTGCTGAAACTGGCTGCATATATATGCTTTTCGATAGAATCGAATTCTTTAAAAATGAAGAAGTTAAAGGTTGGATAGAAAAAACATTGGCTTATTTATCCGAACTTGGAATAACCTCTATTGCCGATTGTGGAGCAATGCCTACCATGGCAGAACAAGGCTTCCCTATTCTACATGAAATGGCTTTATCTGGAGCTCTTTCTCATAGAGTCTTTGGTTGTGAATTTATAAGCACTAATGAAGAGGTAGAAGATTCCCTTTCTAATCTTAAAAAATTGCACAAGAAGTTTAATGTTGAAGATTCTCTTGAATTTAATACTCTCAAAATTATAAATGATGGGACCTTTGAAAGTGCTACCGCAAGCACGATGGAACCTTATTGCCATGACGGCTCTATAGTAGAACCTATGCTTGAAGGCGAGACCCTTTCCAAGCTCTGTGTTAATGCTGCATCTTTAGGTTTCGATATTTATATACATGCAATTGGAGACAGGTCCATTAAAGCCACACTAGATGCAGCTAAAGACGTTCGAAATGCAAATTGTAACGATACTCGAATAACCAATGCGCATACCGTACTTGTGCGAGACTGCGACATTCCATTGTTCTCAAAGTATAATGTAATTGCCAACACAACGGGTTGCTGGCATTACGGAACAGAAGATGGCCGAGAACTGCTAGGAGATAGAATAGATTATTTTTATCCTATGAAAAAACTTATTGATTCAGGAGCAAGAGTTTCACTAGGTAGCGATTTCCCAGTGGACGAACGAGGTGCACACCCAATGATTTCTATGGAGACTGCTGTTACCAGACAATTAGTTGGTGAGCCAAATGCAATCAAGGCTAAACCTTATGATCAAGCCATGAGCATTGAAGAAATAATCGATGGCTACACAGTGAATGCCGCTTATCAAATTCGAAAAGAAAAAGTTCTAGGAAGCATTGAGGTTGGAAAGTATGCAGACTTCACAGTTCTAAAAGAGAACCCATTCCAAGTAGATAGCTATAATATCCACAAAATTCAGGTGGCCCTTACAATAAAAGGCGGCAAGGTAACATATGCTGATATGTAAAGCATGGTAGCTCGGAGCGCATATTTATGCACTCCGAGCCACCATGAATTATTTTTTATTTTCTATTCTATACAAATCTTTATTTTTCGCCTTTTATTTTTATGCCTTTTAGAGAGACATAAGTCAATAAAGTTACTCGCCCCAAGCTCTTTTTTCAGCGGCATCAGCTAGTTCTCTATGCATCACTTGATTTCCTAAAGCATTATTGGGATTATCAATTACAGATTCTTGAAAACCTGCCTTTGCTGCAGCCTTTAGATCTTCACCGTCTTTTGCCGCCTTAGCAAATTTCCCAAAAGCTTTTAATAAATCTTTACCTTGCTGAACATTTCTTTTATCCTCTTCAGTTCCAGTAAAACTTTCTTTTATGTTTTGAGCAAAGGATTTATCATCAGACTCTCTTAAGAAAATCTCATTTAGTTTATTCATTAATCTTGATGCACTCGAGAAAGTATCTGTATTTTTTTCGGTTGGAATTTTAACCTTTTCTAAATATGGATGCGCTCTTGCCTTTTCTTCATCCCTCATTCCAACACCTGCAATACCGTGACTGCATCTCATTGTAATTTCTACTCCAACTTCGCCATACTCTTTTCCATCTTCCCCTTGACCCTCGCTATATCTTTCATAGTCAGCAATCTGATCATATCTGAAAAGTTCTTTGCAACTTTTCTTTTTAGTTTTAGGGTCTATAATCTCAAACATTGCTATACTATCCGCAAATACAATGCCTGAAAATTGATACTTATACTCATCCTTCTCATCTTTAGGTATAGTTTCAAACTCAGCATTATATAAGACACCTTGCTTTTTAAAATATTCCATATGATCTTCTACACCAGATTTGTCATAATCAGCTGGGTCAAAATACAAACTGCAATTCTCTTTACAGTCTTTGCAAATAAATTCTCCATCTTGCAGTTTCTCTCTGCTTAATGCCCCTGCTTTTTCTCCACAAAAAGTACACTCTTCTTTTGAAAATAATCCCATTACGAAACCTCCTGTCTTAAACAATTACACCTTAACTCAATTCATGCTTGCTCTACGATGATTTCTTTTACAACGATACTTGTATCTTGCAAAGTATTTTATTGAACCCATTGTAGTACAATTCCTTAGAAATTCATAGCCTTTTTTAGAAAAAACAAAAAAATAAAACTTTAGTAATTCGCATCTATTTTACGCAAATCACTAAAGCTATATTTATAGTTCAATAGAAAATGTACTCTATATTCTTCAGTTTAATTAATCCTATAGGCGTTTCTTCGAAGGCAATCACAAGTATCTGCACCGCTTGTTCACTTATTCTTTACGGCAGAAAACCATTGTTAGTCATTTTTATATTTCTAAAATATTATTCAAATCTCTTCAATAAGCAAACACATTCAACATTCCCAGTCCCTGGAAACATGTCTACAGGTGTCCCTTCTACAAACTCAAACCCCTCCTCACAGAAACTTTTAATATCCCTTGCCAATGTTCCTGGGTCACAGGATATATAAACTAAGGCCTTGCATTTTGTGCTTGCCACTGCTTCTATAAGCTCACTGTGGCAACCAGTTCTTGGAGGATCTATGATTATTACTTCAGCCGCTTTTATCTTCCTAGCATTTTCTTGCCCAATTCTACTATCAAACTTTTCTTCATCATCCAAAGCAATCCCCATCAAAATTTCCTCTGCTTTGCCAGAGTAAAATAAAGCTTTTGTATTTGCATTTATTACGGCGTTTCTATTTGCATTAACAACGGCTTCTTTAAGCACTTCTATACCAAATAAATCATCCTCTCTTCCTGAAACATATAATCCTACTGTCCCCACTCCACAGTATAGATCTAAAATTGTCAAGGACTTTTCCTCTTCTCTACTTGTGTTTACATATTTCTTGGTTAAGTCTAACAGTTCTTCTGCCATTGTAGTATTTACCTGGTAAAATGAAAGTGGTGATATTTCACAGTCTAAATGACCTACCCTTTCCTTCAAAACTTGATTTCCAGCAGCGCATATTTCTCCATTTACATATACGCTCTCTAATGTATACTCAGCTTTTTCCAATGCCTCAAACAATGTATCAATCACAATTTGGGGGTTGCCTAAAAATCCTATTGCCTCTTCCGATTTCTTTCTTTTGGCTTTATAGTCATCAACATAAAAGTCTACCATCACACCGCTATTATCAAGAGAAGTCTTAATTGTAACGCTAGTTATCCGATTACTAATAACACTCCCTAATCCTCTCAGGGTTTCCGCAATTATATCAACGGACTCCTCTTGAATTCGACAGACTTTGCAGTCAACAATGTCCTTAGATCTTTTTCTAAAGAATCCAATTTTTATACTCCCTTCTCCCTTTTTATTCATAGTATTTCTAATTTGAACAACTGCTTTATTTCTATAATTAAATCTTTTCTCACAAGAAATAATAGGGTTAAGTTTCGGCTCAATTAACCCTCCTATTCTAGTAAGTTTATCTTTAACCCATTTTTCTTTAACTTTTAGTTCTCCAAAGTACGAAGTATTATGAAAGAGGCAGCCTCCACATATACCGCCATATTGGCAAAATGACTCTTCTCTATATTCAGATTTTTGCTCTGTACATACATTAACAAGATTTGCCTGCAAAAAGCTTTTTTTAACCTTTACAACCTTTGCTTCTACCATATCTCCTAAGACTAAATCACCATTTACAAACACAACCATGTTATCAATTTTACCCATGCCTTGGCCCGCATCAGTTATATCCTCAATTTTTAGTTTTATTTCTTGTCCTTTTTCCACCTTATCTCCTCTTCATATATTAATTTTGCTAACTTGTATTGAATCATATACTAGCCTTAATAAAGCTGTATGCATTTCTATTTATTAAGGGAAGTGTATAAATTCTTATTTTTGTTAGCTACTATACATTCTTCCTCACTCTAACTCTTATTTTCCAAATTTAAGAAGCATATTAAACCTATTTCAATTCATTCTACCATTTTCTGTAAGTTCAACTTTTAATACTTTGGCTTATTTCTTCAATTTTACTAAGCCTTTTACTCACACCTGGCTTTTTGATAGGCGGAACGAGCATCTCTCCAATTTCTGTTAAAGATGCTTCAGGGTTTTCAATCCTAATCTCTGCCACCTCTTTTAGCTTGTCCGGAAGGCTGCCAAGTCCTCTATTCTCTCTAATTTTCCTAATAGCTTCAAGTTGCCGTTGTCCTGCTGCAATTGCCTTGTCTATATTTGCATTATCACAATTACTTATTCTATTTGCTTTGTTTTTTATTTCTTTTTCAATTTTAATGTTTTCATACTCAAAAACCTTGTTGTGTGCTCCCATAATTGCCAAAACGTCTATTATCTGATCCGAGTCTTTAATATACACCACATATTCTTTTTTTCTCATTGTTACCTTACTAAGAATTCCTTCAAAGGAGTTAAGTAGTTTTTTTATATCATTTGCTAAAATTTCAGAAGTTGTGCTAATTTCAAAATGATATCCTTTTGTAGGATTAGTAATAGTTCCTGCACCTAAAAAAGCCCCCTTCAAGAAGGCCTTTCTACAGCATTTACTTCTAATTAATCCGCTATAAATTCCATCTGAAATAAAATTATAGCCTTCTTTAATCATTAATATACCTGTTTCTCTAAGTATAGGTTCACTTCTATTTTCAGGTCCAATTGTCATAGTAAAAAGCTTTCCCTTTTTGGGAGAATTACCCTGCCTAACTCCTGTTACTGTATCCTCATCAAAATACATTTTTATTAACATCTTAAAATGCCTTGCTATTGCTGGATTATCGGTAATAGCCATAACTACAAATTTTCCACTGCCAACTAATTCAATACTCCCATTCATTCTAAGGAAGCCTGCAATTTCAGCAAGCATACAACATTTTTTTTCTGTCACATCATGAGCCATTTCATTTTTTGTATCTAGTGAAAATGACATTTCCGCCTCCCTTATTGTTTTTTAAACTATTTAATCCAACTCTTATTTTTTTCTTAGCTAAATTTTCGAGATAAACATTCCATTATACACTCCTCTTCAGTTAATGCCCAAATCAATTTCAGCTAATTAATTAGCCTAACTTTTTTAAAAATTAGGCTAGCTATCTATCATTCTTTTTCTTTTATATAATTTATCTCTTTTTTATGCTTAGTATTTCTCTTGCCTCATCAGGACTTGCAACTTCCCTCCCTAAAAGCTTCGCTATTTTAACAACTTTTTCAACTAATTCTCCGTTGCTCTTTGCCAAGACACCTTTTTCTACATACAGGTTATCTTCAAATCCGACTCTTACATGGCCACCCATAATAATAGAAGCAGTAGCCATGTCGAACTCAGCTCTCCCTATTCCTGTGCCTGTCCATGTTGACCCTGGCGGAATACTATCTACGCAAAATGCTAAGTCCCTGATTGTTGCAGTCATCTGCACCCCTAGTACAAAATCAAAGTGAAGAGGTGTGTCTAAAAGGCCTTTCTTATATGCTTTCATCGCAATATCTACCATTCCTTTATCAAAACATTCAAGTTCTGGTTTAATGCCTCTTTCCTGCATTATCTTTGCAAAGTTAAAAATTGTATTATCTGTATTTACAAAGACCTCATCTCCGCCAAAATTACATGTACCGCAGTCTAAAGTCGCAAATTCTGGCGTAGGAGTTATTTCCGTGGATTGAAGTCTTTCTAAATCGCTCATTCCTACAGCGCCCCCTGTAGATGGTTGAATTATTACATCTGGCATCTCTTTTAAAATCGCATCAACACATGCTTGGAATCTTTCTTTACTTTGGGTTGGAGTTCCATCATCTTCCCTAACATGAAGGTGAATAATTGCAGCCCCTGCATCATAGGCACTTTTTGCTTCTCTAACTATTTCTTCAATTGTGTATGGTACTGCAGGATTATGTTCCTTTGTTACTTCTGCCCCACAAATCGCCGCAGCTATAATTACTTTTTCCATCTACTTCTCCTTTCAATTAATACAAATTTCGCCAATACATTCAAATAAACGAATTGCATATAGCATCATTTTAATATATTTAAACATTAAATCAACAGTTTATTTATACTATTATCATGAGTTTCCAACTAATTTTATTATTTTCTTCTTTTGCACTAAAAATAAATTTGTTTTTAGTGCAAGGGACCACAGTTCTATTATTTTTTCCTTATGTCTCTATGGTCTAATGTGGTATTTATTTCTTTATCTCTAAAATACTCGTCTAAAGCATTTGCCAAAGTTACTGATCTATGCTTTCCTCCAGTACACCCGAAAGAAACATTTAAATGATACTTGCCCTCTCTCATAAACGCAGGCATTATCAATTCAATATTTTCAGTTACATGTTTAAAAAAAGCATCGTATTCAGGTGCTTTTTTTACAAAATTTTGCACCCTCTTACTGTTCCCGGTGTGATTTTTTAGACTAGTTTCATAATAAGGGTTGGGGAAGAATCTCACATCATAAAGCATGTCCGTCGTAATGGGCATTCCATGCTTAAATCCAAAAGACATAATGTTTACCATAAAGGTTTTCTTATTCCCGCCTTTTTCTAAAATTGCAATTATAGTGTTTCTAAGTTTGTACGCCTTCATCTTAGAAGTATCAATTATTATGTCTGCTTTACTTCTACATCCTTCTAATAATTGTCTCTCTTTATTCAAATCATTCAATGTAACCGCCTTGTTAGTTACAGGGTAAGCCCTTTTTGTTTCATCAAATCTTTTCATTAAAGCATCATCTGTAGCTTCTAAAAAAATAATCTTATGTGATACAGCTCTATCCTTTAATTCATCTATAGTTCTTTCTAGACTGCCAAAACGCTTATCACTTCTAACATCCATTACAACTGCGAATTTATATACTTCTTTATCTGTAGCCATTATTAGGTCTAAAAACTTTGGCAATAATGTTGGTGGCATATTATCAATACAATAATACCCTAAATCTTCTAGAGTTTCAGTAACTTGAGTTTTACCAGCACCGGACATTCCTGTAACTATTAATAGTTCCATATTTACTCCTTTTTCACACCTTCTTCAATGTTTTCTTTTATCTCAAACCCTAGATCCATACTAGTTTGTACTCCAATAATAGGCTGAATTTTTTTCTCTAATTTATTTGTTTTTGCTTCTTTTCCTACTGCCATCTCCGAAGCAATGTTCGCGCCCGCATGTCTATCCAGCTTGTTTACTACGGTTTGTTCTATAAAAATTTGTCCATTTTCTTCTACCTTTATTCCCAAATAGCTGTCCACGCCTATTGAGTCCATTTTTAAAGTATTTCCCTCATCAAGAGAAATATCTATCACCCCTTCAGCCCTTGTATCTTCAATTTCCTCTTCTTCAATTTCCTCGATATTAATCACTCGTTCCATATCAATTCCCGATTCAAAAACTCTCTTTAATGCAGGCTCAAATGTACCTACATGCTCTGGTCTATGAGCATCACTACTGATAATAAAAAGAACCTTCGTCTCAGCTACTATTTTCAACTGATCTACTGTAAGATTATCATGATGAGAGCTTATTTCCATCAATACATTGTTTCTTTCACAAGCTTTCGCCACTTCCAATATGTCAACAACAGCCTTATCCCCAGGATGAGTAAGTACTTTTATTTCATTATTATCTAAAGCTCTTATTATCATTTCTGTATTTCTCTTCTTTAGCTTTTCCTCTCTTTTAGCAGTCTTAAATATCCCTTTGTTAAAGAGAAAGTTGGAAATACAAAATCCGTTACTTGTTCCATAATGATATCCTGCAATTGCAAAATCACAGTCAGCCTTTTCTTTTCTGCGTATATCTGTTCCGTTTCCTCCGTCATGAATATTTGCTTCAACACTAAGATATATTTCCATTTCAGGATATTTAGGCTTCAATTCTTCTATTTCTGTTCTCATTTTTTTTAAATCATCGCCTTTAATCCCATAAAAATGATGATCTCTACCATGATCCGAAATAGCCACCCCTTTTAATCCTTTTTTATATGCCTCTTTTACATTATCTTCAATTCTACCCTTTCCATGAGAATATGTTGTATGAGTATGTAAATCATAAGTCATTATATATTTCATAATTGTTTAATCCCCTATTATTCTAACTTCTGGCTCTAAGGAAACTCCAAACTTATCTTTAACAATAGTCTGAACTTGGGTCATCAGTTCAATAATATCCGTGGCAGTTGCTCCCCCTTGGTTAATAATGAAACCAGCATGTTTTTCAGACACTTTCGCTCCTCCAACTTCTAAGCCTTTTAGTCCCGCATCCTGAACAAGCTTTCCTGCATAATTGTTTTTAGGTCTCTTGAAAAAAGAGCCTGCGCTAGGAAATTCTATCGGTTGCTTTAGAATTCTTTTTTCATTTAATTTGTTAACCTTAGCATTGATTTCAGCCTGCTCTCCCTTTTTCAGATCAATAGTAACCCCTAAAACAATATAATCCGAAGTTTGAATAGCAGAGCTTCTATAATCAAATCTTAAATCCTTAGGGAACAAAATTACTTGCTCACTTCCATCTTTTGAAATAACTCTAACCTCTGAAACAATATCTTTCATCTCTTCATCATAGGCTCCAGCATTCATGAACACTGCTCCTCCAATATTTCCCGGAATTCCTGAGGCAAACTCCATTCCTTTTAAACTTGCCTTACACGCTTCCTTTGCTACAGAAGAAAGTAGTGCTCCTGCTTCGGCTTTTATTGTAGTTCCTTCAACTTTAATACTTGAAAAATTTCTTCCTATTTTAACAATAGCTCCTTTATACCCCTCATCTTTTATTAAAATATTTGAACCATTTCCAATCACCATATATTTAGCATCACTAGACGACAAAATTTCTAGTGTTTCTAGAAGTTCTATCTTATTTCTTGGTTCAATGAAAGTTTCCGCCTTCCCTCCCGCCTTAAAGGTACAGTGTTCACTCATATCCACTTGAAATGTAATAAATTCAGTTCCTAATCTACGCTTAAGAATGTCTTTATAATCAACCTTTGTTTTTTCTGCATCTGCCATACTTATTGGTTCAAACTCATCAAATTTTCTTCCATTGTAACTTTTGTCGTTCATTTTTCCCTCTTTATTCTCAACACACTTCACCTACCTTACGATAGGTTGCTATTCATTTTTGCCTTCTTTTTTCTTGATTTTATTCAAAAATGACAGTTTCCCTGTTTTATGGTCTTTCTTTTCTTTACTCGCTTTATCTTTACTATTATCAATTTTTTTCTCTAAGGTTTTATCAATTGGGGTTCTCTCCAAAATATCTTTTTTCTTTTCTTCCTTATCTTCATCAATGATTACCTTCGGCCTTTCATCGCCCTTGGCAATTTTTTCTTTATACGCATATTTATAGTCATTTAAATCTAAAGATAATCCTTTTTTCTTAAGTCTTTTGTTGATTACATAACATATATACGCATATATAACAGCAAAAACAGGTATTCCCAATATCATCCCTAAAAATCCAAATAATCCTCCCCCTACTAAAATTGCAAATAGCACCCAGATGCTAGGAAGACCTGTTGAATTTCCAAGTATTTTAGGCCCTATAATATTTCCATCTACTTGTTGTAGAATTAAAATAAATATTAAAAAATATAGTCCTAAAATAGGTTCTACCATCATTACAAGTATAGTTGATGGAATTGCTCCAATAAAAGGCCCAAAGAATGGAATAATATTGGTTATTCCTATAATAACACTTATTAAGGCTGCAAAAGGCCAGTTGAAAATAGCCATAACAATAAAGCAAATCACCCCTATTATTAATGAATCTAGTAGTTTGCCATTAATAAATCCACTAAATGTTCTATTAGTAAAAACTGCGCCTTTTAAAATATCATCTGCCTTTTCTTTTGATACTAATGAAAATAATGTTTTCTTCGTTTGTGCAGCAAAGATTTCTTTGCTATTCAAAAAGAATACACAAATAATTACTGCTACAAATATATCTAGTACAAACCCAAAAGTTCCAATAATTCCGGAGGAAAGTCCCTCTAAATAAGTATTATAATTTACAATAAGTGTTTCTTCTATCCATTTAACTAGATTATCCGTTGAAGATATAGCTAATTGATCTATTAGATTTGAAAGTTCTTTTTGATCAGCGGTAATTTTATTTATCCAGTCAAGAAAAGTATCAATCCCCGAAGGAATTACAGTGACTAATTTTAATATACTATCTATTAACTGTGGAATAATCATCCAAAGCAAACCTGCTACCACTGTAAACATTGTAATTAATGTAACTACCGTTGCAAGGAATTGACTAAAGAAAAAATATGGAACTTTTCCATCTTTCTTACTTATAAAAAATTGGGGCCACTTCACCTTTAAAGATTTTCTTCTTACCAAGTTAAATAGCGGGCACATTAAATATGCTATGGCTAAACCAATCAAAAATGGTTGCATTATTTCTAATACTCTAGCAAAGGCACTCGCAATCTCACCAAACCTAGCAATTGAAAAATAAAGAACAATTGAAGCTGCAATTACTCCAAAGGCTGTAAGTCCAATTTTAAAGTGTGGATGTTCCTCTAATTTTTTCATAATCCCTCCATTAAACTCTTTTCTATATTTTACCACATCAACAAGTATCTATAAATAGATATTAAGGTTTTATTTTAGGAACTTTATACTGTTCATTTGCTTTTTTAATTATCTATATTTCCTAAAATCCATAGTTTAAAATTTTTTTCTTTAATTTTAAGAGATTTTAGGAATATTGTACTTCTATTTTTTATTTTTTGGCTTGACATTGTTCCTTTAACCTTATATACTAACCTTAGATTTAAAGAATAGAGGTAATAAAGTTGGAATACATCAAAGTTTCTGAAGCAGCAAAAAATTGGGACCTATCTCCAAGAAGAGTTAGACTTCTTTGCTCACAAGGTAAAATTGAAGGAGCCATACAACAAGGGAAGCTATACATGATCCCTGCAAATGCGGAAAAACCTGCGGATGAAAGAATAAAAGAAAATAAAATAGTGCAACAAAGTCATCATGGCACTTTATTTCAAAGAATTAACGAAAAGCAGGATCAACTTAGAAGAATTAGACCTTTAACCTCCGGCGAAATCAATAGGCTAAAAAGTGAATTTTTAACTGACTTCATTTACAACTCTTGTGCAATATCAGGGAGTAGTTTAACTCTTAACGAAGTGTCACTTATCTTAGGAGGAAATACTACAGAAAAAAAATCTCTTGAAGATCATTTGAACGCAGTGGGTTTGCATCACGCATATTATTATTGTGAAAAAAACATTAATGAAAAAAACTTTTTTTCAGAAAAGTCAATTTTAGATATACATGCTCTTGCGCTTATCAGCAGCCCCTTTGACAAAGGCGTCTATAGAAAAATCCCTTTGAGAAAAATAAGTACACACGGAAGTTCTTCAGAACCTAACTCAATAAGCAAAAATATTAAAGAGCTGCTCAAGCTAAACGAAAAGAGAAAAAGAGAGCTCCACTTGGTAGAAAGGTTAGCACTTTTTCATCTAGACTTTGAAGGGATACATCCATTCATTACAGGCACTGGAAATGTTAATCGTCTATTAATTAACCTTCAATTATTACAGGAAGAACAACCTCTTATTCCTTTCGATTCAGAGAATAAAAAAGACTATTTCGATGCATTTAATATTTTTTTCGAAAAGAATGACCCTAACCCGATGATAATACTAATTGGGAAATACATGGAAAAAAGTTTGGATTTCTATTTAAACATATTCGAGAACCCTTAATTTAATTTCTTATTTCCATCCCCAGAACAAATTACTATAGCAACATAATAAAGTGAAAAAGAGCTCTTTTTTGCCTGATTTCTTGTTGCCAAATTTAAAAAGGAGAACAAAATGACAACAAATAACACAGCAACTATTACAGGGATAAAAAGTAATTTGGCTTTTTCATCCACCAAAGCTACTTCACAGAGTTTTCAAACAATTCCAAAAGGACCTAGAGATAAATGGAGTTTTATTACTCATTTTGCAGGGGCAATCCTTGCTGTAGCTGCAACTCTCTATCTAATAATAACTAACTTTACTACATCGATAGATGGTTTAGGAAGATTAATCTCTGTAACTCTATACGGTCTTTCAATGATAGCTTTATACAGCTGTAGCTCCATTTACCACTACTGTAAAGGGCCTGCAGAAAAAATAAAGAAATTAAGAAAGTTAGACCATGCAATGATCTATGTATTAATTGCTGGAACCTATACCCCTGTCCTATATAACGGCCTTGAACATCCTAAATCAACAATATTTTTAATAGGAATATGGTCTTTTATGGTTATCGGTGTAGCTGTGAAAATGTTTTGGTTAAATGCTCCAAGGTGGCTTTATACTTCGGTATATGTTATTATGGGATGGGCAATAGTACTTGATCCTATAGCTTTAATCTCTTTACCATTTGATTTCTTAATGTTATTACTTGCAGGAGGAATAAGCTATACTGTAGGCGCAGTATTTTATATTATTAAAAAACCAAACTTTTCAGCGGCTTTTGGATTTCACGAAATATTCCACTGCTTTATTGTCCTTGGAACTGCACTGCAGTTTATAGGCGTTGCCTTTTTTCTATAACAAGGAAACCTAAAATTAAGAATATTATATTACCGTCCTAAGCAAGGAGACCACTTTATGAAAATTTTAGCCATCAGCGACACACATGGAAAAACAACAATCCCCCGCAATATAATAGATCAATGGAAAGAAAAAGTTGATTTAATCATTCATTTAGGTGATTATTTGAGTGATGCAAAAGAACTCTCTACTGGTCATAACACACCACTTTCATATGTGGGCGGAAACATGGACGGTTCAAATGAAACTAATGGTTACAAAACTATTAATACTCCGTACGGAAAAATACTATTAACCCATGGTCATTTAGATGGAGTAAAACTAAATCCGAATAACCTTATCTATCGAACCGAAGAAATGAATTGCAAGGCAGTAGTCTTCGGCCATACCCATAGTCCTTTTTTCAAAAACTTAAACGGTATTTACTTAATTAACCCTGGCAGCATCACCTATCCTAGACTTACCTCATACGGAACATATTTTATATTAAATGTAACAGAAGAGGGAATCACCCACACTGAATATAAGGTAGAATTAAAAACTTCCCCGACTTCAAATTTGTCAGGGAAGTTAAAAGGCATTTTTAATAACAGCGATAGATTCTAACTGTATATGTACCAAATATGATTAGCTTCAAAATATATCCATTAACAAATCCTAGGAAGGCCTTCTCCAATAAGCACATCCACTGTTCTTACTGCTCCTAGAGGAGTAACTATAGAAACTCTAGCTCCACTTTCGGAGTTAGTTTTTTTAATTTCTCCAATTATCTTTGCATTTTTACCATTTTCCGTAGCCCTTACTTTTTTTAAGGCTCTTTCCACTTCATCACCACTAACAATAGCAATCATCTTTCCTTCATTCCCCATATATAATGGGTCCAACCCCAACATTTCTGCAAAGCTGCCTACACCCTTATCTACCGGAAGACTTTCTTCTTCTATTAAAATGCTACAATCAGACGTCTCTGCAATTTCATTAAGAATTGTTCCTAAGCCTCCTCTAGTAACATCTCGCATAGCTTTAACTTGGATTTTTTCATTAAATAAGGCTTCAGTAATATCCGAGAGCACGGCACAATCACTTTCAATCCTATTCTCAATACCCATCCTTGCAGTTAGTATAGTAGCATGATGATCTCCTAAAGTACCTGAAAGAATTATTTTATCTCCCTCCTTACAATTGGAAGCACTTATGTTTCGGCCCTCTACTACAAACCCTATCCCTGTTGTATTTATAAAAAGGCCACCTGATCCTTCTACCACTTTAGTATCTCCAGCAATAACTATAACTCCAGCTTCTCTTGCTGCTTTTGCCATGCTTTCTACAATTCTATTTAATTTTTCTACCTCTAAGCCAGTCTCTAAAATAAAACCACAAGTAATATATTTAGGAATTGCGCCCATCATTAGTAGATCATTTACTGTTCCACAGACTGCAAGCTTTCCAATATCTCCACCTTTAAACTCCACCGGCTCTACTACAAATGAATCTGTGGAGCATACTATCTTTTCACTTGAAGTAACTACTGCCCCATCTTCCATTTTATCTAGCACTTCATTTGATAAATGCTTTCCAAATATATTTTTCATAAGTTCTGAAGAGGCAATTCCGCCACTTCCATGCGCCATTTCAATCTTCATTATTTTTCCTTTTTTTCTTTTTTCATTTCTTGTAATTAGCTATTCACAATTTACCAAGATGATAACTCCCATTAATCATCAAGCTAAATATTTCTATTCTAGCTCTCTGCTTGTTTAAATTTCAAGTTTACTATCAAATGAATACGCAATATCTTTCATTAACATTACCTGTTTTTATGCCAAATTCCACAAGCACCTTCTGACGAAACCATGCACGGCCCTAAAGGTGTAAGAGGATTACATTCTTCAGCAAACATGGGGCATTGATTAGGATTTATTCTCCCTATAATAACCTCTTTACAAAGGCAATTTTCATTTAATTCTTCATCTTTATCTAAATCCCTACTTCCTATATCTAGCTTTCCATATTCCTTTTTTATGTAAAGCCCGGAGTTTTCTATTTTTCCCATGCCTCTCCATGTTGCACTCCCCTGTTCATACACTTCTTTAATTATCCTTTGTGCTTTTACATTACCTTCATCAGCAACAGCATTCATATATAGGTTTTTAACTTTCCCTTCACCATCAACAGCTTGTTTTACGATGTAATAAATTGCAGCTAATATATGTTCAGCTGAAAACCCTGCCACAACAAATGGTTTATTAAACTTCTTTGACAACTTTTCATAAGGTCTACTTCCTATTATAGTGCTCACATGACCAGGACAAATAAACCCATCAATAACATATGTGTCATTTGTATTTTCGCAAATCCATTCTAAAGGAGCCTCTATCGTTTTTAGAGATGTCACAAGTCTAATGTTTTCAATTTTTTTATCTACAATTTCATTGATTAATAAACCATAAATTGGAGCAGTTGTTTCAAAACCTACAGCTGCAACAACATAGGTTTTTCCCTTATTTTCTTCCGCCTTATTAATTGCTTCAAAGGGAGAGTACATTATCTCAACAGAAGCTCCTTCACTTATAGCAAAGCTTAAATTGCTAAGACTCCCTGGCACTTTCATCATATCTCCAAAAGTTAGGAGTACATGATTTTCTTTTTTAGCATATTCTATACATTCATCAATGTATGATGTTGGTGTAACACAAACTGGGCATCCTGGCCCTGAAATTAGTCTTATCTTATCCGAAATTAAAGACCTAATACCACTTTTAAAGATTGCTGCCGTATGTGTTCCGCAAACTTCCATAATTGAAATAGGCTTTCCATCATATTCTTTTAGATAGTCAATTATTTTTTTTATCATTACGTAAAGACCTCTCCTCTCCTGCAAGATTAACCCATTAATAATTTCATATCCTCGTTATTTTTTCTTTCATTAAATTATTTTGTAAATCTATAGTCTTTAAATAGCCTTTTGTTATTTTAATTTATCTTTCTAATTAATAACGGTTTAATATCTATATTAACCTTTAACCTCAAGTTCTTCTAATTCTTTGAAAATCGTCGCAAGTTCTTCCGCTTTTTCTTTTTCCATAACTTCAATTGCACAACCTGCATGAACCAATACATACTGTCCAACTTTCGCTTCAATAAGCCCAATATTTACATCCACTATATTTCCATCAAAATCAGCCTTGGCGCGATTTCCTTCAACCGAAATAATTTTACCCGGCATTGCAATACACATTATTTCCTCCTCAAATATCATATCATTATTTTTAATTCTATCCCTATTGTTCATAATTTCATGTTTTTTCTTAATCTGTGATTTGCTATATATGCTTGTCCTAATGAAATTCCACCGTCATTTGGACTTACCATTGTATTATAATATACTTCAAATCCTTTTTCGCGAAGAGACTTTAGCGTCTCTTCCATCAAAATGTCATTTTGAAAAACTCCTCCCGAGAGTGCTACTATATTTATCCCATATATTTCTCTAACTTTTATTGCTTCCTTTAAAATCGCTTGACTGATTCTATTATGAAAATCCAGAGCCAACAGGCTTTTGGAGTCAACATTTTGTCCCAATCCAGTCTTTGCTGCTCTCGCATAATCTTCTAAGGCAATAGCACACTGACCTTCATATTCATTTCTTCCACAAATCCCCAGCAATGCTGCTACTCCGTCAAAAACCCTTCCCATGCTTGAGCTTTTTACAGAGTTAATATTTTTTTCTAAAGCAGCCTTAATAATATCTATAGCTTCAGCATCCGCATACTTTAATAAAGTTTCATTCTCTATCCCATAGTGTATGATATCATTAACATTGATTCCAAATTCGCCTTCCCCAGTAGTATTTGCTGCCCTAGATTTTTCAGATATCCCATATTGCTCTGTGATGCAAGTCGCTATTTTCCATCCGTCCTTTGCCATAGAGTCTCCACCAACATAATTTGTATATTTTAGGTGAGAATATCTTTCAAAGTGTTCGCTGTCGCATATTAACACTTCTCCTCCCCATATATTTCCATCAACACCATATCCTGTTCCGTCAAACACAATTCCTATTACCCTTTCTTCTAAAGAGTGCTCTGCCATTACGCTGGCAACATGTGCGTGATGATGTTGTACCTCTATAAGCGGAATATTATATTTTTTTGAAATTTCTTTTCCTATTTTACTTGTCCAATATCCAGGATGCATATCACAAACCACTACATCTGGTATTGCCGAAAAATTTTCTTCCATATTGGCAAGTGTAGCTTTATATGTTTCTTGTAATTTCAGATTATACATATCACCAAAAAATTGGCTAGGATATACAAAATCTCCCTTTGCAATGGCAAAGGTGCTTTTTAAGTCTCCCCCCATGGCCAGAATATTTTCCTTCACCCCTTTCAGATACAAAGGAGTTGGTGCAAATCCTTTTGATCTCCTGATTATTTGGGGCTGTCCATCTATCTCTCTCACCACTGAGTCATCTACATGTTTCAATATTTTTCTCTTATTGTAAATTAGTAAATCTATTTCATCTTCTCTTTCGAAAAAATCTAGCATCTCATCATCTTCAGTAATTATTGGCGAAGCTGATATATTACAACTTGTAAAAATTAACGGTTCTTGGCAATCATCTAAAATTAACATTTGCGCTGCTAGAGAAGGAAGGAATGCTCCTATTCGTTCTTTATTATCTTTGCTTTTTAGTAAAACAATAGGTCTAACTGATGAGGTCAGCATTTTTTCTTCTATCTCACTTACAACTGCAATCTCCTTTATTTGCTTAATATCTTTAAACATTACAGCAAAAGGCTTTTCATCTCTCCCTTTCATTCTTCTAATCTTCGATTCTGCTATCTTATCTCCATATTTGCAAACTAAATTATAACCGCCCATAGATTTAAAGGCAATTACACCACTTCTCAAAATAGCTTTAGTTGCTTTTTTCACTATAGTCTTTTCATTAGATTTTTCATTTCCACTTCTATTTATAAGTAGCATTTTAGGACCACATTCATTACAGGAAATAGTTTGAGCATGGTACCTTCTATCGTGCAAATCATTGTACTCAGATTGACATTTGTCACACATGGCGAATTCATCCATTGTTGTGTTTTCTCTGTCATAAGGCAACTCTTCAATAATCGTATATCTTGGTCCACAAACCATGCAACTAATAAAACTATGGTTATACCTTCTATTTCCTGGAGTTTTAAATTCCTTTACACAGCTTTCACAAAGAGCAAGGTCTGTGGGTATAATCGAAAGGGTGTTCTCCAATTTTTCACTATTTGCAATTGAAAACCCTTCAAAATCCCTATCTTCTATTTTTTTTCTATCGATATGAATAATTTCAATAGGATCTAACTGTTCATTTTGTACAGTTTCAATAAAAGTATCAATTTTTGATTTTTCTGCTGAAATATACACATAAACTAGGCCACCTACATTGTGCACTTGTCCGTTTAGTTTTAATCTTTCTGCAATTTTAGCGATATATGGGCGAAAACCTACACCTTGAACGACCCCCCATATTCTTATCTCTTCAGTAATTATTCTTTCCATTTTCACAGCCTCATCTACAATAAATATCGTTAGCTTGTGACTGACTTAAGCTTCTCCTATACTAACTTCAACATTAATAAATTTATATTAGCTTGCTAATATAAATTCGCTATCTGCCATTGCGAAGGTTTACTGAGCAATACTGGCAGAGCATACAACCTTATAAATAATCAATTTCAAGTTTACTAAAGA
>CAYJGT010000026.1:0-19927 GCA_964370035.1 uncultured Oscillospiraceae bacterium
GGCTGTTAACCGATAGGCTGCGGGTTCGAGCCCCGCCCTTGGAGCCATTTTATTTATGACAGCAGTCATGATAATTATCGCTATATTATATGCCGGAGTGGCGGAATTGGCAGACGCCCAGGACTTAAAATCCTGTGAGATTAATTTCTCGTACCGGTTCGACCCCGGTCTCCGGCACCAATATAGAAATTAAAATTTAATAACGCCGCGGGGTGGAGCAGTTGGTAGCTTGTCGGGCTCATAACCCGAAGGTCGTAGGTTCAAATCCTGCCCCCGCAACCAGAGAAAAACCTTAGAATTTTAATAATTCCAAGGTTTTTTTATTTGTCTATTTCATCGTGTGTTTTTTTCTCAAATAGGCTGTATTGGCCTTTATAATCGTGCCCATTGTACGCTTATTTCACATAAAGATAAGATTACATGTAAGTCCTTTGTAAGCATTGACTCTATAATAGTTTGTCACAAAGAGATAGTATTTTTCTTGCAGTGTTTGCATTCCTAATAGTAACCTTACTATACACATTCAATCCGGAAATTTTGCTCCATCTTGTTTTTGAAAATGTTGCCTTTGCGGCAGACCAAAAAATTACATTCTTATAATAGCCAACTTTTTCTATTCCTCTCTTTGTTTCTCCTATAGCTGCAAAAACTTTATCTGGTGTCATAGGAGGAATAAGGAAAATAGCTTGATGCACCATTTCCTCTTCACTAGGTTCTCCCCACCACTGCGGTTTATTTTCTAAAGACTCCGAAAGTTCATCTGCTGTTATAACGCAGACTGGAATAGTTAGCTGAAAGTTTTTATTTATTATATCTTCGCATAAACTTATCAACTTTGAAATATCTTCTATTTCACTTTTAAATATAACATTACCACTATTAATATAAGTAGTTACCTGTACAAAGCCTATTTCTTCAAAAGATGCTTTTAGGCGCTCCATTGACACTTTGTTTTTTCCCCCAACATTTATTCCCCGCAAAAAAGCTATATACTTTTCCATATTATCCTCTCAATCTAAAATTTCAATTTCCACTTCAACAGTATCACCTATATCTTTACCGATCTTCTTTCTTATCGCCTTTAAAACTCCTATTATGTAGCATATTGTTCCATCTTCATTTTTAAATCCCATATTTACTATGCTACCCCTGTATGGCTCCTTATCAAATGTAGCCTTTATCTTTACCCTCCCTTTTCCAAACTCTTTTTTTATATCAAAAGGCACAGGAACAAACGCTCCGCCTCCACTTCCCTCATGTATAACCGCTGTAAATTTAACCTTCTTTTCCATAGCATACCTCCTAATATTCCTATGGTTATTATACTTTCTTTTAACGATATCTTACCATATTTTTACACCAACATTCTGAATTCACTTGCTTTTTAAATTAATTCCAATATAATTTTAATTGTAGAAGTAAAAATCAAGTTTTTATTCTAGGAGGTAATAAATGTTTAATGATGTATTTGGAATACTTAGAGGTTTGTTAGCTTTATTAATTTTATCCCCATTAGCACTTTTCTTATTCAGTGGGTCTTTTCAATCCTTATTCGATAATAATAATTCAAGAGATTTAGACTTTATCACACCCGTATCTCAGGTGACTTTAGATATCAGTGGCACTAGTTTTGAACTTTCCAAAATTGAAGCCGATGGTGCTATTTTCGAAGGAGTTGAAACAATAACAGAAATAGGATATGCAAATAGTTATATAAAATTTGAGGAAGAAGCCGTCATAAGATTAGGCAGTAAAACAATCTCATCCGAATACTCTACCACCTATTCTAGTAATGATATAAATGCTTTGAACGTTACCTTATCCGATTTTAACGAGGAGTACATTAGTCTTTATCCCGAAGAAATGACACTAGTAATGCCTAACGGAAATAAACTTTTCTATGAAGCAAGCTCATCAATTCCCATCTAGGCACTTAAATAGTAGGAACACCATATTTCAAGGTCACATCAACCTTATATCTATCAGCCTAGCAAATTAGCTTTGCTTTTTTCAACGCTCAAGAGAAATAAAATAAATCCTTTGCAACTTTCTTGTTGCAGAGGATTTACTTATCTGCACAATCTTACTCCTATTCAGATTTTTTTTCTATTTTATTTTCTAAATCTCTTTTATACTTGTAGTATTCATTGAGTGCAATGCCCCAAAAACCTAACATCAAAATAAATTCTGTTATTGCCATTGGTTTACTACCACCCACTAAGTTATACACAGCAAGCCCTGCCCATACAAGAGAAAATCCTAGGGCAAGAACACCTTTGAATAAATACTTATTCTTCATTTTCACACACCTTTTCTAGTCATTTTTTCCATTTGCCACCACATCAACATCGATTGCAATAGCCTAAAAAATCATTATATCGTAATCAACTTTTCATCAGCTTTTATTAATTTAGTCAGTGGTTCACCCATTCTAATAACTTCGATCCCTAATGATTCTAATTTCTCAGTCACTCCAAATAAGTTGGCACACGATAAGCAAGCTTTTACGGTCACTCCTTTAAATTGTGCCATTTTTATTTTTTCTTGTACACCTTCATCCTCTGAAACCAATTTAGCAGAAGGCCCCCATATAATAACATCCACCTCTTTCCACCATTCATATATTAATGCATTAGTCGCATACATAAACACCATAGTATGTGCTGTTTGAGGGTTATCATTTACCCATAAAATATTTAATTTATCCGACATTTTTATCCTCCTAACTTTCCATGATTTTATCTACTACTCAGTTCACGTTATAGCGTCTAAGCTATCACATCAACCCTTTTTCTTTCGTATTTAACTTGGTTTCTTGTGTCTCATCAATTTTCACTTTATTTGTACATCAATCCAAAAGGCTTCCCTTTAATAAGTTTTCCTTGCCCTTCTCGCCCAATATAGCTTCCATTTTCCACAACCATTTCACCTCTTAGGAAGACATCCTTAACCTTGCCTTTTTTCTTCATCCCTTCATATGAGCAGTAATCTACTCCTTGAAGAGACCCTTCATTGCTAAACGTCCCTTCAAAGTCTGGATCAAAAATAACAATGTCAGCATCATATCCAACACTTATATGCCCTTTACAGTAATCTAACCCGTTATTTTTTGCTGGAGTGGTTGCAAAAAGATCTACTAGTTTTTGTCTAGTTATCTTTCCTTCTTCAACACCATAAGTCCACAAAACTTCCAATCTATTCTCAAGCCCAGGAGCTCCATTAGGAATCATTCTAAAGTCATCTATTCCCATATGTTTTTGCTTACTCCAATTAAACCCACAATGATCAGAGCTTACAGCATTTAAGTCTCCATTATTCAAACCATCCCACAAGGAATCAAATTGATCTTCTGTTCTTAATGCTGGCGAACAAACATACTTAGCCCCTTCAAAATTTGGTTTCGCCAAATTATCAACTGTTAAAGTAAGGTAATGCGAACATGTTTCTCCGCAAACCGCTTGACCTTTCCCTCTAGCATAATTAATCTCATCCAAAGCTTCCTTACAAGAAACATGAACCACATATAGTGGAGCCTCTGCAAGTTCTGCTAAATAAATAGCTCTTTTCGTAGCTTCCGCTTCAACCACTGGAGGTCTAGAAACTGCATGATAATATGGACCTACTTGGCCTTTTGCAACACATTGTTTTTGTAGCACATCAATAGCATCAGCATTTTCAGCATGAACCATCACAGTAATACCTGCTTCTTTACCTTTTAAAAGTGCCTGCAAAATCGCATCGTCATCTGCATGGAAAAACATTCCCTTATAGGCCATAAATAGCTTCATTGTTGGAAATCCACTTTCTGCAAGTTGGGGAATTTCTTCAATTACTTCATCTCTAGGATCTGTCATCACAGAGTGGAAACAGTAATCAACCATTGCTACCCCATCAACATTTTCTTCCATATAATCCTCAATAGATGCAACTAGCCCTTTTCCCTTTACTTGATTTACAAACTCAACTAAAGTTGTAGTTCCTCCTAGTGCAGCTGCGTTGGAAGTCTCAAATCCCCTTACCTTTTCTCCAAAAAATTCAAAAGAAAAGTGTACATGCTGATCAACTCCACCAGGAAGTACGTATTTCCCTTCTGCATTGATTACCTGATCAGCTTCTACTTCCAAGGTTTCACCAATTAGCTGTATCTTTTCATCAGCTAAAAGAATATCACCTTTATACTCATTGTCGCTAGTGACTATTATTCCATTTTTAATTAAAGTTCTCATAATCCTACCTCCTAGTATTTAATTTTAACAATCCAAATCAACTTTATCGAAATTTCTTATTCCTATTTAATTGTACTATTAAATTGTGAAATATGGTATATTATTTTCATTTTTACAAAAAAAGATGCGCATACGCATCTTTTCATTTCTTCTAAATCTAGATAACAGACTAACTTTGAACTTTTGCTTCTAATTTAGCTCTTCTTGCAACTGGATGTGTGAAGTATTTTTTAAATGTTGAGTTCGAAAGGGCAAAGGCAATAATCATTGAAAGTGCTATTCCCACTATAACTTGTCCAATGTTCCAAGGTAAAGCTAGCATTGGAGCCACAAAGTTTCCATACATAACCCCTTCCGCAATATAATAAACTCCTACCATTATTACACCACCACATGCCATTGCCATTACTGTAATCCAATTAGATTTCATTGGTGTTTTTTCAATAATTAAACTAGCTACTACTATCATTAATATTTTTGCCACCAATGTCCAAGGCGCCCACATAGCAAACCCACTTATTATATCTCCTAATGCAGCTCCAAACCCAGCTGCTATAGCTCCATACTTCATACCTAATATTAGCATTGCAAGAAATATCATTCCATCGCCTAAATGAACGAACCCTTGAGTAAAAGGGATTGGAACCTTTATAAACATAATAGAAATCATTACAATCGCCATCATTACTGCTGTTAATGCTAATTTACTCGTCTTATTCATTTCAAAACCTCCATCATGACTATTATCTTTTGCTAATTATTGCATAGTATTATCATACTTTGTTGAATTATTTCATTGGTTATTATATAATATGCTTGGTTATATTAATATAACCAAATTAATATATTTTTATAATACCAGAGGTTGTTATGCTAACTTACAATTTAAATAATAATAAATCAATCTATGTCAGTTTATATGAAAATATTAAAGCTGATATTATTAATGGTTCTATTAAACCCAACGAAAAATTACCTTCAAAAAGACAACTTTCAGAGCATTTAGGAATAAGTGTAATTTCAGTGCAAAATGCTTATTTGCAACTTATATCAGAAGGTTATGTGTATTCGCTAGAAAGGAGAGGATATTTTGCTTGTCACAATCCAAATAATAGCTGGCAGAAAAAATCAAAACCCAATTCTATAGAAGAACCATTTTTTTTAGATCAAGAGGACAACACGATAACCTATTACAAGAACACTGTAAATTCAGACAACTTTCCTTTTTCTATTTGGGCAAAACTAATGAGAAAAGTACTAGGAGAAAATTATAGTCAGCTTCTTTTAGAGATAGATAGCAAAGGTGTTTTTGAACTCAGGCTAGCTATTAGCCAATATCTCTATCAAGAAAGAGGCATTGAAGTTTCTCCAAGGAATATAATAATTGGAGCTGGAACAGAGTATCTTTACGGCATGATAATAAAGTTACTAGGTAGAGAAAATGTATGGGGCATTGAAAATCCAAGTTATCAAAAAATCCGTCAAATATATTTGGCCGAAAACATAACTCTAACACCACTTAATCTTGATAACCAAGGCCTATCCTACAGACAACTTATAAATAGTAATATCGATATACTACACATATCCCCTAATCATCAGTTCCCTACAGGAATAGTAATGCCCTATTCACGTCGCATTGAGCTTCTAAATTGGGCTCAAGAAAAAAGTAGTAGATACATAATTGAAGATGACTACGACAGCGAGTTCCGCTTTGTAGGTAAGCCCATTCCTTCAATGGAAAGCATTGATACAGAAGGAAAGGTAATCTACATAAACACATTTTCTAAAACCATAGCACCTTCATTAAGAATTAGCTACATGATTCTCCCAGATAAACTATTAAGTAAATTTAATAAAGAGCTAGGCTTTCTCTCCAGCACAGTACCTTCCTTTGAACAATATACTTTGGCTAAATTTATTTCCGAAGGATATTTCGAAAGATACATAAAAAAAATGAAAAAGCAATACAAACTGCTTCGAGATGAAATAATAAGCAGTATTATGTCTTCATCGTTAAGCAATATGGTTACCATAAAAGAAGAAAATGCAGGTCTTTACTTTGCGTTAAAGTTAGATACTGTCAAAAGTGATGAGTACTTAAAAAGACAAGCTTTCCAAAAAGGTGTAAAACTTGTCTTTATGTCTGATTTTATTATGGACCCTTCTGAAAAATCAACAGCTAATTTATCAACCTTAATTCTAAGCTATTCCGATTTTCGAGAAGAAGACTTCTCAAAAATGATTTCAACCTTAATTGATATTATTTCATCATAATACAAAAAAGGAAATAAGCTACTGTATAATGTGGTTTACAGTAGCTTATGGAAGGAATAATTTGATGCTAAATTCATTGAATCTTGCAGCACCTCGATAAAAAAGGGGTGTTTTTTATCACATTTATAGTGTACAACGACCTTGTGATGTAATTTTGAACTTACCAAAATATTTTAAAAATACTAATAAACAAAGGCGCCTTTGTTAACAGATTCTCTGCTCATCCACCTATTAGTTTTTTATTTTATAGCAAGTCACATAAAATAAAGACTATCAAATTTATTCTTTAATCATATCCACAGTTTTCATTTCTGTATTCATTATTAAATCCGCACCTAACATCTTTTCTAAATCTTCCATAGTGAACTGCCTTCCCGATACAGTTCCATTGCCATCATCTTCTAGGTTTTCTGATAGACTTACTAACTCTCCGTTTTTATACAAAATAAAATCTTGAAAGTAGCTATCTTTATCAACAATAAGAACTCCTTGCCAAACATCTTCGCCAATTTTCCACATAGACTCCCAATCCCCAGTTATTACATACTCTCCTCCAAGTTGCTCTACAAGATTTTGAAAACTTCCCGTGTCAAAATAGTTATAACTACCTTCGAAGTTTTGACTTGGATCAAGATTATCAATATAGTAAAAATCTCTTGAGGTGTCATACTTAAATTCATAAAAATACTCTTCATTCTCCTCTTCATTAATTAAATTTATTGCCTCTCCATTAATTGATACTAAGTCAAGAGTTTTTGGTAAATGCTTTCCAATAAATTCATCAGGCAACACATATATTTCTTCGTATGAACTATCTGCTTTATCAATCAACGCCCGTTCAATTGACTCTACTATTCCAGCCGGATCCCTTCTGCCTTCTCCGCTATTGGACAACCTAATTGTAGAAACATTAGTACTATAATCTTCTTTCCAATTTTCTCCAGAATAAATACCGTTAGGTTTGATTTTTATTTCCACTTCAAACATGCTCTGAACAGTTCCATCTTTCCAGTTTAAATAATCATATTTAAGGTTCATTAAGTTATCTAGACTTGCTATTGTTTTTGCCGCACTTTCAATGTCTGTATAATCTTCTAGATATATTGTAAGCCCTATATTATAATACCCCTCATCATAGATAGAATACTCAAACCCACTTTTCTCAAATAGTTTTGCAATTTCACTTTCCTTGCGTTTTATTTCAGATTGAATAAAATTGTCATATATATTTTCCTCATAAAAAATAGTTTCTCCGCTTATAAAGCTAGTATGTATTGTGGATGAAAACACTGAAAATTCTTGTTCTCCATTAGTATACTCATATTCATACATTACATTTTCTTCATCCGTATCATCTGGGTATGCTAGTTTGTTTTTTAGCTTATATTCAGTTCCAAAAATATCTTGGACATATTCTCCCACTTCCCTATCTGAATAGTAGGTGGGTTCCGTTGAGCACCCTACAAACATTAAACAAGTTGCTATTATTCCTATGTATATTATTTTTTTCATTTCTTCTCCCTGTATTACCGCTTGCACCTAAATATTTTTTGACTGTTAACAACTTATAGTAACTCAGAATTTTAACAAACCACTTTATAAGTTATCATCTTTATAAATAATGAAGACATTTCAGCCGAAACATCTTCATTCACAATGCATTAACCCTTTCTCTACTTTTTTTCTTCTTTCTTTGGAATTACATCATCTAAAAGTTTAGAATAGGGAGATAAAATATATCCTGCAGTTTTTCCTCTCATTTTATTTTTCATTATGTTAGAATTCATTATTGTTCCAATTATTTTCATTTTAGTCATCTTTAATTTATTGTTATGAGGGAAATCATAAATTCCATTTTTTTTATAAAATTTGTGATCTTCTTTCATTATTCCTTGCATCAAATAAACTAGATCTCTAAATATTTTAGTTCCACCTACCCCATAAAAATTACTTGGTAAAGATATGTTATTTTCTAATGCATAATCTAAATACATTGCCAATTTATCCAGTTTCATATCAGTATTATTTTCATCTGTAGCAACTCCGCATAAATGAACCCCTCCAGCTTGACTTCTTCCCTCAATCACAGTTTTTAAATTATGTTCTTCTTTATATGCGCCACTTAAAATATAGCCTACAGGCATTCCCTTTATCATTGACCTATGCCCATTAGAAAACTGTCTATCATCATAATACTTAAAGCTATGATGGGTATAATGATCTGATATTTTAAAAGCATAAACCAGTGCATCTGCAGTTTGTATTTTAGTTTTTAGAAGCTGATCAAAGCCATCTTGAAAAATACATTTCCCTGTCGTAGCACAATCTAAACAACCCGTACATCCGCTTGCAAATTCAAATTCTCTCAGGTTAATTATTCTTACAGGATTTTTACTAAAATTAGAAAAATCTTCAATCATATTTAATAAGCTTATATCTCTTGTCTCAGCATTCGTCAATACTAATATATCTTTTTTTCCTGTAATCTCTACATTTTTCAACTTTTTTTCATAAATACTTGCTTCTATTTCTTTTCTTTCATTTTTTTCTTTATATATACCATTTTTTATTTGAAAAATAATTTTTTCAAAAAAAACATCCACTTCAATTTGACCTTTATCCGATAACAAAGATTCCATATCTGCACTTAAAACATCTAGATATTTCCCTCCCAAATCATAGACATTTTCCTCAATATACTTATGTGCAGTCATATCATAAAAATGTTTTGAGGTTGTAATCTGAGCTATAAACTTATCGTGAAGTAAGTTATCATGTTGTTTTAACAATTCAATAAACCTCTGCATTTGTCCTGGAATCAAAAATGTATAAACAGGATAACAAAACAGAATTAAGTCTGCATTTTTTATTTTCATATGAGTTTTCTTAAAATCCCTCTCTATGGAACTGATTTGTTGAGCAACATAAATAAACTCAAAATTATTTTCCGGAAACCTCTTCTTTAAATAATTCGCTGTTTGTAAAGTTATGCTATTCTTCCCTTTTGGACTTCCACTTATTACCAATATCTCCATTTAAGCTACTTCTTTCTTGCTATATAATTATTATGTTAATTTAACGTTTTTAATAAATTTTTGATTTCAACTCAATAAATTAAAATCTTTTTTCTTCTTATTCAATTAATAATTTTTCAAACTCTTCTATAGGTACAGGTTTAGAATAATAATAACCCTGAACAATATCGCAGCTTGTTTCTCTAAGAAAATCAACCTGTTCTTTAGTTTCAACACCTTCTGCTACAGTTTTTATTCCCAGCTTAGTTGCCATTTCCAAAATGCTGTATACAATAAGCTTACTTTTCTCCTCCGACTTATTAATATCAAAAAATGTCCTATCCAACTTAATTGTATCAACATTTATTGTCCTAAGCATACCTAATGATGAGTACCCTGATCCAAAATCATCCATAGATAGACCAAATCCCGAAGCATGTAACTTTTCAATTAGCTCAACTAATTCTTTTTCTTTTTCTATAATTGTACTTTCTGTAAGCTCAATTTCTAATAATCTTCTAGGTATTTGATAGGAATTCGCTATTTTTTCTATTTCTTCTACAAACATTTTATTTGAAATATGTAGCCTTGAAAAATTTACGGATATAGGAACACATTTTTCCCCTTTTTTCAGCCTTTTTCGCAAAGTTTTACAAACGCTTTCAAACATGTACATATCTAATTTAATAATAAATCGATTCTCTTCAAATAAAGGTATAAACTCGTCAGGAAAAATAAATTTCCCATCCTTTTCTTGCCATCTAACTAGGGCTTCTCCGCCAACGATATCAGGAGTCTTTGCTCCATACTTAGGTTGAACATAAACTTTAAACTCACCAGTATCTAATGCATCTTGCATTTTTCCAGTTAGTTTACCTGATTTCAAAAGTTCTCTTTTAAAATCTTCATCGTAGTCGCTAATAATTTCATTATGTTTCTTTGCATAAGTATGGGCTAATATAACTTTATTAACCACATCATTAATATCAACATCTCCCTCTGGTATAGAGTATCTTCCATATCTAAAGTTGACATCATGACCGTTTATCTTTTCCATTTTTTCTTTAAAACTTTTTTCATTTTTAAGTCTAAGTTCTTCTAAGTTATCAAACAGATTACTAGGTCCAAATAATAAAAATTCATCTGTCCCTATTCTAGCTTGTATAAAATGTTTAAGTTCAGAATTTTTACCCACATCTGCGATTGCCTTTATGACAGTATTTCCACTTTCAAAGTCAAATATCTCATTTATGGCTTTAAAATTAATTACATCAAACTTAACAACTGAAAATCTCTTATTCTTTTCTTTTTTAAGTATTTCTCCAACATCTAATTTAAATTTATTTAAATTCGGAAGATTAGTCAGTTCATCATAATAAGCAGCCTTCTCTATTCGCTTTGAGGCATTCCTTCTAAAAGCAAATATCCCTAAAAATATTAATACGCAAATAATTATTGTCTGAATATTATACATGTTTACATACTGGTTAATTTCATTAGCATTCTCAGCTATCACATCCTCTGGTATTACATTAAATAAGTACCAGTAATTATAGTCCAACGGCCTATATTCAGCTATTCTTTTGCCCTCTCCCTCAACTTCATAGGAAATATGCCCTTCTTTTCTCCCTATAATATCTGACTTAACTTTTTCTAATAAATATCCTTCTTCAATTATTGCTTTATCCAAAACCTCAAATATGTTTCCACTTTCAAAAGTATACTCGCTTCCCGAAGAAGTAATAATCTCCCCTTCAGTATTTATAATAAAACTATACTCTCTTCCTTCAAATGAGGGTAACATTGCCTCATTTAGGTTCTCTAAGGGTATTTCTGCAACTAGTGCCCCTGCAATAGCCTCTTCTTCCATAATAGGGGTAGCTATATAAAGAATTTTCTCGCCACTTTTTTTAGATTCATAAGTTTCACTAATCAAAGTTTTCTCGTCTACCAATACTTCTTCTAAAAATTCAAGGTCTGCAAGGTTTACTATTTCCCCACTTGAATTGACTCCTATTTTATCGTTACCAACAATTGCTACATTCTGATAGTCTTGAAAAGTTTCAACTGCCGAAATGAACTCAATAACTTTTTCCTCATCATATTCAATCATTACAATGCTCTTAGCTACAGATTTTACCGAAGAAATTTCATTTTGAAGTTTTACATTTACGGTATATTGCTGTTGTTGCGCTATTTCATTTAAAGTAGTTTCCGTAAATTCTTCTAAACTTTTTTCAATCTTTCCAGAATAAAAAAATATACCAAAAATAAAAGTAAATACTACTATTATAATTAGTACTGGTATAATTATTTTCTTGTTCAGATTTTTTTTCATTATCTCTTAATTGCTCCTGACATTAAATCATTTAAATTGATTTTTTGAGAATGGGTGCTTTTAAATCAATAAAATTCCGCTTCTTATAGTATATCCGATTATTTAAACTAGGTCAATGTTTATACTAAGTTGGACAATAAATCTACTAAATTTCATTGAAATTCTAAATTCAGGCCCAATCTTTTAATCTCTTTAGAATAATAATAAAAACACTAAAAGAACTCATTCATTTTTCTCAGCAAAATTTCCTCGTATTTCTCGTTTCAAGAACAATTAGTTAGGGAGCACTAGAATTCCATTTGATAAACAAGTATACTATATATCAATACTAATCCTTCTAAATCAAAGCATCATATATTTTTTTATACTAATATACTTACCTAAAAATGAATTGAGGACAATTTGAAACATCAAAACGAAAACTGGAAAAAACAATATTTTACATTATGGGCTGCTCAAGGTATGTCTCTACTTACTAGCTCAATACTTCAAATGTCAATAGTATGGTATATTACTGAAACTACAGAATCCGCTATATATCTATCAATTGCTGCTGTATGCGCCTTCTTGCCACAAGGGATATTAGGTCCTATTCTTGGCTCATATATCGATCGCTACCCAAGAAAAAAAATAATGATAATTTCCGACTTATCAATTGGGCTATCAAGCTTATCGCTTGCAATTATAAGCCTTTTTACCGACATCCCCTTACCTCTAATATTTATTGTTCTTATTCTACGGTCAATCGGAACAGCCTTTCATCATCCCGCTTTTGAAGCTTTAATTGCAACAATTGTTCCAAAGGAACGCCTTACTAGCTATGCTGGATATTCACAAGGATTTAAATCTATATCCTTAATACTGAGCCCCGCACTAGGCGCAACATTTTATGCATTTTGGGGCCTTAATTTGGTTATTCTTTTTGACTTCTTTGCCGCTTTAATAGCTATTGCTATATTATTTGGACTTAAAGTAAAAACAGATACCCCAATCTCAAGCCGCTCCGCCTCTAAAGCTTCCGTATTAAAAGAAGCTCTAGAGGGCCTCCATATCATCAGAAAGCATAAAGGCCTAACCACATTAATTATCATTGGTATAATCTATTCATTCTTTTATGTACCAGTGGGAACTCTTCTTCCCTTTATTGTAATTACTCATTTTGATGGCACTGTCCCACAATCAGGAATAGTTGAAATTTTCTTTTCATCAGGAGCTCTGCTTGGAGCCTTTATACTAGCCAAAATAGGTGATTGTATGAATAAAATCAAGGCAATTAGCCTGTCAATATTTTTCTATGGATTAGGGACCGCCATTTCAGGTGTATTGCCCTCTGATGGACTGTACTTTTTCATGGGGCTTTGTTTGGTCATGGGCCTTGCTGCACCATTTTATTCAGGAGTTCAGGTCGCAATATTCCAAACTATTATTCCCAACGAATACTTAGGCAGAGCCTTTTCAACAATAAGAAGTTCTTCGATACTAATTATGCCTTTAAGTCTTTCCGTATCAGGATTCGCAGTAGAGGCCTTAGGTGTTGATAACTGGTTTTTATTATTGGGCATTTTAATTATAGCCCTGTCTTTTTCTCTCAAATTATTCCCCTCTCTAAGAAATTGTTGTGTAATAGCCATGAATCAAAGTAACATTACACCAAATCAAAAAATCAACAAAAAGTTCTAGAAAACGAATCAAAATAACTTGACTAATAATTTGGTAAATGTTAAACTTAATTTGGTTAGTTTAATTTAACTAACTTGAGTTTTGTTATCGCTCTTTTAGAGCCAATGTTTCTATAACTTCAGAGAATCAGGAGGCTAGAATGTCTACAGAAACCATAATCCGCCATTGCGCCCCTACTTTAGCAGGCTTAAAGGTTGGCAATTTAGTAAGCTGCGAGTTCTTTGACTTCGCTTCTTTTTCTGAAGATATAAGGAGTAGAAATACTGCATTAAACGGTAAAGGAATATTCTTTGTTATTTTAAAGGTTAATAAGAATACCGCCCTTGTTTACGTTTATAGAGAAACTCAATTAAATCTAATATTAAAAGATTCTAACATCGTTAGTTTCTTAAAAAATAAAGGGTACAATAGTTTCACTATTGAAGGTGCTTTAGCTTCCTTGGCTAAACAGCTTTCTCAAACAGATTTTCCCCATGAGATTGGAGTATTTCTCGGCTATCCCTTAGATGATATTATTGGATTTATTGAGAATGATGGAAAAAATTACAAATGCGTAGGTTGTTACAAAGCCTATACTAACGAAGAAATTGCACTTCAAACTTTCAGAAAATTCAAGAAGTGCACCAGTGTTTATTGCAAAAGGTTTGCAGAAGGATTTGATATCAATAGGCTAACAGTAGCCAGTTGACGTAATAAATTAACCATATATAATGAAAGGAAGTAACATTATGAAAAAAGTAGCAGTTGTGTATTGGAGTGGTACTGGAAACACAGAGGCAATGGCAAATAGCGTTGCAGAGGGAGCTAAAGCAAAAGGTGCTGATGTTAGCATTTTTACCCCAGCTGATTTCACTGAAGACAAAGTAAGTGAATTTGATGCAATAGCTTTTGGTTGCCCTTCAATGGGAGCTGAAGTTCTAGAGGAAATAGAGTTTGAACCAATGTGGCAAGCAGCTAAAACTAAAATCGCTAGCCAAGACATTGCATTATTCGGATCATATGATTGGGGTGATGGTGAGTGGATGAGAATTTGGGAAGATGAGTGTTCTAGTTTCAGATTAACAGGAACATTAATCGTTCAAAATGAACCTGGTGATGATGAAAAAGAAAGCTGCAAGCAGTTGGGAGAGACTTTAGTATAAATTAACATTTAAAAGTTTATAACGAGGAGGATTCTAATGAAAAATTTCGTAGAGAAAGATAATGCCCTGTTTTTTTTAGGCGGTATAGTAGCTGGAATTATTGGTTTAAAAGCACTTAAGACTAATAAAGCTCGTGACCTTGCTGTTTCAGGCATTGCAAAAGGACTTATTGCAAAGGACAGTATTGCTGAAAAAGTAACTAACTTAAAAGAAGATGCAGAAGATCTTTATGCAGAAGCTAAAGTACAAGCAGACGGAGAAAGCGAAAAAGAATAAGGGGAATGTCTATGAATTACAATTTGATTTATAACACAAAAAACAGGATTAGACTCCGCTTCGGAAAATATGCAATAACAAAAGAGCAAGGCTTTGAACTCAAAGCCTTGCTCTTAGAGTTACCTGGAGTTAAATCTGTAACAACTAACCATTTAAATGGCGGAGTATTAATTCTACACAATGACAATACGAGCAAAGATGACGTATTCAACAAATTAGACAATTTAGATATTACTCAGCTACCAGGATTACCAATTAATTTAGAGCTTGATAAAATTGATTCAGATTTTAAAAAGGGTCTAATGAAATTATGCGCGTGGCACTTTGGCAGCAAAGGCCTTCTTCGCTTATTTGCCCCTCTTTGGGTAAGGTGGATGCATACCGCAATTAAGGCTCTTCCATACATTAAAGACGGCCTACAATGTCTTCTAAAGAGAAAAGTTACTGTTGAAGTTCTTGATGGAACTGCTATTGGAGCCTCTCTCTTATCAGGACATCATTCCACCGCTTCATCAGTTATGTTCCTGCTATCTCTTTCAGATTTACTTATGAGCTATTCAAATGCACGAGCAAAGAATGCATTAATTAGCAGCCTTGCTATAAATATTGATACAGTTTGGGTAATAAGAGACGATATTGAAGTTTCTATTCCAATGAGCGAATTAGCTATTGGCGATCAAGTAAAAGTTAGAACTGGCAATATGATCCCTATAGATGGAACTATACTTTCTGGAGACGCCCTTATAAACGAAGCAATGATGACTGGAGAGCCTTTACCTGCTCATAAAACCGTTGCTGGAACAGTCTTCGCCGGCACTGTATTAGAAGATGGAGATATAACTATTAAAGTTACTGCCCTAGCTAATAATTCGCGAGTATCAAAGATAATCGAAATGATAGAAAGTGATGAAGAGCACAAAGCTTCTATTCAAAGCAATGCTGAAAGATTAGCCGATGGCATAGTTCCTATTAGCTTCACTCTTTTCTTTGCTACTCTACTGTTTACTAGAAATATCTCTAGAGCATTATCCGTTTTAATGGTAGACTTTTCTTGTGCTATCAAGCTGACAACACCTTTAGTAATAATCACTGCATTAAAAGAAGCTTCGCAAAACCAAATTTTAGTCAAAGGTGGAAAGTATTTAGAAACACTTTCTAAGGTAGATACTGTTGTATTTGATAAAACGGGGACTCTAACAAAAGCAACCCCTGAAATTTCGAAAGTAATTTCTATTAGTGACAACTACAGTGAAGATAATGTACTCACTATTGCCGCGTGCTTGGAAGAACACTTCCCACACAGCGTTGCCTCTGCTATTGTTTCTCACGCAGAAAAAAAAGGCTTACACCATCCTGAAGAACATGCAAAAGTGGAATACATTGTAGCCCATGGTATTGCAAGCTCTTATGATGAGCATAGGGCCGTAATAGGCAGCCGCCATTTTGTTTTTGAAGATGAAGGCATTCAAATACCTAAAGAAAAAGAAAACCAGCTTAATGAAAAAATCGGAAGTGACAGTGCCGTTTATTTAGCTATTGATAACGAATTAATTGGTGTCATCTGTATTAATGACCCACCTAGAGAAGATGCTAAACTTGCCGTAGAACTACTTAGAAAAGAAGGTATAAATGAAATAATAATGATGACAGGAGATAGTGAATCTACAGCCAAAAGCATTTCTGAACAACTAGGCTTAGATAAGTATTACGCTGCTGTATTACCAGATGGTAAGGCAAAGCTTATTCACCAATTAAAAGATGAAGGAAAAATAGTTTTAATGATTGGAGATGGTATTAATGATGCCCCAGCACTAAGCACAGCTAATGTTTCTATGTCACTAAAGAGTTCGTCTGACTTAGCAAGAGAAGTATCTGATATTTCAATACATTCAGAATCTTTGATAAAAATAATAGATGCAATTAAATTATCAAAAGCATTAATGAAAAAAATATCCAACAATTATCAGTTTATAGTAGGATTTAACACTGGATTAATTGGTTTTGGAGTTTTTGGTGCAATATCTAGTGGAACTTCAGCCTTATTGCACAACACCTCTACTTTAGCCTTAGCTGGTCTTTCAGCTAGACCATTAATATTAGGAAAGGATATAACAGATCATGAAACAACATAAATTTTGGTCATATCTTGCAGTATTTGCCATGGTAATGTGCATAATTACTGGAAAGAAGCACAAATAATAACTTAGCCTCAGCTACGAATATTTTATAAGGAGAAAAAATGTCAGATAAACATATTCACCATAATCATAATGACCCTAATCATGTATGCGCTTGTCATAGCAATTTAGAGGGTACTAGTTGTTCTTCAAATAAAAACAGATGTTGTGGCGGAAAGCTCACTTCAAACATGCTAAGTGATGAAGAGAAACACTTCCTTGCGCATTTGTTAGAGAGATTGTATTTACCTGTATCCCAATTTGTATTAAAAAGCAGCAAAGAATCTGCTTTTGCTTCAGTTACCCTGTCCCCCGTGTTCATTATTGAAGAAAAAGACACTATGGAGCAGGTTAAAGATTTTGGCAAAATGCTGAAAGCTTTAGAAGAAAAAGGCTTTATTTCTTTGGATTTTGACATTCCTATTGATAATTATGACTATAAAGAATACACTAATTCGAGCATCTTCACTTATTTTAAGGAATGTGTTGAAGAAGGAAAAACTAAAGATGGTTTTTTAGGAGACTTAGCAGTTATTGCAAAAGGCAGCATTGCCCCTACGGAAGATTGTAAAGAGTTATTTTCAACAATTTAATAAGTCCATTTTATTTATTAAAGTCTATCCGTTAAATTTATTCACAAAGTTTCACCTGCTAATTTTAAGTGCAAATCTATATAAAAAAAATTAACTCCGCTTTAAATGCGGTATTTTCGCTTATGGAAGTGAAAAACTCTATCCTAAAATTAGGATAGAGTTTTTTAGTTTAAGTAACCGTTCTATTCTTTTGATAAGATAAAGGCTATGTCTTATGGGCCTACAAATTACTTATGCACATCTTGATTATTTGCACCTTTCATCTTCGGATTGCTCAATTTCTTCCTATGCTCGACAAAGTCATCCACCGTCCGAATATTCTTAAACTCAGAATGGGTTTCCTTTTCATAAGTATGCCTTACATCTGTATTTCGATACCTCTTATACATTACAAGAGCAAAAGCTGGCCCTGCTACCATTGTTATCATTGTTGCAGCTTCATCTGAAAAGGCATATAACAGTACCCCCAAAATTGTAGCGATAATTTCTATGATTATAGAAACACCTATTAATTTGCCCATGTTTACAGGTACGCTTCCCATAGTTTCCTTAGTCCTAGCATTAACTGCTGTATAATGTAATAAGCTCTTGTTACCCTTTTTTTCTTGATAACTATAAAGCCACACTGGTAAATATGCTGCAATCCATTGTTGCCCCTTCATTTCCAAGTTTTCTTGATCCCAGCGAACACCTCTATCATAATGATCTAATGTCTCATTAGCTTTATGTCGAGCTACACTTTTTGCCTGTTTTTCAACAATTGTATTTAACCCCTCCATGTTCATATTTCTTTTTTCTGAATTGTAACCTTTTAGATAGTTTGCATCCCATTTGGTAGCGTTTTCAGTATCAAAAGGCAATATGGAATTTATAATATTATTTGTTGTTCCCTTTTTTTTGTAATCGATTTTGTCATCACTAGATTCAACAGTTAAATCACTAATAGTAATATCAAACTCTCTCTCTACATTATATAAGTCAGCATCATAGTAAGTATCCTCATCATCGTCATTACCAACAGTGTACTCCCTTACTAAATGTTCTCCCTGACCTTTTAAAGTGGCATGTCCATTTATATCTACTATCATATAAGGAAGGTATACCCCAATAATATTTTCAGTTGTAAATTCCGACTTAAACTTACCGTTAGCAAAGAACTTACGAGCATTGATGAATTTCCTGACTTCGGCTTCCGCATCTTCTTTCTTCACTCCAAAAGGAAGTACAACATCTGGGATTGTTCCATTAGGAATTTGTTGATTAATTGAAAGGTAATTCCTACACCAGTGGCATCTTGATTGAGCCTGTTCATCAGTATTTATTACAACCTCTGCTCCGCAGCTTTGGCATTTCAATGTTATCATATGTTCTGCATCGGCTGCAATATCTGTTGCTCCTGCACCAACTGTTATTCCGCTTAATTTTTCAAGGTCATCCTCAATAGCTGAAGATTTTTCCGCTTCAAACTGGTGTCTACAGAAATTACATCTAAGCTGCCCTGTGTTATTATTTAAGGAAATATCTGTTGCACCACACTTAGGGCATTTAGTCTGACCATCTTTTGCATCAGCATTAGTATTAATCACCGTATAATTTGAAGCTTCAGCTTCAGCCGAGTCTTCGCTTTGTCCATCTTCAGTTTTTATTTCAGATTGAACTTCTGCTCCTGCTGCTGCTTCTTTTGGAGAAGCAAAGGCATTTTTCTCAGTTAAAGTAATACCATCATAGCTAGGTTCCTGTTTACCACTTGCCATTCCTGAAGCTTCTTCTTTAATCTTTGAAAAAGTATCATTTACTAAGCTTTCTCCCTCATTTACAGCACCCTTAACTTTATCAAACAAAGATTTTTTAGTATTATTATCAGCCATATTATAAACCTCCTAAAACTTTAGCCTTTGCCTCATCAAATTCTGCTTGTGAAATAACTCCTTGATCTAGCAATTGTTTCATAGCTGCCAATTTTGCATATGGGTCTTCTGTAGGTGCTTGTTGTTGCATTGGCTGTTGGCCTTGCATTGGTTGTTGGCCTTGCATTGGCTGTTGTTGATACATTTGTTGTTGGCCTTGCATTGGCTGTTGTTGATACATCTGTTGTTGGCCTTGCATCGGCTGCTGTTGATACATCTGTTGTTGGCCTTGCATCGGCTGCTGTTGATACATCTGCTGTTGACCTTGTTGTGGTTGCTGTTGCAGTCCACCCATGG
>CAYJGT010000027.1:0-17989 GCA_964370035.1 uncultured Oscillospiraceae bacterium
TGTAAAATAATGGAAACTGACTCCTCTTACAAATTAGAAAGAAGTAAAGGAGAGAACCATGAGTGAAAAAAATGAATTTTCGTTTGAAATCGTAGAAGAGATTGGAGTGATCCAAACTTATGCATCCGGTTGGTCTAAAGAGATTAACCTAGTTTCGTGGAATGAAGGGAATCCTAAATATGATATTCGGGACTGGGATAAAGAGCATAAGCACATGAGTAGGGGGATTACCCTACATAAGGAGGAAATTGACTCCTTAAAAGAAATTTTAGAGAAAAAAATATCCTAACCATACAAATAGGAAAAAGCTGTTAATAAAGTTAATAGCTTTTTTCTATTTTGTTTTATGTAAAATAATGGTATTATTATAAAAGGATGGCTGCACTTCTAGATTGGTATAGTATTTTAAAAGATGGAATTTAGCAATAAGTTTTTTAGGAAATATATCTAGGTTTAGATGAATAAATAAGGGGGAAGGCAATGAATATAAAAATAAATATAGTTTATAAGAATGAGAGAATAGAGAAAGAAGTTAAGAGTGGAACATATTTGTGGAAGATAGCCAAAGAATGCAGTGAAGCAGGATTGGGAGTAGGACCTTTTTTATTATGTGAAATTGAAGGAAAGTACATAAGTCTAGATACTGAAATTAAAAAATCTTGTCAGATAATATTGATGGACTATACTAGTCAAGCTGCCTATGTGGTTTACCAAAATAGTATAATGGCTTTACTTTTTTATTCGGCAAAAAACATTCTTGGCAACAAGGAAGTTTATGTAAGAAACACATTGTCTGGAGGAGTTTATTGCGAAATTCAAGACTATAATATGATTGATGAAGGATTGGTATCTGAATTAGAGAAGGAAATGAAACTAGCGGTAAAAAAGAATTTCAGTATAAAAGTTCAAAATGTTTGGGGAGAAGAAGGGGAAAGTATTCTTGAAAAAGAAGGCGTTAACTATAGCAAAGAGCAGTTTAAAATTGCTACAGAGGAGTTCCCGCTAAAATTTTGCAATTTAAATGGATATAAGGATGTTGTTTACTCGGAGTTGGTTCCTTTTACAGGGATGCTAGAAAAGTTTTCGGTAACTCCATATAAAAAAGGGTTAATTGTGAGAGGTGCTGATGACAAGGAAAATTTTGAAATAACCCCTTTTGAAGCAGAAGATAATATATATAATGCCTTTGACCAAGAAACTGAATGGGCTGAAATGTTAGAAATTACTTATGTTGATGAATTGAACTCTTTTGTAAAGAATGGAGAAATTAAAGAAAAGATATTATTAGCTGAAGCTTTTCATCAACAGAAACTTGTAAATATTACTGAAGAAATTCTAAGGAAAGGAAAGAGAATAGTCTTTATTTCAGGACCGTCTTCTTCAGGAAAAACAACAACAGCAAAGAGGGTAATACTTCAGCTTAAAGTAAATGGACATAATCCTATGTATATAGGAACTGATGATTATTTTTTAGAAAGACATCAACAGCCCAAAGACAAAAATGGGGAGTATGATTTTGATAAGGGTCTTGAAAACATGGATGTGGACCTTTTTGCAAATAATATGAATGACCTTCTTAATGGAAAAGAAGTTGATATTCCGATTTACGACTTTGTAAATGGAAAAAAAATATTTGGCACTAGAATTAGTAGAATAGACAAAGATGAATTAATAGTAATTGAGGGGATTCATGCATTAAATAAAGAATTATTAAAAGGTATAAGTGAAGATCTAAAATATAAAATATATATAAGCCCTTTAACTCAGCTGAATATAGATAAACATAATAGAGTATCAACTAGAGATTCTAGGTTAATGAGAAGAATAATAAGAGATAATGCCCATAGGAACTACAAAGCTAAAAACACAATAGAAACTTGGCCTAAGGTAAAGCTGGGAGAGGAGAAAAATGTGTTTCCTGGAAACAAAGAAGCTAATGTGGTGTTTAATTCGTCTTTAATTTATGAATATGGGGTTTTGAGAAAATATGTTGAGCCATTACTTATGGAAGTTGAACCTAGTGATGCATCGTACGCAGAAGCTAGAAGATTATTAGATTTTATTCGAAAGATAGAAATTATAGATGACGAAACAGCAATAAGTAACGCATCCTTATTGAGAGAATTTATCGGAGGGAGCGTTTTTAGTTAGACGGGAAGGATCTTTTAGAAGTTCTTGATTTGCAAGACATGTAAATCAAGAGCTTTTTTCCTTGAAAAAATTGAATTGTTGATAATTTGAAGTTGGTGTTTTTCTCATTTGTAGATTTAACTTTGTTGTGATAAAAGTTATACGAACATGTATATCAGGCGAATGCTATTGCAGGCATCAGCATATCTGGAAGTGAGAAGAGTTTTATAATTAGAGAAATGGTGGATTAGGCTTATTTTGATTAGAAGTTTCAGTTGAAATGATTTGTAAGGAAATGGATTATAAACGGAATTGTAGATGTGCTTCTTGGCACATTTAAAGAAAATTGAACTTTGATATAATTAATGTGTAAAGATTAATTCAAGGAAGATCATATAATGGTGATTAAAGTTGTTCGAACTATTCTGCTAAAGGATAGAATTATGAGAATAAATTTGAAAGGAAGTGGAAAATGTATACAATGGAAAAATCCCGTCTTCTTTATGAGAGAATGGCTAAACGGATGGAGGAGTCCGATAAAGAAATACATCAAGCAAAAGTGTATAGAGAAATTTTAGAGATGATGAAAGATTATGATGATTTGGAAATCTTTATGACTGAATTAGAATCTTCCTCTCTTTATCTAGCGCCGAGTTATGCAATAGTAAAAGACAAGTGTGAAGCGTATAGGCTGGCAGCAATTGAAAATGAGATGATGGATGTTGCAAAAATATATGAAGATAAGTTGATTGAATTGGAAGAAAATCCTGTTGCAGTTATGGAGCCAGGGTTTTATAGTAAAGCGGGATATTTAAAGGGTAAATACTTAGAGAAAATGCAAGATTTTGTAAAGCTTTATATGGCTTATTACCAGTTAAAGATTGCAAAAGCAGGAAGTGAAGGGACATATATTGAAGAACTTAATACTTATGTAAATAAACTGAGTAGTTACAGTGGCCTTGGAAAGTTTGATGGTGATTTTGCGCAAGTTTCAAGATTGAAGGAGTATAGAGCCCTTATTCCAGCTACTGATGAAGGCTATGATAAATTTATTGAAGAAACGGAAAAGTTTTTAATTACTTCTCCTAACTATACTGAAGAGAGTAAAATAGCATCTCATCGAACTCAAGAGGCTTGGGAGGAAATAAATAAGAATAAAGCAGAAATAATTTTATCTCTCGAAGAGAATACTATTGCTAAAACGAAGTATGCATTAGAAATATATCTTCCGCCAAAGGATACAGCAGGAAGCTATAGTTATGTTCATGAGGAGGTGAAAGACTATGAATAGTGTTGTTTTAGATATGGCAAAAGCACAACTGGCTTCTTTTGATTATATTGAAATAAAATCAGCAGAACATAAAGGTGAAGTAGAGGCGTTAAAGGAAAAAGTCCTTGCTCTCGCTAATCAAATTGAAGATCCTATGGCGTTTTATGAAAAATTCGCGGCCAGCGGGTACCAAGAGGAAGTAATGAATTTAGTGACAAAGATTTCTATGGAAGGGATGAACCTTGGCGGTATTGCTGAAACTGAAGAAGTACAAAGCGATGAAGCACTTTTCCAGGAAGGAAGGGAAGAGTCTGCATTAAGTGGTAATATAAATTCAAATAATGGGAAGAGTCCCCTTGATAAGATCCCTAGTGTTAAAGCCTTTTTGGCTCAATATGAAGCTCCTTATGAAACAGTAAAGGCGTTAGGCTATAAGAATAGGACTGAAGGTGCATATGAAGACTTATTATCTGTTGCTGTTAAAACAGATAATATGCAAGACGCCCAATTGATTTTTGAAGATGAACAGCTTCTTTGGAACTTAGTTGCGATGGATTACCTTGATATTTATGAAACATTACACGTTGCTACTGATCCGCTGTATCTTCACTTGCATAAGCAATTTGGAATGTACGCGAAGAATTATATGAATGCAAAAAGCGATGCAGAAATAACATACCTTACAGAAAAAATGGAGTATCCCAAAATAGAAATGGCTTCTAAAGAAACTTCGCTAATGAATATACTGTTGGTTTTAGGTAAAACATTTGAGTCTTATTGCCAAAATAAGTTGGCGATTTGGAAATGGGAATCGGATGAACATGTAAAAGTTGCAATAGGTAATATTGAAAGTGCTAGAGTAACAATGCCTAGAATATTAGCTTTTATTAAAGAACAATTTGATTTGACATTCGACAATATTATCGACACAGAAGGTCTAAAAGTATATATGCAATATCCAGAATATTACGATGGATTGTTTAGAGTAAAAGTCTTTCCGCATCACCAAAATTTTGAAGCCTTTAGGTGGATACTAAAGAACGAGATATTAACAGATAAACCACTTGCGGAGATTTTAAAAAGTTCGCCAGAAAAAGTTTGGTGGCCAGCGTTTGAGGGGAATCGTAAAGAAGAGTACAGAAAGAGTTACGAAGGTCTTATAAAAGAGATTAATAAAGACATACTATACTTTAAATATGAAGATGATGCAGGATTAAAAACTGCTGAATCTGTCCAATTGAAAGAAGATGCAAAGAATTGGATAGATAGTGTAAAAGAAAAGGTGTAAAGAAGGCAGTAGAAGTGTTGAATTAATAGAAAGTTACCGAAGAGTAATTAACATAAAATATGTAGGGTGGTTTAAAAATTTCGCTTGAAAAAGTAAATTATCCTACTGATTAGAGGAATAGTTAGAAAAGGGGATAATGATGCAAATAATATTGGCAAGCCAATCGCCAAGAAGGAAAGAGTTAATGGAATCCATTGGTGTTAGCTTTTTTACTATCAATGCTGATATTGATGAGAGAATAGATTATGACAAACCTCCTGAGGAAGAGGTGATTAGACTTGCTAATGAAAAGGCGGAGAAAGTTAGAAGGGAGATTCAGTTGGCTAATACCACAACTCAGCCTCAATATAGTAATTTAAAAAAGAATATAGAACAAAAGAGTGCTGGAGCCTCTGTTGATATGAAGTTTTCTAAAAATTTAATAGTTATAGGGGCGGATACTATAGTTGTGCTTGGGGAAGAAATACTTGGGAAGCCAGAAACAGAGGAAGAAGCCAGGAAAATGCTTTGGAAATTAAGTGGAACTACACATAAAGTTCTTACGGGGGTTGCTATACTGTCTGACGAAAAGGATATAAAATGGTGTGAAGTTTCATATGTTTCTTTTAAAGAATTAAGCGAAGGAGAGATTGAGGAGTATATAAAGACAGGTAGTCCTATGGATAAGGCTGGGGCATATGGAATACAGGAAAAGTCCGATAAATTTGTTACAAAAATAAGAGGAGATTTTGACTCTATAGTTGGACTGCCAATTTCAAAGGTAGAAAAATATCTAAAGCAAATAATAAGCTGAAACAAATATTGAAATAGCAATAAGAAAAAAACTACGACAAATTAGACCTTGGCGTAGTTTTTTGTTGGGCAAGGGAGTAAAAGAAACGCACGGAAGAGTGTTAGTACCTACAGTTGTAATGTGTTGAAATACCTAATATTTAAATGAAAAAAACATGAAATTTATATTTTTTTTATTTAAAAAAAGTCTTGCATTTTAAAACTTATTAGGATATAATATAAAAGCTTGTCAATAGGCGTAGAGACGGGAAGTTGCTGAGCTATCAGGTAATTTCCGTTGAGAATTGTCCCTGCAAGACAGGGGCGAGGGGCCGACAGTTGTTTTGGTGCGTTGCTGACAAGGAAACGCACGGTCAAGTGTAATAAATGAAAAACATTGAAAATACTTGCAAAACAAAAGGGAAGCGCCCTTGTACGAGAATAGCGAAATAGTACAAAATAAAAAAAGGAGGCAAAAATGAGCGAATTGCAAAAAATCAGAATCAAACTAAAAGCGTTTGATCACGCACTATTAGATCAATCAGCAGCAAAGATTGTAGAAAGTGCAAAGAAAACTGGAGCAGAAGTTTCAGGTCCAATCCCTCTTCCAACAGAAAAGGAAGTGGTAACAATCATTAGAGCGGTACACAAGTACAAAGACAGCAGAGAACAGTTTGAGCAAAGAACACACAAAAGATTAATTGACATTACTGGAGCTACTGCAAAAACAACTGATGCAATCACTAAGCTAGAATTACCAGCTGGCGTAAGCATCGAAATCAAACTATAGGCGAAGGGAACTCCCCTTAGTATGATTACCACTAAGAGTAATCCGCTGTAAGAAAAAAGGAGAAAAATATGAAGAAATTTTTAGGCAAGAAAGTCGGCATGACACAGATTTTCTTGGAAACAGGAGAAGTAGTCCCTGTAACTGTAATTGAGGCGGGTCCACAAACAGTAACTCAAATCAAAACAGTAGAAACAGATGGCTACAATGCTGTACAAGTTGGATTCGAAGATATGAAAGCGCATAGAGCCAACAAACCAAGAACTGGCCACTTCGAAAAGGCTGGTGTTGATGTTAAGAAGCATATGGCTGAATTTAGAACAGAAGAAGGCGAAACATATGAACTTGGACAGGTAATGACAGTTGCTGAAATGGAAGAAGGCAAGAAGTTGGATGTAACTGGTATTTCAAAAGGTAAAGGTACTCAAGGAAATATCAAGAGACATGGACATGGAAGAGGCCCAATGACTCACGGCTCCAAGCATAAGAGATTAGCAGGAGCTTTGGCAGGTGGTACTTATCCATCAAGAGTATTCAAAGGGAATGCAGGCCCAGGAAGAATGGGTAGAGACACTATTACAGTTCAAAATGTTGAATTGGTAAAAGTTATTGCTGACAGAAACTTATTACTAGTAAAGGGTGCAGTTCCGGGCAAAAAAGGCGGACTTGTAGAAATCCAATACGCAGTAAAAGGACAATAAGAGATAGGAAAGGAGGAAGCAAGATATGGCAACAGTAAAAGTACTAGACATGACAGGTGCTGAGGTTGGAACGGTTGATTTAAATGAAGCGATATTCGGAATTGAGCCAAACCAAAACGCGGTTCACGCAGTAGTTAAAAACTACCTAGCAAACCAAAGACAAGGCACACAGTCAGCTAAAACCAGAGCAGAAGTTCGTGGTGGTGGTAGAAAACCTTTTAGACAAAAAGGTACTGGTAGACATAGACAGGGAAGCACAACTGACCCATCTCAAATTGGAGGAGGAGTAGTATTTGCACCAAAACCAAGAAGTTATAGATACTCACTTCCGAAGAAGTTAAGAAGACTGGCTATGAAATCAATTTTATCAGCTAAAGTTTTAGAAAAAGAAATCATCGTAGTAGATGAATTTAAATTAGAAGAAGCTAAAACTAAGGAAATGGTAAAAGTGTTAAAGAATTTAAATGCAGGAAAGAAAGCTTTGATCGTAACAGCAGAAAAAGACGACAACGTTGTAAGATCAGCAGCTAACATTCCTGGAGTAAGGACCGCTCTTGTAGGAACAATGAATGTATATGAGATTATTAATCATACAAACTTCATTATAACAAAAGACGCGATTAAAAAGATTGAGGAGGTGTATGCATAATGAGAACCCCTTACGACGTGGTAATAAAACCAATAATTACTGAGAGAAGTGTGGAAGATGCTCACGCAAAGAAGTATACATTTCAAGTAGCAACAGATGCGAACAAAACTGAAGTTAGACATGCAATAGAAGAAATCTTTGAAGTAGAAGTTGCAAAAGTCAACATAATGAACGTTAACGGAAAATTAAAAAGAATGGGAAGAACTCAAGGTATGACTGCATCTTCTAAGAAGGCAATCGTAACTCTTACAGAGAAGAGTAAAGAAATTGAATTCTTCCAAGGTCTATAATAGGAGGGCGAATAGAAAATGGGAATTAAAAAGTATAATCCAACCTCTCCTGGTTTAAGAGGAATGACGGTTTCTACTTTCGAGGAAATCACAAAAAGCACGCCGGAAAAATCTCTTACTGTAAATCTTAAGAAACATGCAGGTAGAAATACTAGAGGAAAGATTACAGTTAGACATAGAGGTGGTGGTGCAAAAGCAAAATACAGAATTATCGACTTTAAGAGAAGAAAAGACGATGTTCCAGGTAAGGTAGCTGCTATTGAGTATGATCCAAACAGAAGTGCAAACATTGCTTTGATCGTATATGCAGATGGCGAAAAAAGATACATAATTGCTCCTAATAAATTAACTGTAGGCGCAGTAATCGTATCAGGACCTAGCTCAGATATTCAAGTAGGAAATGCTCTTCCTTTAGCTAATATTCCAGTAGGTACAGTAATCCACAATGTGGAACTTAAACCTGGTAAAGGTGCACAGCTTGTAAGATCTGCAGGTAACGGTGCTCAACTTATGGCTAAAGAAGGAGATTACGCTCAAGTAAGACTTCCTTCTGGTGAAGTAAGAAAAATCAGAATGGAGTGTAGAGCTACAATCGGAGAAGTTGGGAATTCAGAACACGCTAATATCCAAATCGGAAAAGCTGGTAAGAAAAGACATATGGGAATCAGACCTACGGTTAGAGGTTCTGCAATGAACCCTAACGATCACCCACACGGTGGTGGAGAAGGAAGAACTGGTATCGGTAGAGTTGGTCCTGTGACACCTTGGGGTAAGCCAGCACTTGGATATAAGACTAGAAAGAAAAACAAAGCGTCTGACAAATATATTGTTAAGAAGAGAAAAGATAAGTAGAAAGGAGCATAGATAAATGGGTAGATCACTAAAGAAGGGTCCTTTCGTAAACAAGAAGCTTCTTGCGGCTATCATGGCAATGAATGAAGCTAATGAAAAGAAAGTAATAAAGACCTGGTCAAGACCATCGACTATATTCCCTCAAATGGTAGGGCATACTATAGCAGTACACGATGGTAGAAAACATGTTCCTGTATACATTACAGAAGACATGGTAGGACATAAGCTTGGAGAGTTTTCTCCAACAAGAACATATAGAGGCCATGCTGCCGACAAGAAAAGCAAGTAAGAAAGGAGATAAACAATGGAAGCAAAAGCAATTGCTAAATACGTAAAAATGTCTCCTATCAAGCTAAAACCTGTTGCAGATTTAGTAAGAGGTAAAGACTTGGGCGAGGCACTAACAATACTAAAATTCACACCGGGTAAAGGTGCGGAGTGTATTGAAAAGGTTGTGAAATCAGCTGCAGCAAATGCTGAGAACAACTTAGAATTAAACCCTGATGAGTTATATGTATCAAAGATTATGATTAATCAAGGGCCAACAATGAAAAGATGGAGAGCAGGAGCTCAAGGGAGAGCCTTTGTAATCCTTAAGAGAAGCAGCCACATAAGTGTGACAGTAAGTAACGAAAAGGAGGTTAAGTAATGGGTCAAAAAGTAAGTCCTCACGGTCTCAGAGTCGGAGTAATTAAAGACTGGGATTCGAAATGGTACGCAGACAAGAGTTCATTTGCTGATTGCTTAATCGAAGACCAAAAGGTTAGAGAGTTCGTAAAGAAAAAATTGTATACAGCAGGAATTTCTAAAATCCTAATCGAAAGAAAAGGTGAAGCGGAAATTAAAGTTATCATTTTAACAGGGAGACCTGGTATGGTAATAGGAAAAGCTGGAGATGGAATAGACAAGCTAAAAGCAGACTTAGTTAAGCTAACAAAGAAAAATGTTGTTCTTGATATAAAAGAAGTAAGAAGAACAGAATTAGATGCGCAACTTTCAGCAGAGAGCATTGCGGCTGCACTTGAAAACAGAGTGTCTTTCAGAAGAGCTATGAAACAAGCGATGGGCAGAACTATGAAAGCCAATGCAAAAGGTGTTAAAGTACTAGTTTCTGGTAGACTAGGCGGAGCAGAAATCGCTAGAAGCGAAAAATACAGCGAAGGAAATGTTCCACTACACACTTTGAGAGCTAACATTGATTATGGATTTGCTGAAGCAGATACAACTTATGGAAAGCTAGGTGTCAAAGTTTGGATTAACCACGGAGAGATACTTGATAAAGGCCTTAAAGGACCTATTATTGAAGAAGAAAAGAGAGAACGTGGCAAGAGAGACGGCGACAGAAGAAACAATAGAAAACAAGGCGATAGAAGACCTAGAAGAGATAACGATAGGTCAAGAAGAGATGAAGCACCTAAGGCTCCTAAGGCTGTTAACCCAAGAGGCGTTAAGGCACCAGCACCTAAGGTAGAAGCGCCTGTAGTAGAAGAAGTAGTTGAAGCTAATGTAACAGAGGCTTCAGTAGAAGAATAGACAACGGAAGGAGGGACGGCCATGTTAATGCCGAAGCGTGTAAAGCGTAGAAGAGTTCACAGAGGCAGAATGAAGGGAAGAGCCACTAGAGGCAACCTAATAAGCCACGGTGAATTTGGGTTAATCGCCCAAGAGCCAGGATGGATCACTTCTAATCAAATAGAATCTGCGAGAATCGCGATGACGAGATCCGTTAAAAGAGGCGGAAAAGTATATATCAAGATTTTCCCACATAAGTCGGTAACTAAAAAGCCTGCCGAAGTGCGAATGGGATCTGGTAAAGGTTCTCCAGAGTACTGGGTAGCAGTTGTAAAGCCTGGTAGAGTAATGTTTGAAATTGAGGGTGTAACTGAAGCTCAAGCAAGAGAAGCTATGAGACTTGCTTCTCACAAGTTACCAGTTAAGTGTAAAATTGCCCAAAAAGGCCAAGAAGTAGAGGGTGGTGAAGCATAATGGAATTGAAAAAAATGAGAAATATGACAGAAATTGAGTTGAATGCTGAGCTGTTGAAGATGAAAAAGGATTTATTTAACCTTAGATTCCAACATGTTACAGGGCAACTTGAGAATCCTATCAAGGTTAGAGATGCTAAGCGTAATATTGCTAGAATCAAAACTATCCTAAAGGAAAAAGAATTAGCTAGTGTTCAAGAAAAATAGAAAGGAGGATGAACTATGGCGATTGAAAGGAATAGAAGAAAGTCAAGAGTTGGCATGGTAGTTAGTGACAAAATGGAAAAGACCATCGTTGTTGCCCTGGAAGATTCGGCAAGGCATTCTCTTTATGGGAAAGCTGTAAAAAGAACTAAAAAGGTAAAAGCCCACGATGAAGAAAACACATGCGATATTGGCGATAAAGTTAGAATTATGGAAACAAAACCATTGTCTAAGGACAAAAGATGGAGACTTGTTGAAATAGTAGAGAAAGTTAAGTAAGGAGGCGCGCGACAATGATTCAAACTGAAACTAGACTGAGAGTCGCTGACAACTCCGGAGCAAAAGAGCTTCTTTGCATCAGAATACTTGGTGGTACAGGAAGAAAGTATGCTCATATTGGAGATGTTATCGTTTGCGCCGTAAAAGATGCTTCACCTGGTGGCGTAGTAAAAAAAGGTGAAGTTGTTAGAGCTGTTGTAGTAAGAACTAAAACTGGTGCAAGAAGAAATGATGGCAGTTATGTAAAGTTCGACCAAAATGCGGCAGTAATTATTAAAGAAGATATGAACCCTCAAGGAACTCGTATTTTCGGACCAGTTGCAAGAGAGCTTAGAGATGCAGGTTTTATGAAAATCGTTTCTCTAGCCCCAGAAGTTCTATAGGAGGTACAGAATGCATATCAAGAAAAATGACATGGTAGTAGTACTTACTGGTAAGGACAAAGGAAAGACTGGTAAAGTACTAAAAGTATTAACAAAGAGTGATCAAGTCCTTGTTGAAAAAATCAACATGCAGACTAAGCACCAAAAACAAACAAGAACAGCAGCTTCAGAAATTAGACACCAAGAAGGACCTCTTCATGTTTCTAACGTTATGCTAGTTGATAGCAAAACTAAGAAGGGTACAAGAGTAGGTTACAAAATGGAAGGTGACAAAAAAGTTAGAATTTCAAAAGCTAGCGGCGAAGTAATCAAATAAGAAAGGAGGAGACGATTTTGACAGCAAGATTAAAGGAAACTTATAAAAATGAAGTATTCAATGGATTAATGGAGCACTTCAAGTATGGGAATGTGATGGAAGTTCCTAAGTTAGAAAAAGTTACAATTAATATTGGACTAGGTGAAGCTAAGGAAAATTCAAAGGCAATGGATGTTGCAGTAGGTGAGCTTGCAATTATTGCAGGACAAGCTCCTGTAATTACTAGAGCAAAGAAATCTATAGCAAACTTTAAAGTAAGACAAGGTATGCCAGTAGGAACAAAGGTTACTTTAAGAGGCGAAAAAATGTATGAATTTGTTGACAAATTCTTCAATATCGCTCTTCCGAGAGTAAGAGATTTCAAGGGCGTAAGTAACAATTCTTTTGACGGTAGAGGAAATTACTCTATGGGAATCAAAGAACAACTTATTTTCCCTGAGATAAATTACGATCAGGTTGATAAAGTAAAAGGAATGAATATAGTGTTTACAACAACGGCAAAAACAGATGAAGAAGCAGCATTGCTACTAAAACTGTTAGGTATGCCGTTCGAAAAGTAGGAGGGAAACATGGCTAAAACATCTCTCAAAGTTAAACAGCAAAGAAAACCTAAGTTTTCTACAAGAGCATATACACGTTGTAGATTATGTGGTAGACCACATTCTGTACTTAGAAAATATGGAATATGCCGAATCTGTTTCAGAGAACTTGCTTACAAAGGTGAAATACCTGGTGTTAAAAAAGCAAGCTGGTAAAAGAATATTGCAAGGTTTTCCAAGTGAAAAAACCAGCAGTGAAAGGAGTAAAAAGTAATGACAATGACAGATCCTATAGCGGATATGCTAACGAGAATCAGAAATGCCAATACTGTAGCCCACGAAACAGTTGACGTACCGGCTTCTAAAATGAAGAAAGCTATTGCGGGAATACTAGTGGAAGAAGGATACATCGGTGGTTACGATGTAATCGAAGAAGGTGAAGAGCCTGGGGTTACAAAACAAGGGCTAATCAGAATCAAAATGAAATATGGTGCTGATAAAGAAAGAGTTATAACTGGAATCAAGAAGATTTCAAAGCCAGGACTAAAAGTTTATGCTAAGGCTGATGAAGTACCAAGAGTACTAGGCGGTTTAGGCATAGCAATTGTTTCTACATCAAGTGGGGTAATCACTGATAAAGAAGCGAGAAAATTAGGAGTTGGTGGAGAAGTTATTTGTTGGGTATGGTAGGAGGAATAGACTATGTCAAGAATTGGATTAAAACCAATTAGCATTCCTGCCGGAGTAGAAATTACAGTTGGAAATAAAAATGTAATAACTGTAAAAGGCCCAAAAGGAGAGCTAACACAAGATATTAGTAACTTAATTACAGTTACAATAGAAGATGCTACTGCTACTTTTTCAAGAAAAGGTGATAGCAAAAATGAAAAAGCTCAACACGGATTAGCAAGAGCACTAGTTGCAAACATGATCATTGGAGTAACAGAAGGTTACGAAAAAAGATTAGAGCTAAACGGAGTTGGATACAAGGCTGATAAAAAGGGAAATACTCTACATATGAATTTAGGATTTTCTCATCCAGTTGAAATGGTTGACCCAGATGGTATTACAACTGAGACACCAGAACAAACTGTAGTACTTGTAAAAGGAATAGATAAAGCGATTGTAGGAAACTACGCAGCTAATATTCGTGCATTGAGAAAGCCAGAGCCATATAAAGGTAAAGGAATTAAATATGCAGGCGAGCAAATAAGACGTAAGGAAGGAAAAGCTGGTACAAAAGCTTAGAAAGGAGTAGAACATGGCAAAAGATAGTAAAACAGCAAAACGTGTTGCAAGACACAAAAGAGTAAGACAGAATTTGCACGGAACTCCTGAGAAGCCAAGATTGTGCGTTTTCAGAAGTCTTAAAAATATGTCTGCTCAAATTATTGACGACGTTTCAGGTGTTACATTAGTATCAGCATCTACATTGGATAAAGAGCTAAAAGAAACAATCACAAACGGTGGAAATAAAGAGGCTGCTAAGCAAGTTGGAGAACTACTTGCTAAGAGAGCTGTAGCAAAGGGTATAGAAGTAGTTGCTTTTGATAGAGGCGGATTTATATACCACGGAAGAGTTAAAGAGTTAGCTGACGGAGCGAGATCCGGCGGTCTTAAGTTCTAACAGGGAGGATACAATAGAATGTTCAAAAAAATAGATGCATCCAAGCTAGAATTAAAAGAGACTATCGTAAACATCAGAAGAGTAGCAAAGACTGTTAAAGGTGGTAGAAACATGCGTTTCAGCGTAACAGTAGTTGTTGGAGATGGTGAAGGTCACGTTGGCGTAGGTCTTGGAAAAGCTCAGGAAATTCCTGAAGCAGTAAGAAAAGCTACAGAGGATGCAAAGAAAAATTTAATTTTCGTTCCAACAGTAGGAACAACAATTCCACACAGAAATCTTGGAATCTTTGGTGCAGGAAGGGTATTATTAATGCCAGCTGCTGAAGGTACAGGAGTTATCGCAGGTTCATCAGTACGTACAGTATTAGAATCAGCAGGAATAAAAGATATCAGAGCAAAGTCAATCGGTTCTAATAACACAGGAAACATGGCTTATGCAACAATAGCAGGATTAAAATCTCTAATGACAGTAGAAAAAGTTGCTAATCTTAGAGGTAAAACTAAAGAAGAAATTTTAGGATAGGAGGAGAGTTGATATGGCAAAAATGTTGAAAATAACTTTAACGAAAAGCACAATTGGCGCTTCCCCTAAACAAAGAAAAGTTGTAGAAGCGTTAGGTTTAAAGAAGGTAAATAATTCAGTGGAACTAATTGATAGCCCTGTTACCAGAGGAGCAGTTAACAAAGTTGCTCACCTTCTTACCGTAGAAGAACTGTAAGAGAGGAGGTACGTTAATGAAACTTCATGAACTAAAAAAAGTTCCAGGTGCTACTAAAAACAGAAAAAGGAAAGGTAGAGGAACAGCTACTGGTCAAGGTAAAACTGCTGGTAGAGGTATGAACGGCCAAAACTCTAGAAGTGGTGGTGGTGTAAGACCTGGATTTGAAGGAGGCCAAATGCCTCTTTACAGAAGAATACCAAAGAGAGGATTCACAAATATTTGGGCAAAGGAATTTGCAGAAGTAAATGTGGAGACTTTAAACAAATTTGAAGCAGGGACTGTAGTAACACCTGAGCTATTAAGAGAAGCCGGCATTGTTAAGCAAGTCAAGGATGGAGTTAAAATCCTTGGAAACGGTAATCTTGAGAAAGGAATTACTGTTCAAGCTCAAAAGTTCACTAAGTCAGCGACAGAAAAAATAGAAGCTGCCGGAGGAAAGGCAGAGGTGATCTAAGATGGAAATGCTAAGAACTATTGGAAAAGCGTGGAAAATTGCAGAAATTAGAAAAAAAATAATTTTTACACTTTTGATGCTAGTAATATTCAGAATTGGGTCTAATATCCCAGTTCCGAATATTGACAGACAAATCTTGGCAGATGCTTTTGGAGATGGAACAGGATTATTTGCATTGTTTAACCTGTTTTCAGGAGGCTCGTTTGGTAGCTTAACAATATTTGCGTTAAGTATAACACCTTACATTACAGCTTCAATTATTATGCAGCTACTAACAATGGTAATACCTGCGTTAGAAAGAATGGCAAGAGAAGGTACAGATGGCAGAAAGAAAATGGCTAGAATCACAAGGTACCTAACAGTTATCATGGCATTGATTCAAGCAGTAGGAGTATCAGTTGGAATGTTCAGACAAGCTTTAATTAGCACTGATTTCTTTTCTGTTGCTCTAGTAGTGTTAGTACTTACAGCAGGTACAGCGTTCTTAATGTGGTTAGGGGAAAAAATTAATGAAAATGGAATAGGGAATGGTATTTCTCTAATTATATTTGCAGGAATTATCGCCTCTCTACCATCAGCAGTTCAGCAAACATGGGTTAGCTTACAAGCTGGAGAAGTTAGTTATATTTCAGTAGGGCTGTTCGTGTTATTTGCAGTTGTAGTAATAGTAGGAATTATTATTATCCAAGAAGGGCAAAGAAGAATCCCTGTGCAATATGCAAAAAGAGTTGTTGGTAGGAAAATGTATGGCGGACAAGCTACACATATTCCACTAAAAGTGAATCAAGCAGGAGTTATACCAGTAATTTTTGCTATGTCATTGATGCAATTCCCACTTACAATTACTTATTTCATGGATCCTTCTTCTAGCTTTACTGCTTGGGTTACCCAATGGCTTTCGCCAGTGGAATCACCAGGAGTATGGATGTATTCAGCTCTTAGCGTTGTATTTATTATGTTCTTTACATACTTCTATACAACAGCTACATTTAACCCAGTTGAAGTAGCGGATAATATGAAAGCAAACGGAGGATTTATTCCTGGAATAAGACCAGGTAGAGCAACAGTTGAATACTTACAAAGAACAAGCTCAAGGCTTACCTTTGTAGGAGGAATATTCTTAGCAGCCATAGCAACATTACCAATGATTGTAGGGCAATTTACTACATTAAATGTAATGTTTGGAGGAACTTCTTTGCTAATTGCTGTTGGTGTCGCTCTAGACACTATGAAGCAGCTAGAACAACAGTTGCTAACTAGAAATTACCAAGGGTTTTTAAAGTAGGAGGGAAAGATGAAAATTGTATTATTAGGCCCTCCAGGGGCAGGTAAAGGAACTGTTGCAGATAAAGTTGTAACAAAGTACAATTTGCCACATATTTCTACAGGAGATATTTTTAGAGAAAATATTAAAAATGAAACCGAATTGGGCAAAAGAGCAAAGTCTTTCATGGATAAAGGAGAACTTGTACCAGATTCTTTGGTAATAGAGATAGCTTTAGACAGAATAGGCAAGGATGATTGTAAGAATGGATTTCTACTAGATGGATTTCCTCGAACAGTTGAGCAAGCAGAAGCTTTATCCAAGTACTTAGAAGAAAATAGTGATAAACTGGATGCAGTAATAAATATTAATGCCCCAAAAGAACTTCTTATGTTTAGAATGGTAGGAAGAAGGTTGTGTAGAAGTTGTGCAAAAATTTATCACACTACTAACATGCCACCTATGGTTGAAAATGTGTGTGATGTTTGCGGCGGAGAGCTTTATCAAAGAGCTGATGACGTAGAAGAAACAGTAGAAAATAGAATAGATGTTTACGAATCACAAACTAAGCCTTTAATAGATTACTATTCTGAAAAAAATGAACTTACAAGCATTGATGGTTCAGCAAATGCAGAGCATACTTATGAACAAGTGTTAGAGGTTTTGGGTAACTAAATATGATAATGATTAAATCGCAAAGAGAAATCGAAATTATGCGAGTATCTGGGAATGTAACTAGAAAAATTTTAACTGACTTGGAACATTTTATTAAACCAGGTATAACTACAGCTGATGTTGATCTGTTTGTAGCGGAGATAATTAAGGAACATGGAATGACACCGTCATTTAAAGGTTATGGTGGGTTTCCAGGAAATATATGTGCTTCAATAAATGAAGAAGTTGTTCATGGAATTCCTAGCAAAAAGCGAAAGCTGAATGATGGAGACATTTTAAGCGTAGATGTAGGTTGCACTTATCAAGGTTACATTACTGATGCGGCAAGAACTTATAAAGTTGGAAAAGTTAGCAATGAGGCGGAGGCACTAGTTGAGTCTGCGAAGAAAGCCTTCTTTAAAAGCTTGGAGTTTTGCAAAGCTGGCTGTAGAATTTCTGATATATCTCATGCTATACAACAAAGCGTAGAAGCTGATGGATTTGGAATTATTAGAGAATTAGTTGGTCATGGCGTTGGTCAAAACTTGCATGAGGATCCTCCTATACCGAACTATGGGAAACCAGGCAAGGGGAGTAGATTACAAAAGGGCATGGTATTGGCAATAGAACCTATGATTACTGAAGGTGATTTTGAAGTAGAAGTACTCTCAGATAATTGGACGTATGTAACACTTGATAGAAAGCTTTCAGCGCATTATGAAAACACTGTAGTCATAACAGATGGGGAACCAGAACTGTTGACCTATTAACAAACAATATGAGGTATAAAATATGTCAAAAAAAGATGTAATAGAAGCAGAAGGC
>CAYJGT010000028.1:0-17517 GCA_964370035.1 uncultured Oscillospiraceae bacterium
TCATTTATTTTTTGTGTGACCGAAGGCCTAGATACAAATAACATATCCGCTATTTGGGATGATGAAAACTTCCCCGGGTGAGCATAAATAATATTTAAATAAAGCATATCATTATATGTAATCCCTTCATCCTTTTCAATTGTATGAAGCATTCTTAATTCAGATATTGCCATATCATAGTAGAAGTTATTCATTAGTTTTGTCAATCTATTTTCCATCTTACCCATCCTTACATTTAATTTTTTCAACACCAAATAGCTCGTTAGCATTAGCTTGCAATATAAATTCGCTACCTATAATTATGAAACTAGGTCGAATAATACTGTCAGACTATCTAAGCCCTCGTTTAATCTCATTTTTTCGTCGCAAACTTGTTATTATTTTTTAATTATTATCGCTTAACTGTTATTTTAGCTTAATCATTTTCTTTTGTCAACATTTACTACATTTTATTTTTTATTCAAGTAGCTCATCTGCTGATTAATTTTTAGATCCTTATTTAGCGCGAAATAAAAAGGCCACCTAGCAGTAGCCTTTTAATAATTTGTATTTACTCTTTTTTCTAAGAGTTTCTATATTCAACTAGAAATTCTTAGTATTCACTATATACTAGTCTCTTCCAACTACTAATGCAGTTCCTTGGCCTCCACCTATACACAGTGTAGCAAGACCATTCTTTGCATCTCTCTTTTGCATTTCGCTGATTAAAGTGATAAGAATTCTAGTGCCTGATGCTCCGATTGGGTGTCCAATTGCAATTGCTCCACCATTAACATTTAATTTTTCTGGATCAATTCCTAGGTCACTGCCTACTGCTAATGCTTGAGCAGCAAATGCTTCGTTAGCTTCAACTAAATCCATATCCGCCATTGTTAATCCAGCTTTTTCTAAAGCTTTCTTTGTTGAAGGTACTGGACCGATTCCCATGATTAATGGATCTACTCCTGCAGATGCACTTGCTTTAATTGTGCAAAGAGGCTTAATTCCTAATTCATCAGCTTTTTCCTTTGACATTACTACTACAGCAGCTCCAGCATCATTTATTCCTGATGCGTTAGCAGCAGTTACGCTTCCTTCTTTTTTGAATGCTGGTCTAAGTTTAGCAAGACCTTCAGCAACTACTCCTGGCTTTGGATACTCATCAGTATCAAATACTTTTGGATCTCCTTTTCTTTGAGGAATTACTACTGGAACGATTTCGTCTTTAAACTTGCCTTCTTTAAGTGCAGCTTCAGCTTTTTGCTGTGAACTTGCAGCGAAAGCATCTTGCGCTTCTCTAGAAATTTCCCACTGGTCAGCAATATTTTCAGCTGTAAGTCCCATGTGGATATTATTAAATGCATCTGTAAGACCATCGTTAACCATTGTATCAACCATCTTAGCATCGCCCATTCTAGCTCCCCATCTAGCAGCTGGCATGATATATCCAGATTGAGACATATTTTCAGCACCACCAGCAACGATTATCTCAGCATCCCCTGCTTTAATAATTTGTGCCGCTAAGCTAACTGCTCTTAGTCCTGATCCACAAACTTTATTAATTGTCATAGATGGAACTTCTTGAGGTATTCCTGCATCCATTGAAATTTGTCTTGCAACGTTTTGTCCAAGGCCTCCTTGAAGTACGTTACCCATAATTACTTCATCAACTTGCTCTCCAGCAATTCCCGCTCTCTCTAAAGCTCCTTTAACTGCAATAGCACCTAGCTGTCTAGCTGGTACATCTTTTAAAGAACCACCAAATGATCCTATTGGGGTTCTAGCTATACTAACAATTACTACATCTCTCATTTTTTCCTCCTATTAAACAACTTTTATATAACTTTCAACAACATTTTTTGTATGCTTATTGTATACTATATACTTTACTGCATGAACAACTACTATTTTACCACATTTTTTTTGATTTGGTTAAATTTTTTCAAAAAAATAAAATAGTCGCACAATTCAGTTAGTTTGAACTGTGCGACATTGTTTTATTGTTCTCAAAAATGCATTGTATACTAGTAATCCCTTAAGAATTTTCTTTCTACAACTTTTAGTCAATACCTTTTAACTCTACAATATATTTCTCCACCAATTCAATTGGCTTATAAGAAAATTTTGCTTTTCTTAGATTTAACAGTCCCATATCCTCTTCTCTATTCATATATTTTATGTTATTTGGCATCGCTTTACAGAATTCATTGTTTATCGCTTGATACAATCCTCTTATATGTTTATTCGCTTTTTCTATATGAACTGTAACCGTATTTTTCCCTAGCAAACCTCCTACTGAAACCGCCTCAATTTTTCCGTCAATTATTATTGCGCCTCCAAAATAGCCTGCTTTTTCTATATTGTCAAAAACATCTCTCATTGCATCCTCTTCATTTTTCAAAAGAACCATTTCGTGCTCGGGGATATCTTTTTCTTTATTAAATCTATCAATAAATTCCATTACATCATCGGCCATGTCAGCCGTTAGATTTACATATTCGTAATCGTATTCATTTTTAAAATGATTAAGATGATTTTTCTTGCCATGATAGGCCTTACCTGCCAGGTCAATAAGATCTTGCTTTAAATAAAGATAATCATAATTAGGACGGTCTTCAATAAATGAAAACTCCTTAGGAAATGCACTTTGAATTTTCTCCAAGATACTAAATGGCACTAATCTCATAGTAAATGGAGATCCTTTTTCATCAAATATTTTTTTAGCCTCTAAAATAGTTTCTCTTAACTTTTGATCATCATACTTTCCATCTTTGCTTACTGGCGGAAACATAAAATACTCAAATCTACCTTGCTCTAACTCAAGATGACTTACACCCGATACACAGATGTAATCACCTATTTCTTGCCAGGAGAACTGATTTATATCTCTCCACATATATAATGCTGAAAAGGAAAGCCCTGAAGTCTTGTACTTATACCCTTTTAAATATTCTTCTAGCTTTGGCCTGTTTTCAAATGTGATTGGATTTTCAAATATTAGCATTGTTAGTTATACAATATTTTATTTCTAAAATACTGCATACTCCTTTCCTTTAATTATTTTATTATTCTCGACACTTCTTTGAATCCTTCTGATTTTGCATATTCTAAAATTTCAAAAAGAATTGCTTCATAAGTCGTTATAATTACTCCAGCTCTTGCCATTCTGTCAATTGCAATCTTTTTATTATTATCAGTTCGAGATCCACAGCAATCTTCTACAACATATACTTTATACCCTTTTTCTACAAGGTCTAACGCAGTTTGTGCAACGCAAATATGCGTTTCAATTCCACAAATAACTACTTCTTTATAGCCTTTCCCTTCTTTTTCAAGGTAATCAAGGAAACCTTCTTCTCCTACGGCGCTAAAGTGCATTTTTTCAAAATATGTTGCCTTACCTCCGAATGCTTCATTAATAGTATCTATTGTAGGTCCTAATCCTTTTACATATTGCTCCGTTACAAGAATTGGTAAATTTAATTCTGCCGCTCCTTTAGCTAACTTCACTGTGTTTTCAGTCAACTCCCCACAACAATTTATTGCTGGCATTAACTTTTCTTGAAAGTCAATAAATAACATTACTTTTTCTCTTTTACTCATAATTCCCTCCTATATTTTTAATTTATTGTAATTACTCTTGCAAGCATACTTAATTTCTGCTTGCTTATTATTGCAACTATCTCTTTATCATTATTCGTAAGTAAATACACTTATTATCTATAATCTTCCATCATTATATCCGGTCTTATGTTTTTCATTTATTTTTTTAATTCTTTTATTCCTCTCTCCCATATTTCTTCTACTATCTCATGTGCTGTTAAATCAAACTGTAGCGGTGTAATAGAAGCATATCCTTCTTGCATCGCAAGAACATCATAATCCAAATTCTTGCTTCCATAAACCTTAGGTCTACCCCCATATTCAAATACAGAAGTTTCTCCCTCTTCTTCATCACAGGGTTCTAACCACTCTTCATATTCACGCTTTCCTAGTTTTGTTATTCTAGTTCCCTTTATTTCCTCTTTGGGAAGATGAGGAGAATTCATATTAAGAACCATTCCCGGCTTAAGTTCGTTTTTTATTTTATCAAATGTAGATTTAATTAGTTCTGTTATGAAATCAAACTCTTTTGGATTATGACTGTTTAGGGATAGCGATACAGATGGAATTCCACTAAGGGCCCCTTCTACCGCTGCACTTACTGTTCCCGAGTACAGTGTATCCGTCCCCAAGTTACCACCATGGTTAATCCCAGAATAAACTAAATCAAACTTTATCCCTTTTTTCCCATAGTACTTAATCCCTAGCTTTACGCAGTCTACTGGAGTTCCGCTACATTTTGTAGCTTTAACCGCGCCTTCAAACTCTACTTCATTTACATACATAGGCTTTCCTATTGTAATCCCATGTCCACTTGCACTTCTCTGCCCATCAGGAGCACAAACATATACATCTGCCTTTCCCTGTAACGCTCCAACTAATCTTTTTATTCCTTCTGCTTCAATCCCATCATCGTTTGTCACTAATACTTTAATCATCAATTCTCCTTATTATCATTAGTATATTAAAATTTTTATTTTATTAGTCCTTATCTCTCATTATTTATCTGCTCATCTTTCTTTAGTACTTTAGTCTTTTAAGACTTTAGGACTCTTAAGAAAAAATCAGACTCCAGTTCACCATAGTATCCTATTGTTAATTTTTTTCTCCCCTTAGACTTTCTACTTCTTCTTTCGAAAGCTTCCTGTAATGGCCTTCCTTTAGTCTTCCTAAAATAACATCACCTATGGCAACTCTTTGCAATTCAATTACTCTATTTCCAACGGCCTTGCACATTTTTCTTACCTGGCGATTTTTGCCTTCAGAAATTTTTATTTCTAAAATCGCTGAGGACTTATTTTGTTGAATCAATTTTACCCAAGCCTTCTCAGTCACGTAACCGCCAATATCTACTCCTTTTCTGAGCTTACTAATTCTTTCAATTGAAATTGTACCCGCAACTGTCACCTTATATGTTTTAACTATCTTGTTTTTAGGATGAGCTAGTTGATTGAAAAACTCCCCATCATTTGTCATAATCAATAGTCCTGAAGTTTCAAGATCCAATCGTCCTACTGGAAAAATTCTCTCTGGAATATCAGAAAGTAAATCCATAACTGTTGGCCTTCCCTGCTCATCAGAAACAGTTGTTATATATCCTACAGGCTTGTTTAGGGCTACATAAACTTTTTTTTCTGTAGGGCTAATTATTCTTCCATTCACTTCTACTAAGTCATCCGGCTGCACTTGACAACCCATCTCTGTAACAGTCCTACCATTTATTTTCACATTGCCATTTGCTGTAAGTTCATCTGCTTTTCGTCTACTTGCAACTCCTGATGCAGCAATATATTTATTAAGTCTCATTCATTACTCCTGATTCATTTTTGCTCAAGGCACCACTACCCCACATTACTATTTTTATTTACTTTGACAGTCTACCATATATGGTGCAAATGTGCTACAATTTATAAATGAAAGGTGGTAATAATGGGAAGATTAGAGAAAAAAGTATTAACTTTAGCTTTACTTGCTGGGGAAATAATGATGAGAAGTGGTTCAGAGGTTTACAGAGTAGAAGATACTATTCTTAGAATTTGTAAAGCTTGCAAGATGGATAATGTAGGGGTTTTTTCTACTACATCAGGAGTTTTCGTATCTGTTTCCAGAAATGGTGATGACTCTCATAGTTCAACGGCTATTGTAACTGTTAAAAATGTAGGAATAGACCTTGATAAAATATCTAAAATAAATTCTTTTGCAAGAGAATTCACTACCACTGACCTTTCAATCGAAGAGGGGATTGAAATTCTACAAAAATTGGATAATAAAAAAGTATACCCCATTTGGCTAAGGCTATTATCCTCTGCCATTATCTGCGCTTTCTTCTCCTTAATATTTGGCAGTAACTATGTTGATGCCTCTATTACAGCTGTAATAGGAACTGGGATTTACTCTTTTAACCTTGGGTTAGACCACCTTGGCACCAATTATTTCTTACGTGGTTTCCTTTCTGTAAGCGTTGCTTCATTTATTTATATTCTACTACAATTTGGTGGGATTTTAACCGATGCTTCTCCATCCATAATCGGAACTCTTATGCTATTCGTTCCTGGAATCGCAATAACCACAGCTATTCGAGAATTTATTTCAGGAAATATGTTATCTGGGCTTACTAGGTTGAGCGAAGCTATTGCAATTGGTATTTCGCTTGCAGCAGGTGTAGGTGTAGCACTTCACATATTGAATTTTTCAGGAGGATTAGCTTAATGTTTATACAAATCTTCTTTATATTTATGGCCACTTTGGCCTTTACAATCCTATTTCATTCTCCAATAAAAACAATACTGCCCACTGCCATTATTGGCGCTATTGCATATACCATCTATCTTCTAACTGAACCTAGTTATGAAGTAATCTTTGCAATATTTCTCAGCGCCTTTGCTGTAGGCCTTCTTGGAGATATATTTTCTAGGGTTATGAAAGAGCCAACTACAATATTCATTATTCCTGGAATAATGCCTTTAGTACCAGGCTCTCAGCTTTTTCATACTATGACATCGTTAATTGATGGAAATTTCACAGCAACAGCAGAAACAGGATTACTTACTCTTGCTATTGCTGGTTCTATTGCTTTGGGCCTTGTAGTTGAAGGCTCTGTTTTCCACATTTTCATCAATATCAAAAAGGGAATCAGAAAAAGCAAGACTTCATTATAGATACTGCAACATTAAAAGTTATACAACAAAGTAGCCGTTCTTTAGCATGCTTTTTCTCCACATAATTCCTATTTTTGTTGCATGTTATATTTGTTAATCTCTTTTACCTAAATCCGGCTCAGAACTAACTCTGCATATTTTTTCAAATTAATTAACAAATATTAAATTTTCTCTTTCTAATACTTGCTATCTAACTTTTCAACTTCCACTGGTTGTTCAAATTATCTTTTAATTTTTTTGTTTTTATGCTCATTAAAATTACCTTCAGATAGCTATATTATCTGATTTTTCATTTTTATTTCTTGTATCCCATATACAAAATACTCTAAAGAAATGTATACAGAATATCTGATTACTTTCTATTGTTTTACATGTATAAAAGACTGTATAATCATCTATGTACTAGATGACAGACAATTCTTACAATAAATAATCCTTCGGGTTATTTATTCGGCATTTTCGCAAAACAAGTACTGCAAAGCGAAAGCCATACCAATCCTTTACCCAATTTCATTTCGGTTATTTATAGAATTGTATGCCCTGCCAATATTGTTCTGCTTTGTTTCACAATGGCAGGTACTGATTTTGAAACGCTTATCACTTATTTGAGAGAGGTATTTATGCAAAAACCGTTAAAAAAATTAAAGGGCGTTAAGGTTCCTCATTACAAAGGAACTTCATTGTTACCAACTACTATCTTTCCAACGCCTAAAGAAGTAGAAATATCCATGCTTCAACATATAGGGGCTCCTTGTACTCCTGTTGTTTCAATTGGAGACTATGTCTATAAAGGCCAGCTGATTGGAAGTTCCGATGCTTTTATTAGCGCCAACATCCATTCTAGTATTTCTGGAAAAGTAACAGGATTTTCAAAAAAAAGAGCCATGCATGGTGGTGATAATCAAACCATCATTATTTCCTCTGACGGAGAGGACAAATTAGACCCTTCTATTTCTCCGCCAATAATTAATTCTAAAGAAGACTTTATCCAGGCAATTAAGACAAGCGGCTTAGTAGGTCTAGGTGGTGCAGCTTTTCCTTCACATGTTAAGTTTAATCCTCAAAACCCTGAAGAAATTGACACTCTAATAATTAACGGCGCTGAATGCGAGCCTTATATTACTTCAGATCATAGGTTGATGTTAGAAAGGCCTGACGATTTACTAAACGGCATAGAAGCCATACAAAAGTACCTGAACATTTCCAAAGTATATATTGGCATTGAAAAGAATAAGCCTGACGCAATAGCGTTGCTAGATAAAAAGATTGGATATCGGAATTTATCCGGAGTCTACACTGTAGGTCTGGCTGAACTTTATCCTAAGGGAGCTGAACGTGTAATTGTAGAAGAAATTACCGGAAAACCTCTACATGCTGGCGTCCTACCTTCTGCTCTAGGAGTAATTGTTTCAAATGTTGGGACCATAGCTTTTATTGGAGAATACCTAAAAACTGGTATCCCTCTAATAAGAAAGCGAATCACAGTTGATGGTTCTTCAATAAAAAATCCACAAAATTTATGTGTACCTATTGGAACTAGAATAGTGGATATAGTTCAACATGCAGGTGGTTTTAGCGAAGCTCCTGAAAAAATAATCATGGGCGGAGTTATGATGGGATTAACTTTAATCGACATTAAGATGCCTATCATAAAAAATACTAATGCCATACTAGCTTTCAACAAAAAAGATAGCTATATTGCAATAGAGGCTCAATGTATTCACTGTGGTCGCTGCATTTCAGTCTGTCCATTAGGACTTATTCCTGCGGAGATAACTGCAGCATATGAACATCGTGATGTTAAGGAAATGGAAAGATTAAATGTTATGGAGTGCATGGAATGTGCAAGTTGCACCTATGTCTGCCCTGCACGTAAGGCCCTAAACTTCATTCATAAAGTAGGGAAACTATTAGTAAAGGAGGCAAGAGAAAATGGAAAATAATAAAGTTCAAGCATCAAATGACAAAAATGAAATTAAAAACGACACTCCTACTCACGACGTACTGATCGTTAGCTCTGCCCCTCATATAGTAAAAACTCTAGATACAAAGGCAATTATGAAACATGTTCTTATTGCTTTAATACCTGCTATGATAATGGGAGTTCTTGTATTTGGCTATAGAGCCGCCACCCTAACAGCTGTATGCGTTATTTCTTGTGTCTTTTTCGAATATGCTTTTTGTAAATTCGCTGTTTGGAAAAACTCTACAGGGGATTTATCCGCATTTTTAACAGGGGTTATTCTGGCATTCAACCTTCCTTCAAACTTCCCTTATTGGATGGCTGTTGTAGGCTCCTTTGTTGCCATAGTAATAGTTAAGCAACTCTTTGGCGGCTTAGGTCAGAATTTTGTGAATCCAGCAGTAGCTGCAAGGTTGGTATTATTAATTTCATTTACCACAGAAATGACCACTTGGCCCTCTCCGCAAATTGGAGGAGGCGCCTTTGACGGAACCACATCCGCCACACCATTAGCTCTATTCGCAGAAGGCCAAGATGTCCCTTCTAACTTAGATCTTTTTCTAGGGTTTGTCGGAGGTTCAATAGGAGAAATAAGTGCTGCTGCGATCCTCATTGGTGGGCTTTACCTAATTTTCATGAAAGTAATTTCTCCAATAATTCCCGTTGTCTTTTTAGGAACAGTTGCCATTTTTTCTATAGCTGCTGGAGTTGATCCTTTATTCCAACTATTTACTGGAGGCGTAATGCTTGGAGCTTTCTTCTGTGCCACTGATTATGTTACCTCTCCAATGATGCCATTAGGGCGAGTAATTTTCGCAATTGGATGTGGAGTTATTACCATGGTAATACGACTTTACGGTTCTTATCCAGAAGGAGTTTCATTCGCAATTATTATTATGAACATTATCGCTCCAAGATTGGATAAACTTTCAGTTAATATGCAACTTAAAAAAGGAGGTAAGAAAAATGTCAAAAAACAGCTTTAAAGAATTAATCTTTCCGCCTTTCGCCTTAGTATTAATATGTCTTGTAGTAACTGGAATACTTTCGGTAGTTTTCAACCTTACCGAACCTACCATAGAAGCCCATAAAACCAACTCACAGTCTTTGGCCGCACAAGAAGTTTTGCCTAAGGGAGAGGGCTTCGTAGAAAAGCAACCTACAGTAGACGGTGTAAAAGCTTACTTCCAGTCAATGAACGACGAAGGCATTGCAGTGTTGGCCATGGAAAAAAGCTTTGGTGGCACTATGGATGTAATGGTTGGCATCGATACCGACGGGGAAATAACCTCGGTAAAAATAGTATCGCATACTGACACTCCTGGTCTTGGAGACTTACCTATGACTGAAGAAGAGCTTTCCCAGTATAAAAGAGTTTCTGAATTAGATGGGGAAGGTACTAAGGAAAGTGACACAATAGATGGAGTTACTGGTGCAACAGTTTCTTCTGACGCAATTTTCCGCTCCGTTAAATCTGCCCTAGATCAATGGGCTGCACTGTAGGAGGCTATTATGAATAAAACAACAAAAGAAAATTTGCAAGTAAAATATGAAATATTCTCCAAGGGAATTATTAAAGAAAACCCAGTCTTCATATTATTGCTAGGCCTTTGCCCTGCACTTGCAGTTACAACTAGTGCCTTTAACGGACTAGGTATGGGTGTTTCAGTTATTGTAATTTTAACCTGTTCAAATATAGTTATCTCCCTTCTGCGAAAGTTCATTCCTTCAAAGGTTAGAATCCCTTGTTACATTGTAGTAATCGCAGGCTTTGTTACAATAGTTCAACTTTTACTAAAGGCATATATTCCTGCGCTAGATCAATCTCTCGGATTATTTATCCCTCTAATTGTTGTTAACTGCATTATATTAGGAAGAGCGGAAATGTTTGCAAGCAAGAACAATGTCCTAGATTCAGCCCTTGACGGATTAGGCATGGGAGCAGGTTTTACTATTGCCCTTTTCTTCATGGGAGCAATAAGAGAAGTTTTAGGAGCCGGTACATTCTTTGGAATGGAAGTTCTTTCAGATGGTGTCCAACCAATGACCATATTTATGCTTGCTCCTGGCGGGTTCTTTGTCTTTGCAATATTAGTTGCCGCTTCCAATGTTCTAATAAAAGACAATGAAAAAAAGAGAAAGGATTTTGGCTGCCAAAGCTGCTACCTTGTAGACACATGCAGCGCCTTTAGAGAAGAGGCTGTAGAAAATAGCAGACTTAAGAAAGGCGACCAACATGTTGAAGAGAAAGAAAAAGAACTTATTAGAGAAGAGGAGGCAGCCTTTAATGAAGAGAAGGTAGCTTTAAAAAAAAGAAAGGCTAAAGGTTAATTATGGAAGAGATATTAATAATTATGCTAAGTGTTGTCTTAGTTAACAACTTCGTTCTAGCAAAGTTTCTTGGAATATGTCCTTTCCTAGGAGTTTCTAAGAAAATGGAATCTGCTGCAGGAATGGGCTTTGCTGTAATACTAGTAATGGTTTTAGCTACACTTGTAACCTGGCCTATTCAGAATTTAATACTAGAACCATTAAACATAGGCTATTTACAAACATTAACATTCATCTTAGTAATTGCATCCCTTGTGCAACTAGTGGAAATAACATTAAAAAAATACGTCACTTCTTTATACAAGTCGCTAGGTGTTTTCCTACCTTTAATTACAACTAACTGTGCAGTATTAGGTGTTACTATAATGAATATTGACGAAGGCTTTACCTACGCAGAGTCAATATTTAACGCAATTGGTGCAGGTGTAGGATTTTTATTAGCAATGGTTCTTTTCTCGGGGATCCGGGAAAAGTTAGATAAGTGCAGAAATATTCCAGCTCCTTTCCAAGGAATTCCTATTACACTAATATCAGCTGCAATACTATCTCTGTCATTCATGGGCTTTGGTGGTGTAGTAGAAGGTATATTCGGGTAATCAATAACATTATAAAAGATTGGATGTGAAAAAATGGACGGAATAATAATACCAATTATAGTTGTAGCAGCTATTGGTTTAGCTGCAGGAATTATACTGACTATCGCCTCAAAGGTAATGGCGGTTTCAGTAGATGAACAAATAGAAGAGTTAATTAATGCTATGCCTGGAGCAAACTGCGGAGCCTGTGGTTTCCCTGGCTGTGATAACTACGCAATTTCTCTAGGAGAAGACAAGTCTAGAAGTTTAAGTACTTCTCTCTGTCCAGTTGGCGGAGATAAGTTATCAGTAGAATTGGCAAGAATACTAGGCGTAGAGGCTACAACTTCAGAACCTAGGGTAGCCTTAGTATCTTGTAAGGGTTCTTCCTCTAAAATCAAAAGAATTATGACCCACGATAAGGAGTGGAGTTGTAAAGCTGCTAGCCAATTATATGGTGGACAAATGGAGTGCTCCTACGGTTGCTTAGGACATGGAGACTGCGTTTCAGCCTGTCCATATGGAGCAATAAAAATTAATGAGAAGCTAGCAGAAATAGACAGAGCCGCTTGTATTGGCTGCGGAATTTGTGTAAGCCATTGTCCAAAAAAAGTAATACAAATGTCTCCTCAAGAAAACCTGGTTTATGTTGGCTGTGCCTCACAGGCTAAAGGAGGAGAAACTAGAAAAGCATGTAAGGTTGGCTGTATAGGTTGTAAGAAATGCGAAAAGGAATGCCCAGAAGGTGCAATTGTTGTCGAGAATAATTTGGCAAAAATAGACTACGAATTATGCATTAACTGCAAAACTTGTGCATCAATTTGCCCTACAAAGGCAATTGTAAGATTAATTAAGGTCACTACTGAACCTAAGAAACGATTTTACTTTTTTAAGAATAAGATAGACAAGAAAGCCGATTAAGGTTCCTGTAATTACAGAAACCACAGTTAGAAACGGCAGATAAATAAAAATTTTAATATTACCAAAAACTAGGGCAGCTACTATTAGCTGTCCTATTATATGTAAAAAAGCCCCGAAGACACTTACTCCAACAACAGAGAACTTTCCACTTCTCTTTAAGAGATACATTCCCAATATAGATAGTATAGCCCCAACAACTCCATATAAAGCTGAAAATAATCCTGTGAAAATCAATCCATTAAGTAAAACTCTAAGTAAGCTTACAGATATAGCTACAGGCAGTCCAAATATGTACAGAGCAACAATTACCACAATATTTGCCAATCCTAATTTAATACCTGGCACCCCAAAATTAAAAGGAATTAAAAATTCAACATAAGAAAAAACAAGAGCTAAGGCAATTAAAATACTAATAATAGCCACTCTTTTGCTTGGTGTTAGTTTTTTATTAAGCTTTGTTTTAGTCCTATTAGTCTGAGATTCCATCAAATTCTTTTTCGCCTCCAACAACTTCAATAATTATTTTATTGGGAAGGCAAATTATGCTTTCTCCTGTTGAGCTTTTTTCTCCTTGGTGTACGCAATCTTCGCCTTTGCAGTTAGCCTCCTTCATAAAGACCACTCCATTTTCTGTTCTAATACGATTAAAACTACCCTCATCCTCTATTATAATATCTTCATTAGAAAAAATGCTATAAGTTCCATAAGCTTCATTGTCTACAGTTATTACTATTTCTTCCCCTTGGTTTTTATCTAATGCAAAAATTAGGCCTGTAGATAGGCCTAATGCTAATATGGTTATTATTAATAATATATCTGCTTTTTTTAAAATTTTCATTACTTATTTTTTCTTTTTATGTCCTTTTGTTTATTGAATTAATACAACTAATCTGCACCAATTATACTACTACCCTTTATGTAGGCCTTTCATATCCAATCTTCTTCGCTGGGCATTTTTGTTCTACTTCTCTAAATTCTACCTAAATTTATTTTTCTTCAGTCGCAATAATTAATTGGTCCATATTAATTTGCCCAGGTAATTCTTCCTCGACTTCTGAATCTAAGGCATTTGCAATATCCTCAATTTCAGGAAGCTCTTTTAGGGATTCATATCCAAAATATCTTAAAAACTCATCTGTTGTCCCAAATAATATGGGTCTTCCTATTCCATCAGAACGGCCTACCTGGCAAACAAGTTCCTTTGCTTCAAGACCTTCTAGAACTCTATCACATTTAATTCCTCTTACTGCTTCAATTTCCCCTCTTGTTACTGGCTGCTTATATGCAACAATTGCCAGTACTTCTAGAGCAGACTGGCTAAGCCTTCTCTTCCTAACAGGAGTACAAAGTCTTTCAATATATTCTGCGTTTTCTGAATATGAAGTAAGCTGAAAAGTTTTGTTTATCTCCCGTATTCTTATTCCACGCTCTTCTTTTTCATATTGTGCTGCCAACTCTTGCATGTATTTTATTGCTTCTTTGGTCTCAATGTTTAAAACTTCTGCAACAGCCTTAGCTTCTAAGGGTTCTCCCCATACAAACAACATAGATTCCATCACAGATTTTATAGTCTTTTCACTTGCCATCTTTTATTCACCTTCCTTAATCTCTTTATTTAGATTTTCACTAGCACCTACAGTAATAGGCCCAAATATTAAGTCTTGTTCTGCCCAGAGTCTATTTTGCTTAACCATTTCAAGAAGGGAAGAAAATGATAGGGCTACATCATATTTGTCTTCTCTTTCATTTACTAAGCTATAGAAATCCACTTTTTTATTAGCGTCCATTTCGAATATTTTTTTAATGAAGTCAAATTTTGCCTCAGTAGTAATTTTTTCTTTTTCTCTATGCTCATATTCCCTTTTTATATCCCCTTCTTTTTTCTTTCGAAGAAGGAACTTGTTGAAAGCCACTACAAAATGTTCAATATCCAAAGTAAGATACTCATCTGCCTCATGTGTGTATTGAGCAAGGTCTTCTTGGGGTTTAGTAAATATAGTTCTTCCAATTAACTCTCTCTCTGATAAAGTTTCTGATAAAGCTTTAAACTTTCTATACTCGACTAGCCTTTCAATAAGTTCTGCTCTCGGGTCTTCATCTACAAGAGTTGTTCCGTCAATAGTCATTTTAGGCAAGAGCATTTTAGACTTTATTTCAAGCAAACTAGCTGCTAATATCATAAACTCAGTAGCAACTTCCACTTCTAGCTCTTTCATTTCTTCAAGGTAGTCAATATATTGCTTGGTTATTTCAGATATTTTTATATCATAAATACTCATCCTCGCATTTTCTATTAGATATACAAGCAAATCAAAAGGGCCTTCAAATTGTGTTAATTTCACTTTATATGCCATTAATTTTTATCTCCTTCATGGTAATTATAGTACAGCAACCCTGCAATGACAACTAAACCTCCAATAATTTGCCACATGGTTGGAATTTCCCCAAACACCATTAATGCAAGTAATGCTGCTACAATAATTTCTCCAGTATCTAAGGCCGAAACATAAAGGGAGGATACATATCCCATAGACCAGTTAAACACTGCGTGGCATCCTAGTTGACAAACTATTGCCATAACTCCTATCCATACATAGTCCATCGGTTCGTATGTTAAAAGAGGTGTAGATGTTGCAATAATAGCAACTGTAAAGCAAAGAAAACAGGTTCCAAAGACTATAAGAATATATATAGCTGCAACCATTTTGCTTCTCACTTCACTACCAATAGAAAAATACACTCCCAGCCCAATACAAGCAACAACTGCCATCATATCTCCAAAGAATGTATTACCATCAGTAAAGTTTCCACCTACAACAATTATCCCCCCAACAATTGCAATTACAACTCCAATTACAGCCTTTATTGATACATGCCTCTTCCAAATAAAGAATGCCATGGCCGCCACCAACAGTGGATGTAATGACATAAGGACTGTAGCACTGGCAACTGATGTAATCTTAACCGCTGTAAACCAACTCCAATAATGTATAAAAAGAAAGATTCCCGATATTACGGAAAGAAGAAACTCTCTTTTCTTAATATTCTTTAATTCTCCTCTGTAGTTCAAAACTACAGGAACTATGAAGAATGGTAAGGCTATAAGCAATCTATAAAACCCTATAACCATAGAAGGCGCTTCTGTAAGTTTTCCTAAAACGCCAGACATCCCTCCAGCCACAACTGCAAAGATTACTATATACTTAGCATTTCTTTGGAAAATATTTAACTGGTTGTCGTCCATTTTCAAGCCTCCTACTTCTGGTTATTTAATCTATTGGATTATTTGTTTAGATTCTTTTTTTATCTATTTACCGTTTGGTATTTTAGTTTCCTTATTATCCTCTATAGCTCTATAAATTCCGCTCTTAATAGCCTATTCTTATTATACGGTAATTTTTATTAAGGTTTTGCCTTAATTTATCACTATGCTTTTTCTATTAAGCGTTTTAATCTTCTCCCATTATCTTAGCTAGATTTTCTTTAAAAGGGGGCCTTACTATTCCCCTTTCAGTAACATAGGCAGTTATATATTTATGTGGTGTTACATCGAAAGCTGGATTAAATTTCTTCACAGTCTTTGGTGTCATAGGGCTTTCATACCACATTTCCCCAATTTCTTCTCCATCTCTTTCTTCAATCTCGATATCATCGCCCTTCTCAGTCTTAAGGTCTATAGTGCTTGTAGGAGCAAACATATAGAATGGAATTCCAAATTCTTTGGCCATTATAGCAACCTGCATGGTTCCAATTTTATTGGCACCATCACCATTAGCAGCCACTCTATCGCAACCTACTACTACTGCATCTATCTTGCCTTGTTTCATTACAGTTCCAGCCATGTTATCACAGATCAAAGTAACATCAACTCCAGCCTTATCAAGCTCAAATGCAGTAAGTCTAGCGCCTTGAAGTACTGGCCTTGTTTCATCGGCAAAGACTCTAAAATTATATCTCTTTTCTTGACCCAGATATAAAGGCGCAATACAAGTTCCGTATTTTGCTGTTGCAAGAGTTCCTGCATTGCAGTGGGTAAGGATTCCCATATTAGGTTCTAAAAGAGATAATCCGTACTCTCCCATTTTTACAGAAGCCTCCACATCTTCGTTTCTAATTGCATCTGCCTCAAGGAAAATTCCTTCTTTAAAATAGTCAATTTTTTGTTCTTCTGTCTGTTCTATACAAAGGCCTTCATCTAAAGCTGCCGCCTTTTTAATCATTCTATCTACTGCCCAGAAAAGATTTACGGCTGTAGGTCTAGAAGTTTTAAGGTACTCTCCCGTTTCCTTAAGTCTTGGCAAAACCTCTGTAGCTTTGACAAAATCCATATCTTTTATATCCACATACATTCCATAGGCTGCCGCAACACCTATAGCAGGTGCGCCTCTAACAGCTAGGGTTTTAATTGCATCCCATGTTTCTTCTCTCGTAGTAAGCTCTATATATTTTTCTTCATTTGGCAAAAGTGTTTGATCAATAATTATTAATTTTCTGTCTCTCATATATACTGGTTCTATTACATTTATGTTCATTATGTTATCCTTTCTTACTTGCCTTTTCGGTTCTCTTTTAGCACATATTAAATTTCCTACTTCGCTAAGTGTTTCATATATATCTAGTTACGCGTCAATCTTAGCAAACTTTCCTTTTATTTGTAGCAAAAATACCTAGGTAATTCGCCCCTCTTTTCAGCACAATCTTCGCCGTTATTCTTCCATTATCCGTTGTGCATATCTGTGCTATTTAATCATTTTTGCTATCTTAGAGTTTGATTTTATCCTTTATGAGTATATCATATTTTGAGGGTATTTGATATACCGTAAGCGCTTGAATTTTAACACTTTTTCTTATACATTAATAGGCGGGTTGCACTTTAAAACACTTTTTCTAAATGGCATACTTGAGATCAGCATCATCAACTAAACGCAAAAAAATCTTAGTTCCTTTTCATCAACAAAAAATGAGAGAAGGGGAAATTCTTCCTTTC
>CAYJGT010000029.1:0-11984 GCA_964370035.1 uncultured Oscillospiraceae bacterium
ACGACTCGCTTCTCCGGCTTCCACATCCCTGTCGAAACCAAAACATCCCCATATTTTCAAAAGTATTTTCTTTTGCTATTCATTGTATCATAGTTCTTGTCATTAATTCAAGGGCGCAATTTTATTTAAAGAAAATTCAACATCACCCATCATTAATCGCCATATTTCTATGTTCATCCCCATTTGATTTTAAAAAGATAAAATGAATCTAGTAATTAAACAAAAAGAACTTATATGTAATAACAAGTTCTTTTTGTATTTATACTAATACGTTTTTCCTTTTATCTAGCTGGCCAGTTCGCCTTTCTTTTTCCTTTTAATCGTATATTATCTTAGTTTTGCCCTTCTCATTTTCATGTCTGCATCTCTTTTTGCAATAGTATTTCTCTTATCATGAAGTTTTTTACCCTTTGCCAAGGCAATCTCCATCTTTGCTCTTCCATCACCATTAATATACATGTTTAAAGGCACAATTGCTAAGCCGTCCATAGTAGTTCCATCCAGCAATTTACCTATTTCTCTTTTATTAAGCAATAGTTTTCTTTCTCTCAAAGGATCCACATTAAAGATGTTTCCCTGCTCGTAAGGGCTTACGTGCATTCCATATATATATGCCTCCCTATCTTTGGTTATTTTCACATAGCTTTCTTTTAAGTTTACCTTACCTTTTCGAATTGACTTTATTTCAGTTCCGGTTAAAACTATCCCTGCTTCATATACATCTTCAATAAAGAAGTCATGCCTTGCTTTTTTGTTATTTGCTACTATATTTCTCGCCATAATTTCACCTTAATCTAATAACCCAAATTTATTAAAAGGATATAATCTAAGTACTGCTTGACCTTCCACATCTTCCATGTCTACAAGTCCAATGTCAGAAGATCTACTATCATTACTTACCGCTCTATTATCTCCCATTGCAAATACTTTTCCATCTGGAATCACCATTTCTTTTACATCCCCTGAGGTATAATCATCATTAATATAATCTTCTTCAAGTACTTCCCCGTTTAAAATTACTTCTCCGTCTTTAATTTCAAGAGTGTCGCCTGGCAGTCCTATTGCTCTTTTAATTAGTAATTTATTCTCCCCATCAGTTCCAATTATATCTGACTCAAAAATAATTATATCTCCTGCCTCCATTTCTCCCAATGTGTATGCTTGCTTACTCATTATTAAATAATCATTTTCTTCCAAGGTGGGAACCATTGATTCTTCTTTTACTATTGTAGGCCGCACAAAAATCAAAATGGCTCCAACTATCAGTACTGCAATTATTATGTCCTTTAGCAATGATTTCATCTAATTATAATCCTCCATATCTAACTTTAATTGATTGCAAATTTCGTAGAATGTCTCTTTTGGGAAACTCTTTATTTCCCTTACTTCTAAGTCTAGTCCTTTTGCTAATTCCTCATCAAATGCTAATTTACATGCATGAAGAAGTTGTGTACTTATTTTGAATTCCCTTTGAAAATACCTGTTTATCTGCTTGTCACCATATTTAGGGTCACCTACCAATGGGTAGTCTGCCTTTTGTAAATGGCTTCTGATTTGATGGGTTCTACCAGTTGGTATTTCAACTTCAACCAAGGTGTATTCTCTGTTAGAAGACAAAGGTTTTACCTTAGTTATAACTTCCTTTCCTTTACTCCCCAAATCTTCTTCCAAAATAGTAACTTTATTTTTCTCCTCATCTTTTTTCATCCAAGCATTTAATAATAGTTCTTTCTTTAAGTGCCCTTTCACTATTGTCAAATAAAATTTCCTGATTAAATTTCTTTCTCTAATCGCCTCATTTATAGCCCTTCCACTTTTGGCATTTTTTCCAAAAATAACAAGACCTGTTGTATTTCTATCTAACCTATTTGAAGGTGCAGGAACAAAAGTTTTTTCTTTTCTAGGGTCATATTCTCCGTTTGCAATAAGATAAGATAAAACTTGATTAGAAAGTGTATTCTTCTTTTCTTTTCCATCTCCATGTGTTAACAACCCAAAAGGTTTATCTATAATTAAAATATTTTCATTTTCATATATAATGTCGAAGGTTCTTTTAACTTCTTTAACTTTTTCTTCTGCAGATTTTATTAAAGAATTTTGTTTTTCTTCAGTAATATAAATTGAGATTTCATCTCCCGCTTGGAGAATATAGTCTTCCTTTTGCCTTTTACCATTTACCTTAATATCTTTTCTAATCATTTTATAAATATAGCTTAAGGTCGCTTTCTTATATGCTTTTTTTAGATATCGATCAAGTCTTTGACCTTCATCATTTTTGTTTATTTTTTCTTTAACCATTTTTTTATTATATCATATTTTGTGGCAAGATAGTAAGATTTATGCTATATTATATCTTGTAGGAAGTCGACACTTATTTGATATATTTTTTATTTCAAGTAAAAAAAACATCCAGATACTTACCACTAATTCGAAACCTTAGTTTCGTTCAAGTTATCGTGAAGGGTAAAGTTAAATTAATTATTAACAGGAGGGAATTATGGCTTTAGTCACATCAACAGAAATGTTTAAAAAGGCTTTAACATCAAATTATGCAATTGGCGCATTTAATGTGAATAACATGGAGATTATACAAGGAATAGTAGAAGCAGCTCAAAAAGAGCAGGCTCAGCTTATCCTTCAGGTTTCAGCAGGGGCAAGAAAATACGCAAAACCAGCTTACTTAACTAAACTAGTAGAGGCAGCAATTATTGATACAGATGTAGATGTTTGTCTTCATCTTGATCATGGTGAAGATTTTGATATTTGTAAAAAATGCGTAGATGATGGATTTACTTCCGTAATGTATGACGGGTCTAAATACTCTTTAGAAGAAAATATTAGGCGCACAAAAGAAGTTGTGGAATATGCCCACTCAAAAGGTGTTGTTGTTGAGGCTGAACTTGGAAAACTAGCTGGTGTTGAAGATAATATTAAAGTCGATGCACGTTCTGCTACATTTACAGACCCAGAGGAAGCTGCAGAGTTTGTTGAAAAAACAGGTGTTGACTCTCTTGCAATAGCTATTGGAACTAGCCATGGTGCATACAAGTTCAAAGGAGATCCATTTTTAGATTACGAAAGGTTAAAGAAAATACATTCTTTAATTCCAAATACACCATTAGTATTGCACGGAGCCTCTACTGTACTTCCAGAATTTGTAACTCTTTGTAACCAATATGGTGGTGATATTCCAGGGGCACAAGGGGTTCCAGAAGATATGATTCTAGAAGCTACAAAATTTGGAATTTGTAAGGTGAATATCGATACTGATCTGAGGCTTGCAATGACTGCTGAAATCAGAAAGTACTTAGCTGAAAATCCTAGTGAATTTGATCCAAGAAAATATTTAGGGCCAGCTAGAGATGCTATCCGAAACATGGTTCAACATAAAATAAAAAACGTCCTTAATTGTTCAAACACTTTATAATTTCACGAAAAAACTCCTTTGATATCAAAGGAGTTTTATTTATTTTTTCAACATATTTTTAATATGCTTTTGCTTCCAATATTTTATTGAAAAGTTTTTTCCTTAATTATTAAGATGTTCCTACTTTTCAACATGAAGAAATCCTTTAGCTTTCTCTGTTTAATTCTCTATTTCCAATAAACATTATTATTCCTAAAAGCAATACAAACACCCCTAGGCATGCTATAACTACATTCATTAGAGTCATTTCAACCTCTGCACTACTTAATGGCACTTCATTATCGGCTATTAAAACTTCTTCTTTTTCCTCTAAGGCAGGCGACATTTCCTCCACTACAGTTTTAACTGCATTGGGTACCTCAGTCGCTTCTGAAGCAAAGCTAGTCGAAAAAAATCCTACACTAATAAATATTAATATTAACATTAATATTACACAAAGCCTTCTATAAAAATTTAAATTACTTAACACATTCATATTCAATACTATTTCTGAAGTTACTAATACCACTTCAAACCTTTCTTCATTTCTTTATATTCAATATAACATTTTTCTTGCAATACCAATAGGCACTTTTAGTGCCTATTTTGCCTTTTTTACATTTTTTAATATGATTTCTATGGAGATTTCATCTATACTAATATATTTTTCCACACCCAATATAAAAGCACACCGATACAAGGTGTACTTTTATATTATAGTTTATCTTAGCTCGCTATGATTGCAGAAACTCAACTTAGAATTTACTTTCCTAAAGGGCTTGTCAATAAATCAGTTTTCAGCTTCCATAGTCTAGGCGAAAGGTCGACATAATATGTTTGTGGCATTTCAAATCTTAGCGTTTCTTCCCATAATGTATCTAATTGGTCCTTACAGTGTTTCCTTATTTCTTCAATAGATGGACTTTCATAAATGCATTTTCCTTTATCAAATATTTTCATCATTATATTTACTGCATTAAAATTTTCAAGCTTTTTTCTCTTCCAAACTGCATCAGGGTCAAATATTTCATAACCTTCTCCATTATCTACAGGTGGGGCTTCTCCAGCTATGGTTAATACATCAGCAAGGGCTTTGCCACTATTGTTATCATATAATCTATGCACTTCCTTAAAATGAGGGTTAGTTATTTTTTCAATATTCTCGCTAAGTTTTATCTTAGGAGTCATCTCTCCATCTTTCTCTACTGCAACTAACTTATAAACTCCTCCAAATACGGGCTCGGACTTGGATGTTATCAATCTTTCTCCAACTCCAAAACTATCAATTTCTGCACCCTGGAGTAATAGTTCTCTAATAACATACTCATCCAATGAGTTTGAAACAATAATTGAACATTCTTCTAGCCCAGCTTCATCTAACATCTTTCTTGCTTGTTTGGTCAGGTAAGTAATATCACCACTATCAATTCTTACCCCCATCTTTGCAGGTTTTAGTTCTTTAAAAACTTTAATTGCTGCAGGCAATCCTGATTTTAGCACATTATATGTATCAATTAAAAAAGTACAATTGCTTGGGTATACTTCAGCATATGCTTTAAATGCTTCGTACTCTGAATCAAACAGTTGAACCCAACTGTGAGCCATTGTTCCTAGAGCAGGAATCCCAAATTCTCTATCAGCCATTGCGCATGCGGTTCCTACGCAACCCCCTATATATGCTGCTCTTGCACCATATACCGCTGCTGAAATACCATGAGCTCTTCTAGTTCCAAATTCCATTACTGGTCTTCCTTGTGCAGCACGCACTACCCTGTTTGCCTTAGTTGCAACAAGGCTTTGATGGTTAATCAATAAAAGGCACATGGTTTCAATAAATTGAGCTTGAAGAATCGGTCCTTTTACAGTTATTATTGGTTCACCAGGAAAGATTGGAGTACCTTCTTTTATTGACCATACATCACATTCAAATTTAAAATTTTCTAAATATTCAAGGAAGTCTTCGTCAAATATTTCTTTTTCTCTTAAAAATTCAATATCTTCTTTCGTAAATGTTAAATTTTTCAGATACTCAATAAGCTGTTCTAATCCAGCCATTATTGCGAAGCCTCCCCCATCAGGCATTTTTCTGAAAAACATATCAAAATACCCAATGCTATTTTCCATTCCTTTTTTTAAGAATCCATTTGCCATTGTAACTTCATAAAAATCTGTTACCATGGTCATATTCATTCTTTCAACCACTAGTCGCCTCCATTCATTACAGATATTAATCAAATTTAATCAAATTGCTAACTCAAGAACTTTAAAAGTTAGCCTTTTTTTCTATTTGCTTCAATTCAAAATAATTAGTTTCATAGTCTAAGGCATTCAAAAAATATTATTTTATCCTTCACATGAAAGTTATATGCTATTTAAGTTACTTCTTCGAATTTATACTCACTTCCATTCGCGCCTGATCTATTCTTCCCTTTTCCTTAATGACAAATAATCCTGCCAAAATTACAATTGTACCTCCAAATATTTGTGGAAGTCCAACTGTTTCTCCTACAAGTAACCATCCAAAAAGAGTTGCAGATACTGGCATGAAAACCGTATACACTGCATTAGTAGTTGGGCCTAGCTTACCCACTGCAAAGATGTAGCAGAAAAAACCAAATCCTGCACTGAAAACCCCCAAATACAATGTTGCCCCTAAAATTTCAGGTTTAACCATTTCTTCAACAGGCAAATTTCTCAGTGCAATAGGAGCCGTAAGCAAAGAAGTACAGATTAATTGAGTCATTCCAACAGTAATAGTATGGTAATTTCCTCTGAGCCTACTTGTTACAAAGTTATATATATTCCAAGACACAACCGCCCCTATGCAAAGCGCATATCCTATCATTGTTTTTCCTGTCAACTCATCAAAATCCACGCCTATAATAAATACTACACCAATTATACTTACACAAATTCCTGTGTTAATCTTCCAATTACTTTTCACTTTATAAAATACTCTTTCGATTCCTACAGAAAGCATTGGTACAAAAGTTAGCATTATTGTAACCATAGAAACCGAAATATAGTCTAGAGCTGCATATTCACACCAAAAATATAATATTTCTCCTGTCAGTGCACATAAAATAAAAATTGGGATATCACTTTTCTTTACATTCCATTTCACTTTTTTAATTGTTTTCATGATTAAAAATACAAAAATTGCTATAAAATATTTAAAAAACAACAATTGCATTGGTTCATAAACTGATAAGGCAATTTTTGCCATAGAGTAGTCTATTCCCCAACTAATTACTAAAAAAAACATTAATAAGTGCGCTATTCTTCTTTCTTTCTTTGTGACCACTATAGGGCCGTTTTCTACTTTCATTTTCGTCCTTACTTTTGCATCTTATTTTCCAGCATCTTCTTAAGAAATTGACCTGTATAAGAGTTCTTACATGATGCAACTTCTTCCGGGGTTCCCTCAACCAATATAGTCCCTCCCCTAATACCACCATCTGGTCCAAGGTCAATTATATGGTCTGCCCTTTTTATTATATCTAAATTATGCTCAATTACAATAACACTGTTGCCATTATCTACTAATTTATCAATGACTTTTGACAATTTATCCACATCTGCAAAATGTAACCCTGTAGTAGGTTCATCCAATATGTATAAAGTTTTACCTGTACTCCTCTTAGAAAGTTCTGATGCAATCTTAATTCTTTGAGCCTCTCCACCTGAAAGTTGCGTAGAAGGTTGCCCCAATTTAATATACCCAAGGCCCACTTCTTCTAAGGTTTCTAATTGCCTTTTTATTGCAGGTATATTTTCAAAGAACTCTAAGGCTTCGGATACATTCATATCTAATACTTCAAAGATGTTTTTCCCTTTATATCTTACATCTAAGGTTTCCTTATTATATCTTTTACCTTTGCAGACTTCACAAGGAACATATACATCCGGCAAAAAGTGCATTTCAATTTTTATTATACCATCTCCGCTGCAGGCTTCACACCTACCACCTTTCACATTGAAACTGAATCTCCCCTTGTTATATCCCTTTATTTTTGCCTCTGGTAATTGGGCAAAAAGGTCTCTAATATGCCCAAAAACTCCTGTATATGTGGCTGGGTTAGATCTAGGCGTTCTTCCAATTGGAGATTGATCAATATCAATTACTTTATCAATGTTTTCTAGACCCACTAATTTTTTGAACTTTCCTGGCTTTTCCTTAGTTTTACTTACAATACTAGAAACCCCTTTATATAGAATTTCATTTACCAAGCTACTCTTTCCAGAGCCAGATACTCCTGTAACGCAAACCATCATTCCTAGAGGAAAATCAACATCTATTTTCTTTAAATTATTCTCTTCAGCTTCAACTACCTTTATAAAATTTCCATTCCCTTTTCTCCTTACCTTAGGAACTTCTATAACTTTTTCGCCTCTTAAATATTGCCCAGTTATAGATTCTTTCGAATTAAGAACATCTTCTAGAGTTCCTGACACTACAATTTCTCCGCCATGAATCCCTGCAAGAGGCCCAATGTCCACTATATGATCTGCTGTATATATTGTGTCTTCGTCGTGCTCTACAACTATCAAGGTATTTCCCAAATCAGTAAGTCTTCTAAGGGTGGCAAGTAATTTTTCGTTGTCCTTTTGGTGAAGCCCGATGCTTGGTTCATCTAAAATATACAGCACTCCTACTAATCCTGATCCAATTTGAGTAGCTAATCTTATCCTTTGAGATTCTCCCCCACTAAGGGTGCTAGCACCTCTAGAAAGATTAAGATAATCAAGGCCTACATTAACCAAAAATCCTAATCTTCCTTTTATTTCTTTTAATATCTGTTCTCCTATTATTCTTTCTTTTTCATTCATAAGACCTTCTAAATTTTCTGCATAAGAAAGAGCCTCTAGTATGTGCATATCTGAAATTTCTGCAATATTTTTGCCATGGACTTTGACAGCTAGCACTTCTGGTCTCAGCCTTTTCCCCATGCATTCAGTACATGGTTTTTGAGACATAAACTGCTCCATCTTATCCTTCATGTAATCAGAGCTAGTTTCAATATAGCGCCTTTTCATATTGTTAATTAAGCCTTCAACAGCATAATTCATTTCTGATTTTCGACCAGAACTTTTGCTAGTGTAGGTATAATATAACTTTCTACCGTCAGTTCCATATAATAGTTCTTTTACAAAGACTTCAGGAAGTTCCTCCAAAGGAAGAGCTAAATCTACTTTATGCTCATCGGCTAAAGCTTTAATCATCTGACTATAAAAGCCTCCTAGTTCCACACTATTTAAAATATTAGATAGCGCACCATCATTAATTGAAATAGATTTATTTGGAATAATTAGACTTTCATCCATATGAGACATAAACCCTAACCCGGAACATTCTGGACATGCTCCATATGGGGTATTGAATGAAAACATTCTTGGTTCTAGTTCTTCTATGCTGGCCCCATGAATTGGGCAAGACAATTTAGTAGAGTAAAGTTCTTCTTCTCCATCAATTACCTGGACTATCATCAAACCTTCTCCATGACTTAAAGCAAGTTCTACAGCTTCAGCCAATCTACTTTCTATTCCTGCTTTTATTACAAGTCTGTCAATTACAACATCTATTGAATGTTTATAATTTTTTTCTAATTTTATTTCTTCTTCTGAAATATCAAAAATTTCTCCGTCTATTCGAGCTCTAGTAAAACCCTCTCTTTTGATTCTATCTATAATTTTTTCGTGTTCACCTTTTCTCTGCCTTACAATCGGCCCTAAGATCAATACTTTTGTTCCGTCTTCTTTCTTTAAAACTTCTTCCACAATTTGATCTACAGTTTGGCTTTGAATAACTCTTCCACAAATATGACAATGCGGCACGCCTACTCTAGCAAATAAGAGTCTTAGGTAGTCGTGAATTTCCGTCACAGTTCCTACTGTTGACCTTGGGTTTCGACTTGAAGTTTTCTGGTCTATTGAGATTGCTGGTGAAAGTCCCTCTACTGATTCTACATTCGGCTTTTCCATCTGTCCTAAAAACTGTCTTGCGTATGCAGAAAGACTTTCCACATATCTCCTCTGTCCTTCCGCATAAATTGTATCAAAAGCAAGTGAAGATTTACCTGAGCCTGAAAGCCCCGTAAAAACCACCATCTTATCCCTAGGGATTAATAAGTCTATATTTTTTAAATTGTGTTCTTTTGCCCCTGTAATTATCAGATCTTTTGTCATTTATATTATTGTCTCCTTTATTTATTGTCTTATATTTCATTTGGATATACTTATTTGTTGTTGAGCCTATGTCTTATTTCATTTCCCATATGGCTCTATATTTTTAAATAAGTTTACCTTGCTTCTTTCTAATTATCTTTTTCAAATTAATACTTTCTGTTCCCAAAGTTTAATCTATATAACAAATCTATGATTTTAGTTTTTCTCTATACTCAAAAAGTTTTTCTCTAAGCTCTAAAGCTCTCTCAAATTGCAAATCATTTGCAGCCAGCTTCATATCTTTTTCTAGTAGTTTAACATAGTCGATTAATTCTTTTTTAGTAAGTTCCTCTGGAGTTCTATCGCTATATTTTCCAAGTTTAGTTTTATCATCATCCTTCTTCGTAGCTTCTATTACATCTCTAATTGATTTTTTTACACTTTCTGGAGTGATCCCATTTTTAATATTATATTCTTCTTGAATGTCTCTTCTTCTCTCTGTTTCATCCATAGCAGCTTTCATCGCTCCACTTATTCGATCTGCATACATAATAACCTTACTTTCTACATTTCTTGCTGCTCTTCCGATTGTCTGAATCAATGAGGTTTCAGTACGAAGGAATCCTTCTTTATCAGCATCCAAAATAGCAACTAGCCCTACCTCTGGAATATCTAGTCCTTCTCGAAGTAGGTTTATCCCTACTAATACATCAAATTTCCCAAGTCTTAAATCTCGTAAAATTTCTAACCTTTCCAAAGTGTCTATATCTGAATGAAGATATTTTGCTTTAATTCCTGCTTCTTCTAAAAAGCCTGTTAGGCTTTCAGACATTTTTTTGGTAAGAGTTGTAACTAAGGTTCTATAACCTTTCTTTGTTACTTCATTTATTTCCCCTATTAAATGATCTATTTGTCCCTCTGTCGGCTCAAGGAATATCACAGGATCAAGAAGACCAGTTGGTCTAATAATTTGCTCTGCACTAACACCTCCACTTTTTTCTAATTCATATGGTGCTGGTGTAGCTGAAACATACAAAACTTGTTGCACTAATTCTTCAAATTCCGTAAACTTTAAAGGCCTATTATCCAAAGCTGACGGTAACCTAAATCCATATTCAACTAAAGATTCCTTTCTTGATTTATCGCCATGATACATTGCCCTTAGCTGCGGTCCCATTACATGAGACTCATCAATAATTACTAAATAATCATCTGGGAAATAGTCCATTAAAGTATATGGCCTGGTTCCAGGCTCTAAACCATTTAGGTGACGTGAATAATTTTCAATCCCCTTACACTGTCCAATCTCTCTTAACATTTCCAAGTCATATCTGGTTCTTTGCTCTATTCTTTGCGCTTCAAGAAGCATACCCCTGTCTTGAAACCAAGCTAACCTCTCTTCTAATTCTTTTTCAATACTAATTAATGCTGCTTCCATTTTTTCTTTGCTTGTTACGTAGTGAGATGCAGGATAAATAGCCACATGGTGTCTCACACCTATGATCTCTCCTGTAATCGCATTGAATTCCCTTATAGTTTCTATTTCATCTCCAAACAACTCAATTCGAACTGGGTTTTCAGCTCCTGCAGGGAAAATATCCACTACATCCCCTCTTGCCCTGAAACTACCTCTGTCAAATTCAATATCATTTCTGTTGTACTGAATTTCAACTAACTTCCTTAGAATCGAGTCCCTAGACTTTTCCATACCTGGTCGCAAACTTAACATTTGCGTCTCATAATCTATAGGTGAACCTAATCCGTAGATACATGAAACACTGGCAACAATTATTACATCTTTTCTTTCCGCCAATGCACCCGTTGCCGAGTGTCTTAGTTTTTCTATTTCGCTATTTATATTAGAATCCTTTTCAATATATGTATCCGTTGACGGCACATATGCTTCTGGCTGATAATAATCATAGTATGAAACAAAATATTCAACCGCATTATCTGGAAAAAACTCTTTAAATTCTCCATGAAGTTGGGCTGCTAATGTTTTGTTATGGGAGATAATCAAAGTTGGTCTATTCGTCCTCTCAATAATATTCGCCATAGTGAATGTCTTTCCTGAGCCTGTAACACCAAGAAGCACCATATTTGTTTCACCTGCATTTATTCTGTTTACTAATTTTTCAATGGCCTCTGGCTGGTCTCCACTAGGAAGAAATTCAGATTTTATCTTAAACATATTACCTCTTTTTAATTTTTTCCATTTAGGTCTGTACAAATTGCTAATTGGGGAGTTATATTTATAAATAAACTATAAGTTTTCTATAACTCTTCTTTATTTAAATCAATTTTTTCATTTTATAGCTTTCCGTTTTTTTGCATACCTATTTATTATACACTAGATGAAGAAAAAATACTCATTATTTTAAAATTTATGCAGTTAGAGCTCTATTTAACTTCA
>CAYJGT010000029.1:12084-17451 GCA_964370035.1 uncultured Oscillospiraceae bacterium
TTCATTTCAAAATTCCATATTTCTAATTAGCATAAACAATCCGAATCATTACTTATACGTTATACGGCATTTTCGCAAATGAAGTACTACAAAACGAAAACCATAAAACCCGTTTATATTAGACCGAGTCTAATATAAACGGGTTTTAGCAAACTTAATTTCGATTATTCATAGGATTATATGTTCTGCCAGTATTGCTCAGTAAACTTTCGTAATGCAGATAGAGAATTTATTTTACTTTCTCCACTAACCTCATCATATCTGCAGAGTCCAAAAATTCATCTGAAACAATACTATAATTAAACATATCGTCCGCCCATTCAGCAACCTGAACTTTGCCTTTTTCACCTTTTAAAACAATATTTTTTCCCTCATAATCGGCATGTGTGATTTCTTCATATTCAGTGTATACACCACTTATTTCTTCCTCTAGTCCCTTGCGGATTTCTATTTCTTGTTCATTATCATTCATATAATTTACTTGAATCATCTTGAATCCATCTACTACTGCTGCATATCTAACAGGTATATAGTTTTCAGGCATTTCTTCTGGCAATTGTAAATCTAGCCCTACTTTTTCTATTGCTTCTTCTAAAGTAGCAAATTCCTCTATAGGATTTTCTATTTCCGGATAAGTTTCTTCATTTGCATTATCTAAGGGACTGCAAGCTGCTAATGACAAAATCATAATCACAACTAATCCAAGTATCATTATTTTCTTCATACTCTATTTCCTTTCTATCATACATAAGTGTACTACGCGTAACATCATAGGCTCAAAACATTAACCACTATATTAACGCCTTTCCTTGCGAAAACCCTTGCCCTACTTTTTCCGCAATTGAGTAATATCCTTTTTTCATTGGATCAAATGTAATTGGCTTTAGTTTCTCTACTTCTATATTTAGTTTTTCATCTAATATTTCTTCATCTGCAAGAATATTTACAATTTCCCCAATAAAAATCACATGTGAACCTATTTCAATACTATTTATAACTTTACACTCTATGTTTACCTTAAATTCCTCAATGTACGGAGCATCAATCATTTCACTTTTCTTTGGAGTTACCCCTAAATTTTCAAACTTTTTAACCTTTTTACCTGTAACAAGCCCAAAGTAGTCAGCAACTTCTACTTGTGTTTCATCAGGTATATTAATAGTAAAGCAACCTTTTTCTAATATGTTATCATAGGTTTTTCTTGGCTTCTGTATTGAAACAGATATACATGGAGGATTTGAAACACAAATCCCACCCCATGCAGCATTCATAGCATTAGGCACACCATTCTCATCATAAGTCCCTACAATATATACAGGAGCAGTATATGCTACTGGCTTATTTCCTATTTTCTTTTTCATTTGCTTCCCTCTTTCTATTTTCACTATATATCTCTTTGTTGGATCATGAAACAATTATACCATTTTTTACTTGTTTTAAACTCCTCTATCTACTTTTTTCCGTCTTTTTAATTACCTTACACTCAAAACTACTACAAATCCACATTTTTATTTTCTTTTCTTTCAACGGCAACTTACTAAAATTTCAGCAACAATCTATATATATATTATTTGGAATTTTTTCTTATTTGTATACATATTTTCTATCTTAGATTTTTAAAAATAAGTGATTTAACCTTTTTTATTTTTGTGAGAATCTATATTTTTCTCTTCTCACAGTATCATCAAAGATGAATCAAAAACTGCTCAAAAAATCTTCAAAAAACCATCATCCATTGTTTTTTTCATTGTTCGCTCTAATGTTTTTTTTGCCTAAATATATAAAATATGATATAATATCAGATATATATTTTTGAGAAACCATGAAAATATGAGGTAACAATTTGAGCAATATAAACAAAAACAATAATAGTGATATTAATAATTCACCCGCTAGTATTGAAAAGAATCAAAAGTTTGATAGCAATACTTCAGCATTAGATAATGATGATTTTTTAGCTTCATTATTTGAAGATACTAGTTCATCTTCAATCTCCAAAATTAAGGATGATTTCAAAAAAGAAAGTAGTAACCAAGATTTTTTTAACGATGAAACGTTAGATGAACTTTTTAATAGCAGGGAATCCTCAATTACGGATAATAGTCCAATTATTTCATCTTTTGAAAATGCTTCATCAAAAGATGTTTCAAATTTAGTTGATGATGAGTTCCTAAATTCATTAAATCCTAATTCTAAGGAACTAAGCCCAATTTTTGATCAGCCCAAAACAAAACAAGACGAAATAAAAATCACACCACATTCAGTTTCACCAGAATCGACTCCCGCTACTTCTGCGGCTTCAATAATGCCTCCTGTTGAATCAAAGCCTGAAACCTCTGATTCAACAGAAAAAGAGGCTATAGTAATTGAACCTTTTAGCCCAGCCAAGCATATTAATAATCAAGTAGAAAATTTTACTGGCACTCAGAGTTTTGACAAAAAGGCAGTTACAGGTGCCATTGCCTCAAGTAAAGTCAACTATATTTCTGAAGGTGAGGCATATAAAAACATGGACATGGATGCATTTTTAGCGGCTAACATAGCTGATTCCGCAAGTAGTTTAGACACTGCTTCTGCTTCTGAAGAAAATCTTTCCCTTTATGAAAAATTAAGTAATAATTTAAATAAAGAAGATTCAATTCTGCCACCAAGCTCACGAAAAAAACGAATACTAAAAGTTTTTCTTTCTGTAATAATTATGTGTTTTTGTTTCGGGCTCTTCTTCGTTGCTAATGTATTTTCTGTGACTCCTAAAATAGATGCATCTAACATATATGAAACTTTAGATAAAACCTCAACTCTATATGATGATGCAGGAGAGAAAATCGGAAGCATCACTTTCAATGAGGGAAGCAGAGTTATTATTGACTATGAAGAGATTCCAGAAAACATGATTAATGCGATTGTCGCAATAGAAGACAAGACATTTTGGGATCATAGCGGGTTTAACTTTACTAGAATTATTGGTGCAGTTGTCGAAAGTGTTTTCGGCGGAGGTGACATTTCAGGAACTAGTACATTAACTCAACAACTTGCTCGAAATGTATATTTAACTGAAACCATGACTGTAAGATCATATAGCCGTAAAGTTTCAGAAGCTTACTATGCAGCAGTACTAGAATCAACCCTGACCAAAGAAGAAATAATCGAAGCTTACCTTAATACTGTATTCTTAGGTTATAATTCCTACGGTATTGAAGCTGCATCTCAAGCATATTTTTCTAAACCTGCAACTGAACTTTCAGTGTTAGAATCAGCAGCACTTGCATCCATACCAGCCTCTCCTTCTTCTAATGCCTTAGTACGACAAGTTGACTTATCAAACATTGATTCCTCAATAGACCCAAACGATATTCTAGATGAATCTGGAACATCTGTATTCCTTTATAATGGAGACGCTACTCTGGATAGACGTAACCTGGTATTAACTAATATGGAGGAGCAAGGTTATATCGATGAGGAGACTTTAACTGCAAATTTAGAGGCAGATTTACAAGCTAGCATTAACCCAACAACCACAACCAATCCCGGAATTGCTACTTATTTAGGAGATTATGCAGTAGCAGAAGTGTTAGACGACTTAGAAGCTGCAGGATACACTAGCGACCAAGCATATCAATTGGTATATGGAGGAGGAGTTCAAATATACACAACTCTAAATCAAAAGGCCCAAAGCAATATTCTAAAAGAGTTTAATGATGATAGTAACTACCCATACTTAAGTGGTATTAGATATGATTCAAGTGACAATATACTAGACGAATCAGGAAACCCTATCTTGTTTCCTCTTGGAGATTATATTAGTAATAATCAATTCACCTTGAAGAGTAGCGAATACACACTTGATGAAAACGGAAATTTAACTTTACTTGCTGGAAAGCGACTTAGGTTTTATGAAACTACTGTAAATGGAGCTGTAGACTATAGTATAGAATTTAAGCCTTTATATGTACGCCGAGATGGTGATCTACATACTATAGAATCAGGATACATACTAATTCCACAAGAATATAAATCAATGGATGCTAACGGGAACATTGTAGTTTCATCATCATTCTTTGCCGATTACCCGGATTTTTTTGTCCCATCTGGAAACAATTTTATTATAAGCAAAGGAAATTATTTATTGCAACAAGAGGTAATACAACCTCAATCAGCAATGGTAATAACTGACTATAAAACAGGACAAATAAAAGGAATGGTTGGTGGAAGAGGAATTAGTGGAAATTTACTATACAACAGAGCAACAAACCCTAGACAACCTGGTTCAAGCATCAAACCTTTAGCCGTTTATTCAACTGCACTTCAGCTGGGTGCGAATGCAGCTGAATCAGGGAGTCCAATGAGTTTTACCGATTTTGATAAAGATGATCACTCTGAATTATTAGGGGATTATTTTACTGCAGCTTCTCTAGTTAACGATGCTCCATTAAATGGAGGAAATTGGCCTTCAAACTTTGACCATAAGTACAGAGGAATAATGACTTTACGTAATGGTTTCCACACCTCTTCTAATACGGTTGCAGTAAGAGTATTCAATCATGTCGGAGTAGATAATGCCGTACAACAACTTAAGAACTTCGGAATAACAACTGTTGTTGAAGATGCCACACATGGAGACCTAAACTCAGCCGCCTTAGCATTAGGAGGTATGACCCACGGAATTTCCCCTATGGAAATGGCTTCTGCCTATGGTGTCTTTGCAAATGACGGCGTTTTGGTAGAGCCAATCTCATATACTCAAGTTCTTGACAGCCAAGGTAATGTGATTCTAGATACTCCTGAACAAACCAAGACACAAGTTCTTGATCCTGGAGTAGCCTACATAGTTAGAGATATAATGTATGATGTTGTTTATATTTCAGCAGGAGGAAATGCTCGAATTTCAGGAATGGAAGTAGCAGGTAAAACTGGAACAACCAGTGACAACTATGATATTTGGCACTGCGGGGTAACGCCACAATATTCAGCCGCTATTTGGATTGGTTCTGATATTAATATTTCATTAAGCACCATGAGTAGTACCGCTACTACTTTCTGGGGAAATATTATGCGACAGGTTGTAGGTGGTATGGGAGGAAGTTATCCACCTATGCCTAGTAATGTAGTATCTTCAAATGGAGAGTACTTTATCTCCGGCACACAGAATGGTGTAGCGAAAGCACAAAATATTGAACTCTGTAAAACTTCTGGTTATATGGCAACTCCACTCTGCACAAGCACAGAAAAGAAATACCTTACAGAAGAAGAGGAAAGTGGTCAGTATTACTGTCCAACACATAATAATGGTTCTTATTTGCCAGCCCCTCCTGGATTTACCTTACCAGTATATCCGCCTGTTGACCCAGACCCAGACCCAGACCCAGA
>CAYJGT010000030.1:0-17206 GCA_964370035.1 uncultured Oscillospiraceae bacterium
ATTCATAGTATAAATTCTTAAAATGACTCTAAAATGACAACTAGATTTATTCTTAGATTATTTTTTATTTAAGCACACGTTTTTAGTTACGCTATTAATCTAACAAAAAATGACTATTAGACTATTAATAATACATAGTCACATAGTCATTTTTTATATGTTTTCTATTCTTAATAAATAACCTTTTCCCCAGCTATTTCCCAATCATTTGATTCTCTTGTTATTTCAAAGTTCATCTTTCTCAATTCTAGCGAAAAAAATTAAAACTGTTTCTTCATAAAGTACATAGTATTCCCCGTAGGATAATCTAATGTAGCAAAAATTCCGTAACCGTTTTTTTCGTAAAAATCTTTTGCCTGAAAATCGAAGGTCTCTAAGTAAGCAAATGTTGCTCCTTTTTCCTTTCCCTCTTCTTCTACTTCTCTTAAGAGCTTTGTCCCTAGATTCTTTCCTCTAACACTTTCATCTAACCAAAAAGTTCTAATGTGAATCCCAACCTTAAGCTCTAATTCAGTAACAATACCACCTTTTATTTCTCCACCTTCCTTTATACATCGTCCAATAATCTCAAAGGCTTCTTCAAATGGCATTTCACATTGACTAGCACTATACATATCAAGGCTATCTTCAATAATCTTTATCTCTTCTGTAGAAGTTATCTTGCATATTGTCTCATTCATTTTTTCTCCTCTTTTCTTTTTCCTTTAATATAATTTTGCATTAATATATTCAGGGTATATTCAGAAGCTGTAATTCCTCGCTTCACATTGACAATGGATTCATTTTCATTTACACTTTTTTCAGAGGCTATTAATATGGAGGCTTAAATGATAAAAAAAATTAAACATTTCGGATTACTGACTTTCGCTACACTTCTTATTTCTGTTGGGGTTCATTTTTTTAAATTTGCAAACGACTTTACCTTTGGAGGTATCACAGGCCTTTCTATTTTAGTTGCTGAAATTTCACCAATTGATGCAAGTACTTTTAATCTTATCGCTTCCATAATTTTATTGATTATAGGAATAATTTTTTTAGGGAAAAAAGTAATTATCGGAACAGCTTATTGCAGCATGTTACTTTCTTTATCTTTATCCTTTTTCAATTGGATTTTTCCTATGGATCAGCCATTTACAGATCAGCCTGTTTTAGAGCTTTGTTTTGCAATCTTACTTCCAGCACTAGGAGCCGGAATTTTATTTAACATGGGCAGCTCTAGCGGAGGAACAGACATATTAGCAATGATATTAAAGAAAAAATCCACACTTGATATTGGAAAGGCTCTATTCGCTATTAACTGCCTTATTTCTTTCTCTAGTTTTCTAGTTTTTAGTGTTGAAACTTCATTATATTCTGTACTAGGCTTATTAGTTTCTGCTTTGATAATCGATACCGTTATAGAAAGTATTAACTTGCGTAAATACTTTAATGTTGTTTGCAGTAACCCTACTCCAATTTGTAACTATATTACTTGCGAGCTAAACCGAAGCGCCACTATATGTGATGGGAAAGGTGCTTTTTCGGGAAATGATAAATACATTATTTTCACTGTAATGACTCGCTCTGAAGCAGTTAAGCTTCGTAACTACATAAAAAAAGAAGAACCATCTGCTTTTATTTTAATTTCCAACACAAGCGAAATAATAGGCAAAGGCTTTCCAAGCGTGTAATTTTGCGGTTGCCTCAAATACCCTTATTCAAATAGTTCTATAATATCTGCCACATTTGAATTTTTTAAGTATACGTAATTTAATTCATGAGATACTCTATTCCCTTTAATCCTAAAAACAGCTACATTTTTACTTTTTTTAGCTGCTGCTTCATAAACGAAAGAAATGCCAATCCCCTCTTCTACTACTTTAACCATCAACCCAAAGCTACTAATTACTGCTTTTCTTTCTATTCTTTCAATAGAATAATTTCTTTCTTTTAATAAATTCTCAAATACCTCTCTCGTCCCTGATCCCTTTTCTCTTAACAATACCTGTTCATTAAATATCTCTTCAATGGTAATTTCCTTTCCTGCGAAAGGATGATTTGCAGCACATATGCCTATTAACTCTTCATCTCTTATTAACTGATAATCATAATTGCTCTTATCAAAGTATCCTTCTACAAGTAGCAAATTTAATTGAAATGAATTAAGCATATCAAAAAGATTCCTAGTATTATCTATTATAAACTCAAATTCAATATCTTCGTTTTTTAAAAGGGTAAAAAATTTATCGTCTACAACATAATGACCTATAGTTTTTGTTGCCCCAATTGAGACTTTTTTCCTTCTTGGTGAATCTATTTCTTCTTGAAATCGTTTTTCATTATAAACTATAGACCTAGCATGGTTTTCCAGTTTGATGGCTTCACTAGTTTTTGACAATGTTTTTCCTTTATATGAAAAGAGCTTATGTTTATATAACTCTTCTAACCCTTGAATATGTTGAGTTACTGCAGGTTGAGTCATATTTAAAGCCTCTGCTGTTTTCCTGTAGTTCATTAGTTCACATAGCTTCAAAAAAGTATATATTCTATAGTCTAACATTTGAATTTTCTCCTTTTTCTAATTAAATACATAAAAAACAAATAAATATTATTTATTAAACAATAAGTATTAATTATTTTATTTTATCATAGAAAGGTGGTATAGTAAATATGGCGTGTTAATACAAACAAAACAAATTAATAAAAATTTATGCACAATTTGAGATTTGTAATTTTAGTCAAAAAATATTTATAGCAAATTGTCAAATTGAATTTACATAATACAACTACAGTCAAAGAACCGCTTACCTTGCATTTTTTATGCCGCTTTGATTTCATAAGCTAATATACGTGATTCTAAGTTTTTGGAGGAGAGAATTGGCCCACATAATTAAAAAAATTCCAGGATTATTTCTGTGCATAATAATAGCAATCCCTTCATGGTTTTTAGGCAATCTCTTCCCTATAATTGGTAGTGCAGTTTTTGGAATATTAATTGGCATGTTTTTATCAATGGTTCTACAAAAGCCTTTCATAAAGCGAGATATCATGGAAGATGGAATTAAATTCACCTCGAAAAAAATTCTTCAATACTCCATTATTCTCTTGGGCTTTGAAATGAACTTAATAATAGTATTAGAAGTTGGCCAGCAATCACTATATGTAATGCTATTCACCTTAACTTCGGCTTTCATTACCGCATACATTATGGGCAAAGTTTTAAAAATCGGTAGTAAAATGACTACTTTAATAGGCGTTGGAACCTCAATATGTGGTGGCAGTGCAATCGCCGCTACAGCTCCTGTAATTAAAGCAGAAGATGAAGATATAGCAAATGCAATTTCCACAATATTTTTATTTAATATTATTGCAGTTTTCATTTTCCCATGGTTGGGAATGGCTCTTGGCCTTAGTGATATTGGCTTCGGAATGTGGGCAGGAACTGCAATAAATGACACTTCATCTGTAGTTGCTGCAAGTGCTGCTTGGAGCAATATGACAGGAAGTAATGTAGCCCTTGAATTTGCCACTATCGTAAAGCTTACAAGAACCTTAATGATAGTTCCAATCGCATTGGTTTTAGCCATATATACGGCAAAAAAACTTAAGAAAGATGCTTTAACAATAGCCGCCTCTAGTAAAGATCACGAGTCTGAGGCTCTTCGTGAGAATGTGCCAGCATTTAAATTTTCAAAAGTATTTCCGTGGTTTGTTGTATACTTCACAATAGCCGCTATGGTTAATACCTTCTTCCCACTTCCGGAAGCTTTAACAGAAGGATTGACTACAATGGGGAAATTTATGATTGTAATGGCAATGTCCGCAATTGGGCTAAATACTAACCTAAAAAAGCTAATATTAAATGGTGTACGACCTATCACTTTAGGATTAAGCTGCTGGTTTGTAGTAGCAGTAGTTTCATTAATTGTGCAAAATTTTATTGGGCTTCTTTAGGAGAAAAAATGTTTACCCTCCATATGAAATACAGTTTATTGCGCTGTAACTATATATAGTTACAATAGTCAAATTACTTTGGGGTTATTTAAGTAATATATAAGCTGAAAATCATAAGGGTTAAAAAAAGAACCGCGTATAATTCGCGGTTCTTTTTATGTTCTTTCTATTACTATCTTCTACGTCTATCTGCTTCTTTAGCTTTCTCATAATATTTTTCTTTATCCAAATACATGTTCTGATCTGCGTACTTAATAGCGCTTTCTAATTCTTCACTATTAAAGCTAGATGCTATACCAATAGATACTACTAATTCATCTTCATCCTCAACAAGTACTGCTAATTCATCCACTTTTTCCTTGAATTCATCATAATTCGTTTTATCATCAAGTACAATAAATTCATCTCCACCAAACCTATAAGCTTTACTTCCAAATACTTTCGAAAGTATTTTCGCGCAATTTATTATCATTGCATCTCCAAAAGCATGGCTGAAATTATCATTTGCTTCTTTTAGACCATTAATATCAATGAATGCCACACCCACATATCCTGGATGAACTTTTTTCAATTGACTTAGCGCTTGAGTATAACTATATCTATTTTTTAATCCTGTCAAATCATCTATAGTACTTAATTTTTTAAATTTATCTAATAAATAATATTTACAGTTACTTCTATGATTATGGCCTGTTGCCAGCGAATGTGCGAACTCTTTACAGTTTCCATATCCGCAAGAAAAGCAATTAATATTTCTACTTTCCTCTGTTACTTTACCTAATGATAAAAATACCTTTTCTAAGTCCAAATCTTCTCTTTGAAGAACTTTTTCGCTTTTATCAGTGTATTTTCTATAAAAGTCAGAAAGTACTAGGTTTTCATTAAAATGCTTTACTATATCATCTAGACCTTCTCTAGAAACGCTTTTCCGTTTCTGATTTAATTTATAATCTATTTCGTTTTGTCGAATATCTTTTCTTGTTCCTGTTCCTATATTGCATCCATGTTCGCAGTTTAAAGCATCTATTAACAGGGGAACAGGCCTATCATTTTTTAAGTCATCGAGATATTCATCAAAGTAATGTTCAATATTAAATATTCCCTCTATTCCTTTTATCCAAATTTTCTGGCCTAAATGGAACTCAATGTTCTCAGCTAGCCCTCCTGGTCTTGGGAAAGTGAATCCTAATGACCCTTTGGCTATATCAAACTCCTTAGGCTCATAGTTTTCTAAATCAATATTATTATCTTCCAAGTAATCCATAAATTTTGCTATTGTAACATTATAATCTATGTAACCCATTGTATTCTCATCTAAGCATTCTTCTTTCTTTTCAATGCATGGCGAAAGAAATACAATTTTATCTTTTATTCCTAAGTATTTTTTTAGATAAATGCCCAAACAAAGAAGTGGACTTTGAACAGGAGATAGCCTTTCAATTAATTCAGGGTGAAACTTTTCCACATAACTTACAATAGCTGGACATGGCTGAGATATTATTGATGTAATATTTTGTTCTTTAATAGCTTTTACATGTGCCCAAGTACAAATGTCTGCACCTAAAGAAACATCATAAACTCCGTTTACACCAATTTTTTTAAAATAGCCTATAAGTTTGTTAATATTTTGAAAATTAAGATGGGCTGCTGGTGCAATTACTACCGAAATGCCTTCACCTTTCTTCAACTCTCTAAAAAACTCTAAGGTATCATCTTCATAATCTCTTGCACCATGGTCACAAATTGCGATACATTCTCCGCATGAAATACAATAACCTTCTTTAATAAAAACTTTATTATCGTCTGCTTCTAAAAAAGCTTCATTCGCTTTAGCCGGGCATTTAAATATGCATTTATTACACCCTTCGCATTTATTAACATTGGTGTGTATCAGATTAAATTTTTCCAATTCTAACACCTCTCATCTTTAATTATATTTTTCCACATCTATTTTATAAAAGTTCTCTTCCTTTAATTTATTATACATTTGCCTAATATCATTGTCAAATAAATAAATTTTTATGAGTTCAAAATAAAAAACGCCATTTAGTCATAACTTTTCCTACAACTAAATGGTGTTATTATCTCTTCAGGTTCTATTTATACTCTTTCGAATATTATTTCAACGCCCTCAGACTCCATAGAAAGCATCCCATCTTCTACCTCTGGAACATCTATTTCGGTTTGACCATCATCAACAAAAATTCCAGTTTCAGTTTCTTCCCAAGCGAATTCTCCTACGCTGTCACCAGAAAAAGATCCAGTTCCATCATCATTTAAGGTCATATTAAGGTTCATTGAAGTACCTGTCATTTCAAGTGAGCTTAAATCCCCCATTCTTACATCATATGCTTTCCATTCACCAACATACTTGTCGCTTACTCCACCTCCACAAGCTGCAAGTGATAGTGCCATTATTAATACTAAACCAATTAAAACTATTTTTTTCATTTCCTTCTCCTCTTCTAATTTAAAACCACATCAATTTAGTATACAAAAGCAATCTTGCTATGTCAACCGAAAACTTAAAAACAGTAATAATTAACTAACTAACGAAAAACAGCAATAACTAACGCTGTCTCGCTTTTTCATGGCTATCGGCCGGGACACCTTCATCCCACTCTCCAATGTAATATTTGTTTCTGCCTGCTTCTTTCGCTTCATATAAAACCTTATCTGCAATGCTCAAGGCTTTTACGAACTGAGGTTTTTCTTTATAACTCATAATGGCTACACCTGCACTTGCTGTAATAATATCATATGGTGAACTAGCGTTGGGGATTTCTAAGCCTCTTATTGATTCTAGAACCTCTGCAATACAAGACTGTACCTCTTCTTTAGAAAAATCAACAAAAACAATTACAAATTCTTCTCCACCATACCTATAACAACAATTTTTTTGATTATCTATCTTTTTTACAATCGCCTCACCAATGGTTCTCAAGCATTCATCTCCCTTTTGGTGCCCATAAGTATCATTATATAATTTGAAATAATCTACATCTAACATCCCAATTGCTGTAACTCTACCTTTTTTCTTATTAACTTCAAATTCAGCAAAGTCTTCAAACAGCTTCCGTCTATTATATACATTTGTCAACTGATCAATATAGGCATATTTGCTCAAAATATCTTTCGTAACTATTATCCCTAACCTTGCGTCTCTTACAATAGTTCCTATTATAAAAAGAAGGGTTAAAACAATCCATGAGTTTAATATTTCAATACTAATTACCTCAGGAGTTTTAAAGAAAGAGGTTGCTACAACAAAAGAAATAGTCGCAGTTAGCATAAATACATGTATTCTCCACCCATAATCTAAATACAATGTAGATACCATAAACAGAACAAGAATAAAGGTAACCGTTACTTGATCAGGTGCAACAAAAGCACTTACAATAAAAGCATAGACAAAGGCTCCAATATTAACTACATATACAACTGCAGTAATACTAGTCTTTGCAACAAAACGAACGAAAAAAAATGTTATTGCCGCAAGTATAGCTATGACAAAATAAGCCACTCGAAGGTAAGACACACCTGCAGATGCAAAAAAGTCTGTAAAAGCTGAGACAAACCAACTAATCCCGAATATCAATGTTACCCCAAAGAGCATTGTTTCTAATATCTCTTTGTTCTTTTTATCTACTTCTATTTTAGAATTCTTTAAGTTATTTCTTTCTTCTAAAGTCTTTCTAATAAATAGTTCTCGAAAAGCTATTAATTTTTCTTTCATTCATAAGCCCTTTCTCTATATTTTTTACCGCTATATAGGAAGTACTATTTCCTTTTCAAATTGCTAATGTACTTTATAATTTTGAACTGCATTCTCAAGTAAAAATTTTTCTAGGTTATCAAAATCTTTTGGCTTTGAAAGATAATATCCTTGAACAAAATCACACCCACATTCTTTAACAAAGTCTATATGTTCTTCAGTTTCTGCTCCTTCAACAACTATTTTCTTCCCTGCTGACATCATTCCAACAATCAAATTTTTAAAGAAAATTTTGTTTTTTTCAGATTCAGTGGCTAGCAATAATAAAGTTCTGTCAATTTTAATTATCTCTGCCGGAATATCAAAAATCATATTTAAACTAGAGTAGTCTATTCCAAAATCATCCAGCTCAAACACAAAACCTTTTTCTTTCATTTTATTTACAATGTTGTTTGCCTTAGAGAGATCCTCCGCAAAAACTCTTTCTGTAATTTCAATCTTAATCATGCTTGTTTCAATTTTATACTTTTCTAAAATCGCCATTACCTTTTCAGTAACATTTTCGTCTAAAAATTGTAAGTATGAAAAATTAACCGAAATTGAAGAAAGTTTAAGGTTCTCATTATTCTTATCCAGTAATCTTCTGAAATCTGCACACGTTTTTTCTAATACAATATATGTTAAATCTACGATTGTTCCCGTGCTTTCAGCCATATCAATAAACTTGTTTGGATATATTAAACTTCCATCTTCATTGTTCTTCATTCTTACTAAAGCCTCTGCCTTTGTGAAGGTACCTTCTTTCATATTGTAAATTGGCTGATAATGAATAACGAAAGATTTTTCCTTTATTGCATCTTTTATTCCTTGCCTTGTTTCATTTTTTTCTTTCATCTCTACCAAAGCTCCAATTTCATGAATATAGTTTCTTTGAGACAAACTTTCTTTTACCAACTGCAACGAATAATCCGCAGCAGAAATTAACTCTTGACTGCTTTTCCCAAACTCAGGGTAGTCTACTCTAGCACAGATTGCTTCTATGGATTGTTTTTCTTTATCTACTTCAATTCCTTTTTCCAATCCCAGTAATATCTCTTTAATTTTCCCCTCAAGTCTATCTGTTTTATCGTCTACCAAAATCGCAAATTCATCGCCACTATATCTGAAAACTTCTTTCGTAGAAAAATAATCCAAGAAATATGTTGCCATTTTCTTTAATGTTCTATCTCCATAGTCAATTCCCTTATTCGCATTTATATCTTTGAAGTTCCGCGTGCTAATTATATACAAAGAAAATTCTTTTTTCTTTTTGATGTGTTCATTAATCATGTAAGTACAAGTATTTCTGTTCCGCAGTTCTGTCAACTTATCTGTAGATTTTGACACATTTTGTATATAGAGATGTACTACTAATACACCTGTTACTCCTGCAAGCCCAGATATTAAGATATTTTCCATAAAAAATTGAACACCTGAAAGCGATATCACTAAAACCAAATTTAATAGCAATATCCACTTTGCGTCTTTATACAACCTATGTAAGTTCCTTATAGCTACAAATATAGTTAATAGCACATGTACTATTGCAATCACATATGTGATTTGATACCAGTCACCCCTAATATATCCTTCTTCCGTAGTTATTGAAAAGACGTCACCTGTAAAAATATTAGCAATAATAAGCAAAATATATATTCCATATGGAATTGAAGCTATGCGGAAAACCTTCGCATTTTTCTTATCCATATAAAAGGTTGTCATTGAAATAGAATACAAAAAATAAAAATAGGCTCCCATTGGAGCTGTAACGAAATAAAGCAGAGTGGTAAAATATCCTAATACCACAGGAAAAAATGGCGAATAACCATCGGTAAGTAATGTGGAAGTAATAGTCGCAAAAATTGAAAGTAGGGTTCCAAAGTACATTAGCTTTAAAACTTGAAACCTGACATTCTTTTCTTCATAATCTCTTTTGAAGCTTAATAGAACTATTAATACAATCAAAAGCGCAGAAAATTCTGCAGTTAAGTTATATGATCCCATACTGATCCCTTCACTCATCCAAAATAAAAATGAGAATGCTCTGATTTACCCAAACCATCCACTTATATAATAATATAACACAAAGCATAGAATTCCACAATTATATTAGCTATTCCAAATTATTGTTATTTTTCATTTAGCTATAAATAAGCTAGTAAGGTTTGCCTAATACTAGTATTTTTTAAATTTTCTTAATATTAATAATTTAAAGCATTTATTGTCTGCATATGCAAAATTATCTCAATTTGCTTAAATAGGATATTTCATCACATAAAATCACTCAACCAACACATTTATGCCGATGCCGTTTTGCCTACACACTTATGGCACTTATTCATTGCAAAAATATCAATAAGTGGTAAAATAATACTTACTTACTTAATACTACAAATCTATTTTTACATTATTACATTTACGCATCAACTTTTAAAAAATAATCAATTATTACTCAAATTAGATATTACGCATAAATCGAATCAGAATAAGAAGTTATTGTGATTGCACAAAACATTTTTTTATTCACTCTTGCATACTAAAAGCAAGTATATATCTTTATCAGTTACACTTGCTATCATTAATTCACAATACTAAGCGAGAAACATTGATATACTCTAAATGGAGGCATAATTATGAACATAAAAAAAGCAATAAGCATACTTTCTATAATTCTAATAGTAATCATATTATTCCCAACTGTAACTACCTTCGCTACCGAAGAAAAAAATAAAGAGAAAATCAAAATTGGCTATAACCATGGAGACGAGTTAATAGAAAACATAGAGCATAAAAGACACGAAGGTTACGGTTATGAAGTACTAAAAAAAATTGAGGAAGTCAGCGACCTGGAATTTGAGTTTGTAGAGATTCACGGAAACCTTTTCGATGCCCTTGAATCAGGAAAGGTTGATATTATCGGTTTAGTTTTTAAGACTCCAGAGCGCGAAGAAAAGTTTCTATATTTAGACACTCCTTTTAATGCAGCTAATGTTACTCTAATGTCAAAACGAGAAGATGACTTGATTTATGCAAACCCCTCGCAAATTGACGGTAAAACTGTAGCTACATATGAGGGAAACATAGGAGATCAGTATTTAAATAAATTTTTAGAAGAAAACAATATATCTGTCGAATACAAAGTGGGAGACTTTTACGACTATATGGAAATAGATGCAGATTTGTATTTACGCTTTTCAAGCGATGCGGACATCGACGGTTTCGAAGCTCTTCTTAATCTATCAAAGCACCAGTCATACCTTGTTTCTAATTATGGTAATCAAGATATTATGGAAGAAATAAATGCTGCTATGAATTTTATCGTAATTAATGAAGGAGACTATTTTGAAGAGTTGCAACAGAAATATTTCAAGGGTACATTTTATGCTTTCCACAGAGATTTAACAGTGAAAGAACTTGAACTTTTGCGTTCAAGGCCATTAAAAGTTGCTTATGAAATAAATCATGAACCATATACATTTCAAAATAATCAAGGAAATCCAGATGGCGCTGTTGTTGATTTACTTAACCAATTAGTAGAATTATACAATTTTACTGTGGAGTATTATCCATACTCTTTAGATGAGCCCTCTTCATTTCCATCTGATTGCGATATGGTAATTTCTGTAATTGGTGATGTTGATCATTATTCTCAACACTTTACTCCTACAGAAAGCTACTATTCAATGCAAATGTTGGGCTTAGTTCCAGCCCAGGTAGCTGAAAACTCAAACACCTCTGAAGAAATAAGACTAGTTTCAAAAAAAATAGGTGTTTTAAAGTATCTAAACTCAAACTTCGACTTATTCTTAGAAAGTTCTCCCGAAAATGAGTATGTTTTCTTTTCTTCCTTTACAGATCTATTACATGCATATGATAATGAAGAAATAGATTTAGCTGTTTTCACTGAACCTGGTTTAGGCTTTGCCAACTCATATCTCGACTCAACCCATAACTATTCATATTCAACTGACTTTATTTTAGATTACCATTTTGGCATAGAAAACAGCATCGCAGAAGACTATGTCCCTCTATTTAATGTTATGTTAGACAACATATCAAGCCAAGAATATGAAGAAATTCTAATCGCAAACACCTCTCATTTTTTTTACGAAGAGACAACTTGGGACTTTATAACAAAAAATGCAACTAGCTTCTTATTAGTAATAATTTTAGTCATATTATTTTTTATTGGTTATGGCTATATACAACAAAAGAAAAAGAAAGAAGCTATTAACTATGCCTACAATACAGATTCCTTGACAGGGCTAATAGCCGAGCATAAGTTTATTGAATATATGGACAAGAAAATACCAGAGCTAAACGCCAACGAATATGAACTTATTTCTATGGATATAGATATGTTCAGAACTATTAATACTCATTATAGCCCACAAGCCGGAACAGATGTAATTAAAGCCCTTGCAAATGCCCTTAAAGATGCTTTTTCTACATCAGATACTCAAATCACACGTGTTACTGCCGATAGATTTCTTGTTTTTAGAAAAATAAACGAAGGTGGAACCCTAGATTATATTTTCACTTCAATACTATCCCCTGCTGCTAAAACAGTCATTGGCGAAAAATACAATTTCGTTATGTCATTTGGAAGCGTAGCAATTTCAGAAGCAACAACTTCCGCTTCTATTTATGTAGGCCAAGCCGACTTAGCAAGAAACAAAGGAAAGGATGATCACAATACCACTTTCTATAAATTTACTAAAAAAATGAAAAAATCATATGAAAATAAAGTGAATGTCACCATACACATGGAAGAAGCTATGAAAAACAAGGAGTTTTTAGTTGTATATCAGCCTAAAATAGATCTTCATACAATGAAAGTAGGCGGGGCTGAAGCCCTAGTTAGATGGCAACGGCCTTCTGGAAATTTCATTTACCCTGATGAGTTTATTCCAATTTTCGAAGATAATGGATTTATTGCCTCCATAGATTTATTCGTGTTAAATGAAGTTTGCTCATGCATAATAGAAAGCAAAGAAACTCTTCCTCTTACACGTATTTCTGTAAACATTTCAGCTAAAACTATGTTGCACAGTGATATTGTAGCCAAAATCAAGCACATCGTAACTCTTAATAGTATAGATCCTAATATAATAGAGCTTGAAATAACTGAGAGCGCAATAGTGGAAGATGAGAAAGATGTTTTGACTAAAATAAAAGAACTTAAAATGCTAGGTTTTCATATTGCCATTGATGATTTTGGTGCTGGGGTTTCTTCCCTTCACCGATTAAATAAAATGAATGTAGACGTATTAAAACTTGACAAGTCTTTTTTCAATGAATCCGAACCTGATTTAAGATCTTCCTTAATAATTCAAGACCTTATTGTAATGGCAAAGCATTTAAATATGAAAGTCGTAGCAGAAGGAATTGAAATATGCAAGCAGGCAAGTTGGCTAAAGGATATAAATTGCGACTATATTCAAGGTTATTATTTTGAAAAACCAATGAGCAAAGATAGTTTTAAAGAATTATTGCTAGAAAATAAAATCTATACACTAGATTAGAGTAACTGCCAGGCAACATAGCCTGGTTTTTACTTTAAGTTATAGACTTTATATGCGTTAAGCCTGTTAAAATTCCCTTGTAGATGACAGTAGGGTTTGCCGTCAAATTGTTCGAATTGTTTCTTTTTTTTATATTTTTAGCACAAATCGTTGCGCCACCGCATCTATTAGTGTATAATAAAGTCAAATAAATTTTTATTAAATTTGAAATTATTAATTACAAAAGAATTATTAAACATAAAAAATTATAATCCGTTATATATAGGAAAGTATAGAGAAAGTAAGAGATTTCAGTATATTTAACAATCAATTTAAAGTCAATAAAAGTTTAGGAAGTCAATATTTTAAGGAGGATATTTTTATGCATACTAAAGAATTATTTGTTATTGGTGCAGGTTTCATGGGCATGGGGATTGCGCAGAATGCAATTTGCTGTGGTATAAATGTAAAAGTTTATGACATATCAGAGAATCAACTTTATGCCAGCGAAACTAATCTAAAAAAAATGTTAACCAAGAATGTTACAAAAGGTAAAATGACAGAAGAAGAAATGAATAGAGCGTTAGGGAAAATTGAATTCACAACATCCCTTTCAGACTGCAGAACCTCTGATTTTATCATAGAAGCAGCTTCTGAAAACCAAGATGTTAAAATAGCAATATTCCAAGAAGTGAATAAGTACGCCAGCGATAATGCGGTTCTATCTAGCAACACTTCCTCTATTTCCATCACAACTCTTGCAAGTCATGTGCGAAACCCTCAAAACTTTTTAGGAATGCACTTTTTTAGTCCTGTTCCTCTAATACATTTAATGGAAGTGGTAAAAGGGCTACAAACAAACCAAGAAACTATAGATGAGGCCTTAGAATTCGGAAGATTTCTAGGTAAGGAGTGTATACTTTCAAAAGATGAACCTGGATTTATTGTAAACAGAATGTTACTACCAATGATTAACGAGGCTTTTATTTTAATCGAACGTGGAGTTGGGAAGATAGACGAAGTGGATTTAGGTATGAAACACGGTTTAAACCACCCTATGGGCCCTCTAGAACTAGTAGACATGATTGGATTAGATGTTGAGCTTGCTGTTATGGAAGTACTATATAGCGAAATAGGGGACCCTAAGTATAGGCCTGCCATATTACTTAGACGAATGGTTGCTGCTGGCTTCCTTGGAAGAAAAGCAGGAAAAGGCTTTTATGTATATAATGAAGATGGAACCAAGTCGCCAAATGAAATGATTTTCGGACTATAAAATAAAATTCCTTCTATGCAAGCTCTTTGCTTAGAAGGAATTTTTTATTCGTATATATACAGAAACCTAAAACAGTTCTTATGGGCTGTTTTATTATTTACTCTTCTCATCCAAAAGTTTTTCAAAATCTGCTGAAGGCATTGGTTTTGCAAAATAGTATCCCTGTACGGAGGAACAGTCAACCGTCTGCAGGAACTCTACCTGGTCTTCATATTCTATGCCCTCTGCAACCACCTTAGACCCTAAGCTAGTCACCAAATTAATAATTCCTGTTAGCATAGTTTTTGCAGGTTCACGATCTTTTTCATCTTCCGCTATAAAGAAGCTTCTATCTAGTTTTACTACATCAAAGTTATATTCCTTTAACATTCCCAACGATGAATGACCGGATCCAAAGTCATCAATAGAAACACTAAACCCTGCAGTATGTAATTCGTCTAGAACTTGACTTAATAAACCTATATTCTCAATTACAGTTGTTTCTGTAAGTTCTACTTCCAATAGGCTTGTAGGCACGTTATGCTTATTGGCAATCTCAATTAACCTTTCTACAAAATCCGAATCTTGTAAATGCCGTCTTGAAAAGTTTACAGAAATAGGAACGCATTCCTTATTCTCTCTTAATCTATTTTCAATAAGAATGCAGGCGCTTTCAAATATGTGGTGATCTAAAGTTGTAATAAAATCATTTTTCTCAAATAATGGAATAAACTCTCCTGGAAATACTATTCCCCCATCATTTTCAAACCAACGAACTAGAGCTTCAGCACCTACAATATTACCTTTTCTAGGGTTATATTTTGGTTGTAAAAACATCTTGAACTCTTGGTTCTTTAGAGAATCTTCCATTTTATTTGTAATTTCACTCATCCTAAGCATATGTTTTTTAAACTTATCATCATAATCCCATATTGTCCAACCTGTTTTTTCACGGGCATGACTATGTGCTATACTTACCTTGTTAACCATTTCATCCACGTCGGTTTCACCTGGTTCAAGGAAATATCTCCCGTATCTAAAGTTAAACCTATGCTTTTCTAATTCGGGAATTGAGGCTCTAAGTTGATTAATATATTTTTCTCTGTTTAGAAAAAATTCATTAACCTTAGTTTTTTCAGCAAAAATAAGTAATTCATCAGACCCTGTACGTGCAATTTTAAACAAATCGCCTCTCATTTTTTCTGCGACCTTTGCACTTTCACAAATTACTTTGTCGCCTATTTCTATCCCAAAAACTTCATTGATTATTTTAAAGTTTTCTATATCTCCCTTAAGCAAAACATACTTTGTGCAATCAAAATCACTTCGACTTACAATTTCTTTTAAGTCCATTTTAAATTTAATTAAATTTGAAACCCCAGTTAAATCATCATAGTATGCTACCTGTTGAATTTCTGCATAAGACTTCTTTCTAACCCAGAGAATATATATAGTTAACACTATAAACGCAATCAATAAACTAGCACTAACTACCAACATTCCTGTTGTGATTGCGTTTGCACTTTCCGAAAGTGAACTTTCGGATATTTCAAAGAATAACATCCAGTCACCTATCCCTAATGGAATATATTTTCCAAGTTTTCTGTCATCACCAATAGAAAAAGTTGTTTCCCCTTCTTTTGAATTTGCAAAATCTTCTAAGACGTCTTCGTAAGTTTGTCCATATTCAAAAGTTGCCTCCTTGAAATTTTCAAAAGATATTGGAAATTCATATGTGTGCAGCATAATTTCACCCTGAGAGTTTACTATCATAGCTGCCCCACGGCTATCTGTTACTCCTATTAGTAAATTAGCTAGCTTTTCCACATCATATTCTGCTACAATTACACCTTGTACACTTCCTTTATAATATATGGGAGCAGCTACTGAGATAACAGTGCTACCTGTAAATTTCGATTCATAAACGTTTGTTAGAAGAACTTCTCCTTTAGAAGCAGCCTCAAAATATGCTTCTTGCGAAATATTTGCAAGTGTTCCTTCAGATGTTGTGCCATTTCCCAAAGTATCTGTTATGATTAAGTTATCTATCTCGTACTCTTTTGTCCATATTTTCATAGACTCATTCAACAGTTCTCTATCTTCACCAATATATGTAATAACATCTACGATGCTCTTTACGTTATCTTGTTTGTTTGTCATGATAAGTAAAATAGCTCTGCTCTGTTCATTTGCCATTCCTTCCAAACTTGCCTTAGCAGAAGTCTCAAGTTCTTTGAACACCATATTGTTAAACCAAAAAACGGCAGCAATATTTAGAACAGCAATAAGTAGCACTATACTAACTATTCTAATTTGTCCGCTTTTGCTTTTCATGGTTTTTTCTCCATCTTCTTAGATATTAATTTAAAATAAATTCTTACGTTCGACATAGATAAACTGAATATTTCACCGCTTTATACAAGGTAAATTATACTACAAAAGTATAGGCTAGTCAAATATCACAAAAGTTAGTTGTTATTAAGAATTCATTAATAACAACTTATTTTCTTTAAGAGTTTTTTTCAAAAACCACTTAGTTATATTGAAAATTCACTCTAGATAATTTACTGTTTTACGGTTCACAATTTTTTGATAGTAAAAATACATATTACGTTTTTCTACCAATTTAACAGTAAAGCCACAATTGCTTGTGGCTTACTTAAAGTTCGAAAACTATTCAATTATATATTTCTTTCTACTCAAATACTGTTTGTTTTTCAACAGGAGTTGTTAATGCCCTTAAAGCTTTTTCAACAATTT
>CAYJGT010000031.1:0-15338 GCA_964370035.1 uncultured Oscillospiraceae bacterium
AGAAGGTTAATGGAACTATAGAGTATGTAAAAGAAATCCTAGAAGGTTAATCAGAAAATAATACTTAAAAATGTACTATGAGATATTTGAAGATTTTGAGAGGGTGCATGAATTATAGGAACAGAAGAAATGGCTGAGCATAATATTTTTAAAATGAAATTTACAGAAGTATATGATCTTTATGTAGCAAAAGCTGAAAGAAAAGGAAGAACAAAAGAAGAGGTTAATGAAGTAATTTGCTGGCTAACAGGAGACACTGTAGATGGATTAGAGTCAAAAATTAATGAACGTATTGATATGGAAGAGTTTATAAAAGTCGCGCCTTCACCTAATCCGAATAGGTCTTTAATTAAAGGGTCGATCTGTGGAGTGAAAATTGTTGAAATAGAAGATCCAATTATGAAAGAATTACGATACATGGATAAATTAGTAGATGAACTTGCAAAAGGGAAGGCTATGGATAAAATATTAAGGAAATAGGAATGTGGATTTTCGTAGAATTAATATGATCCCTAGATATTAGGAATATTGAAGGGCATTAAGGTTTCAATATATTGTTATAGATTTTCTTTTTAATGATACACACAATAAGACGACTATAATTTTTTTATGTAAACTTTTCTATTTTTAATAAACAAAAAATTTACATGACTTTAAAAGAACAATTCTAAAATATGAATTAATTTTCAGTTAATAAAAATTTATAAGGAGGGCTAAATGAGCAATATTAAACCTAGTATTGATATGGATGTGTTAGGAAAGATAGATATTCGAGTTGGAACAATTGAACAAGTTGAGGATGTAGAAAAATCAGACAAGATGGTTAAACTTGCAGTTGATTTTGGGACATTTAAAAGAACTATTCTAGTTGGCATGAAGAAAGAAAGAGAAAATCCAAAAGAGATTGAAGGTAAACAAGCTTTATTTGTAGTTAATTTGGAGCCAAGAAAAATGTTTGGAGAGTTGTCAGAGGGAATGTTATTTGACATAGGCTATGAGGATGGAATTACTCCAGTTCTAGCTATGCCAGAGAAGCCTATACCAAATGGAAGTAGAGCAGGATAATAGGGGGGAGTTTTGAAAAAGACAAATGCTATGAGGCTTTTAGATTCAGAGAAAATCATATACTCAATTAGAGAATATGTTATTGATGAAGAGAAGTTTTTGACAGTTGAAGATTGTAAAAGTTTCGGAATGGACCCTGACAGAGTTTATAAAACTTTGGTCGCAAAAGGCGACAAGAATGGGATAAATGTTTTTTGTGTGCCGTTAAACTGTGAACTTAACCTAAAAAAGGCAGCAACAGTAAGTGAAAACAAGAAAATAGAAATGGTTTCAATGAAAGATTTACTTTCAATTACAGGTTATATTAGAGGCGGCTGCTCTCCTATTGGAATGAAAAAGAATTTTCCTACTTATATAGATGAAACAGCTCAATTATTTGATGAAATTGGGGTTAGCGCAGGGGTAAAAGGCAGCGAAATATCAATCAATCCTATAGCTTTAGTGGATTTTTTGAATGGTAAATTTTGCGATTTAACTTAATATTCTAATGTAAGCAAAGAGAAATAAGGAAGGCTAGATGATTGTATTTGCACCAATAGACGACTCTTTTGGAATGATGTTTAACAAAAGGCGCCAAAGCCAAGATAAAAAACTTAGAGAATATATTTTAAGCAAATGTGGTACAAATAAGCTTTGGATGAACAGTTATTCTAAAAAACAATTCCATGATGCCCAAGAAAGTGAAAATAAAATATTAACGGACGATAATTTCCTTGCTAAAGCAGGTAAGGGAGAATATTGTTTTGTTGAAAATACTTCTCTAAAAGATTTTCAAGAAGAAATTGAGAAGATTTTTTTATGTAAGTGGAACAGAAGATATCCGGGAGATCAATACTTTGACGTAGAAGTGAAGACAGAAAATTGGGAACTTACCTTAATAGAAGAGTTTGAAGGCAACTCTCATGAAAAAATAACTGTAGAAGAATGGAGAAAAAAATGAAAAAGAAACTACTTATAAGCACAACATTATTATTGACTTTTTTACTAGTCTTTTCTCTGACAGGATGCTCTCTAAATGAAGCATCTGCAAAGACTCAAGAACCGATACCAATAAAAGAAGTAGAACAAGAGTTAATAGATATTGGAGAGATTCCTTCATACGATGGAAGCCCCTTCGTAGAGATAAATGGAAATATACCATATTTTTCAGAGGAGGAGCTTACTAATATTTCTTTCGAAGCCTATGATCCCCTAGATAGCTTGGGAAGGTGTGGCGTTGCTACTGCAAGCATTGGCACTGATATAATGCCAGCAGAAGACAGAAGTTCAATTAGTCATATAGAGCCTTCAGGTTGGCAAAGTATAACCTACGAAAATGTAGATGGAAAATATTTATATAATAGATCACACTTAATAGGTTTTCAACTAACTGGAGAAAATGCGAATGAAGAAAATCTTATTACAGGAACAAGATATATGAATGCAGAAGGAATGTTGCCTTTTGAAAATATGGTAGCAGACTATGTGAAAGAGACAGGAAATAACGTTTATTATAGGGTAACACCTATATTTGAAGGAGAGAATCTAATTGCTACAGGGGTTCTCATGGAAGGGGAATCTGTAGAAGACGGTGGAGAAGGAATCCAGTTTAATGTGTTCTGTTATAATGTTCAGCCTGGTATTGAAATCGACTATCTTACAGGAAACAGTAAATCCCTAATTAATTCACAGGAAAGTGGCGGGGAAGCTAATAAAGAAGGCTCCAATTCAGGAGTATCTAAAGCAAAAACTTCTTATGTATTAAATACAAATACAGATAAATATCATAAACCTAGCTGCTATAGCGTGGATGATATGAATGTTGAAAATAGGAAAGATGTATCGGATAGTGAAGAATCTATAGTATCTCAGGGATATGAACCTTGCGGTAATTGTAAGCCATAAAAGGAGGGCAGCTTCCACCAATTCTGTTTGTAGAAGAGTTTATATCTGGACGTGATCAAGTAGGAGATTGCAATATGATTGTAACCTCTGGAATGGGAACCTGGAATACCCTGTTAGTATTAGAATACATGGTATCTGTCGTTATGAGTTTCACACTATTTAATGTTATAATTTATATTGTGATGTGGTTAATAGAACGACATCAAGTGAAAAAGTTAAATGAAAAGTTAAAAAGCTAGGTGGAGATAAAGCTTATTAACAATTAGTCTTACAGGAGGAAGAATTTGAGTATTTTTGAAGCTATTATGTTATTGTGTTTTGGTGCAGCGTGGCCTTTATCAATTTATAAGTCATATAAATCCAGGTCAACTAATGGAAAAAGTTTAAGTTTTCTATTAGTACTTATACTAGGGTATATTGCAGGAATACTAAACAAAATATTCTATAGCTATGACATAGTAATATTTCTATATATTTTAAACTTAATAATGGTATCAACAGATGCATGCTTGTGGGGAAGAAATAGAAGAATTGAAAATAAGCAAGCCTTAAAATAGATCTTGGATTAACAAAGTTCTTTCTTGAAATATGTGATTGTCCCTAATATTTCAGGGTAATTATTTATTAAGAAACGCTTCACAAAAAACTTTAATAACATATAAATTTTTAAAGTTAAGGTAAAGGAGAACAAGAAGGAAATGAAAATCATAGATGAATTCAAAAAAGCAAAGAACATAAAGAGTTTTACAAAAACTGATTTAAAATTAGTTTTTGTATATATAGGTTTAGTGGCAATAGGATTAGTAATAGCAAATTATTTTGGAGGCAGTACTGTTTGCTTAGTTTCTTAAATTAACTAATCTGTATTCAGAAAAGAAAACGCGAAAACGCGAAAATGTTTAAAATTACTTGCTTAATTTAAAATTAATTGATATAATTAACTTTAAAGAGTGTTTACATTTAATATGAAACGCTCTTTTTATATTCCAACTAAGAAGAGCTATTATAAGTAAATTAAAGAATAAAAAAACTAGATTACTAGAGGAGGAAAGAAATTAATGAAACAAAGTAGAAATAAGTTGAGATGGAGGGGTATAATTAGTGTCCTTTTAGCCATTATAATTATATCAGGTATACCATTTACATCTTTTGCAGCACCAGAGGAGGACGCAATTACTGTTACTCCACATTCATATGATCCTAGTACAGGAAACTATACTGCAGGAGCTCCTATTAATGTAAATAAACTTTATAACAATAATTATGAGATTCTTGCTAGTTTATTAGATTCACAAATACAGTACCGAGATACAATTAACCCTGAAGAACTACGATTTATAGGGTGGAGCGCAAAACAGCCTTCTCAGATGCCAGTTTATACGACTGATGAATTCGGTCTTGTAGATAGAAATGCAACTAATGTAGAAATAGGAAATGAGTTAGAGAGACTATCTTATAGGAAGGATGGCTCAGGCTCAGATCCTCTTTATTATGACCCGTATTACTATATGATTAATAAAAACATAGTAGTAGATGGAAATATCGACATATACTCATTATATCAAACAGTATCTTATGATGTGCAAGACTCTTATTGGGATGAGTATAATACTTTAGACTTTAATGGGGGAAACCCTGATTATTACTCAGGATTTAGTGATTCTACCAATGCTTCCGCTGATTATGGAATTATGGTAGGCTCTGGAACCATTGAACCAATTTTTGAAAACGGAAAATGGGAATACATGGAAGAAGCAGGGAGCCCTGCTTTGGTACTTCGTGAATCATTAAGCACTACAACTGAAGGGACTACCGTAGAGCCAGGAGAGCTATATGGTAATAAAACTGCACAGTGGACCGACTATGAACAACTTATTGGTAATATTCAATTTGATTTTATGATACAACCTGAAGTTCAAGACACGGATGTAGTGGTTGTTTTAAATAAATCAGCTTGGGCGGAGGAAACTGAATGGGAGGCTTCTGTTGATTCTGTAAACGATATAGCAGGAGAGCTACTAGCAAACGGAAATAGTGCAAATAACCGAGTAGCTTTAGTACAGTTTGGTGGAAACACATTAAATAGTTTTAATTTCCAAAGTGATGAAGGTGCATTTGACACAAACTTTGCAAATGGACTTGACTATAATGCTGATGGATCATTAAAAACGCCAGTATCTCCACTTGCTTATAGAAATGGAGATGGAGAAGTGGTGCATACATACCCAGAAGGCACAGTAAACCCTGCTGGATATTATACCTCAGACTACACATTGGCTTTGGAGCAGGCTGAACTTTTTGCTGAATCAAGAAATCAAGAGGACAGCGAACGACCTTTAACTATAGTTTTTGTATCTCATGATGACACAGAGGTTTACGTTGGCCATAGAGATATGTATTATCGTGTACTACAAACTCCAAACTTTTGGGGAGATGAAGTAAGCCCAGGAAATCAAATTAATGCAATTTCATATACTAGGGAGCTTACTTTTGATATGCATGGAGATGGGGTTGATCAGGCAGAGACAGAGCTTTATCACCGTATGTTTATTGGGACAACATCTCAGTATCATGATGGAATAGGGGCAACTTCTTATGGTGAAGGTTATCAGTATACTAATTTATTAGAAGAGGCTAATGGTATTAGTAAGGCTGCTGAATTAAAAAGAGAGTTTGGTGCTGCAATTAACTTTATTGGAGTAAATTTACACGGGCGTGTTGGTTATACTAAGGGAAACGATATTGTTATTGAGGGATGGTTAAAAGAATTAGGCACTACAGAAGCAGACTTTAGCAATGTAGCAGATGTAAGTGGTGATAAATTAAATTCCGCTTTACAAAAAGTTTTCTACAGCGGATCAGAACCCTTGCCTACAGAAGCATTAGAATCGACATACTCTGATGCAATTTTATCGGATATAATTACAGAAGATTACAGAATTTTAGTTGATAACACGCATCCTATAACTTTAGAGCGTGGAGGTGTAGAGATTACATTAACTGAAAGTCCAGACAACACTCCTGAAGTAAACCAATACTATATTGAAACAATTAGCTATGCAGGTGGAGAAAGAGAGCAAATTAAGGTAAACATTGGAGAAATAGATAGAAACCTAGTTCAGTTAAACTTCTATATTGAAGTAACGGATCCAAATCTAGCAGATGGAAACTATCCTACTAACGAAGAACACTTATTAACTTACACAGATACTCCACCAACCGGTGAAGAAAGAGTAGTTGAAAGAAATGATTTAGGAGATCCGTCTTTGGAGGTTGCTACAGTGGTAGATCCAATACCTACTCCAGACCCAACGCCAACACCTGGGCCTACACCAGTCATTCCAGCAGTAACACCAGTACCGGTAGCAGTAGTGCCTGTAGCAACTCTGCCAGCGATACCTACACCTTTAGCAGAGGTACCGACAAACATTGATGAAACTGAGGTACCATTGGCAAGTGGATCAGCTTGGTCTCTATTAGATTTAATTCTAACTGTAGTGACAGGGATAATGACTATAATGCTATTAGTAACATACTTTACAGGGCGAAAGGAAGAAGAAGAGTACGGTGAAATTAAGAAAAAAGGTTTGTTAAGATTAATTAGCTTAATTCCTGCCTTAGGAGCTATTCTCTTATTTTTCTTAACACAAGACATGACTCAACCAATGATAATTGTTGATGAATGGACAATATACTTTGCGATAATAGCTATTGTTCAAGGAACAGTGACATTTTTTTCTAGAAAAAAGGTAGAGGAAGATGAAAACTTTGATGCTACAGCTTAGATTAAGATATAGATAATTTTGACTCAAATTATTGTAAATAACATAATATACCAGCAGTATATACTACTGGTATATTTTTTTATAAACAAAATATAGGAATACAATATGAATGGAAGGAAGGAGAAGATTTTAAAAGGTAAAAATGTTTCATTTTTTTAATTGGATAAAGAATCATCTTTAAGATTATATGAAATATTCGAAGACATAAAGAAAACAGGTATAAATGAGTAAATTCTTATTTGCATTGAGGATTTACAATTTCAAATTTATCGCCTTTGTTATGATATCCCCAGTCGCACATAAGTTCCAAAATGGGGAACAGAGTTTCCCCCTTTTCTGTTATAGAATACTCGACTCTTGGAGGTATTTCATTAAATGCTTGTCTAAGAATAATGCCATCAGCTTCCAACTCCCTTAGCTGGTTTGTAAGAGTTTTTTGTGAAATTTGAGTAACTTCAGTCATTAATTCTTTAAACCGTTTTGGACCATCTTCAATTAGAAGATAAAGGATGAGAGGTTTGCATTTTCCACCAATTACCTTTAATGTGATTTCTATTTCTGAATTAACTATTACTTTTTCCATTAGTTACCTCCAATTCTCTTAGGGATATAAAGGTGCCTTATTGACTTTAATATTATAAAGGCTATACTTATTAAGTATATTACAGTATTTTATGCTATAATAGTAAAAAAGTCAATAGTGATAAAGTTAGTAATGAATTAAACGAAAAACACGAAATACAAGGAGGAAATATGAAAAAATTAGTTGTAATTACAGGAGCGAGTTCAGGTTTTGGAAAAGAAATGGCGAAACAATTTAGTGAAGCGGGATATCCTTTGTTACTTTTAGCAAGAAGAGTTGATTTACTAGAAAAAATGGGATTACCTAATACAATGTGTAAGCAAGTAGATGTGACAAATAAGGAAGAATTTGAAGCAGCAGTTAGATCTGCAGAAGAAAAATATGGAAAAACTGATTTATTAGTAAATAATGCAGGTGTTATGCTTCTTGGAAACCTTGAGACTCAAGATGCAAAAGAGTGGCAGCAAATGCTTGATGTAAATGTTATGGGCGTGATGAATGGAATGCAAATCGTAATGAATGATATGAAAGAAAGAGAGTCTGGAACAATTGTAAACCTTTCATCTATAGCTGGAGTTAAGCCGTTTGGGAATCATGCTGCATATTGTGCGTCAAAGTATGGAGTTGTAGGCCTTTCAGAAGTAGCTCGTATGGAGTTGTCTTCACATAATGTGAGAGTTATGAGGGTTTGTCCAGGAGCTGTAGACACTGAATTGTTAAGCCACACAACTAGTGATTCAATAAAAGATGGATATATGGAGTGGAAAGCTTCTACAGGTGTTGGTGCGATTAAAGTGGAAGATGTTGCAAAAACAATTAAGTTTGCTTATGAACTTCCTCAAGGAGTTAACCTTAGAGAAATTCAAATTGCAGATACCAAACAAGACTCATAATTAATGGAGAGAGCGTATGTGAAAACCGTCAGATGAAAAAGATAACGGTTTAGGAAAACTTGCTTTTTAAAGTAATTTAGAAACCTAAATAAGATAAAAATATGAAGACGACGTAAGTCGTCTTTTTGTTTGGAAAAGTAAAAGAAAATTTATTATATATGAAATTCTATGGAGTAAATGTAAAAGAATACAAAAAAGAAATTTTAAATGAAATGATAGGTTACGTTTCTCAAAGAGCAACATTATTTTCAGGAATATAGAGTCAAATGTGATTTTTGGAGATAATGAAAACAGAGATGATGTAGAAGATAAATTGATGAAATCCATTGAAATAGCACAAGCTGGTGAATTTGTAACCAATTTAGAAGAGAAGCACCAATCGCACATTGCACAAGGAGGGAAGAATCTTTCCGGAGGACAAAAACAACGAATTTCAATTGCAAGAGCAATTTACAGGGAGCCGGAAATATTTATTTTTGATGATAGCTTTTCGGCACTTGACTATAAAACCGATAGGAAATTAAGAGAAACCTTAAATAATGAATGTAAGGACATTACTAGAATTGTAGTAGGGCAAAGAATTGGAACTATAAAAGATGCAGACAAAATAATAGTTCTTGAAGATGGGAAAATTGTAGGTATGGGTAAGCATAGAGAACTATATAATTCTCAATTTGAGAACTAGAGGAAACTATTGTTATTTACTCCATAGAAGGCTTTATATCTAATAATTTCGTCCCTGATAGACAATCTAGGCCTTTAACGAAAATAGAATTACCTTCGATCTTTGTTATGGGAAGGGTAGAAGCCGCAATAGGATTAGGTCGGTGAGGGGTTCTTAGGGCAAAAGTCCCATAGAAACCTGAGCCGTCACGTCTTTCCACTATTTCTGCAACTCTGTTTTCAGTATCAAACCAATATAGAATTAGAATTCTTTTACCTTTTTTAAGGCTATAGAGTCCGTCTTTATATTCATCATATATTTTAATTTCGCAAAGAGGGCCATCTTCTCTGATATTGGAAGGGCAATCTTCTAATGTTTGATACGGTGTTAATATTTCTCCGATAAATTTTAACATTCTTGTTCTCCTCTTTATAATTATTAACTACATAAGCCCCCCTTCAAGAGGAAAAGCTAAAAGTTATATTTATATTAGATTGCTAATATAAATTCCCTATCTACCATTGTGAAGCAACGCTGAACAATACTGGCAGAGCATATAATCCTATTAAAATAACAAATGTTCAATCAATATTTTTAAACCTATACAAATTAGAATTATCCCTCCTATAAGCTCTGCTTTTGATTTGAACTTACAACCAAATATATTTCCAATCTTAACTCCAATGGAAGAAATGATAAATGTGATAATACCTATGATAATTACTGCTAGCAATGTGTTAATAAAATTAGTAGCTGGAATAATTACTATAGGGACAAAAGCAAATGTTACGCCAACTGCAAAAGCATCTATACTAGTTGCAACGGCTAATAGGAACATGGTTTTGTAATCTAATTCTGGCTTAAGGTTTTCTTCCTGATTGTTAAGACAGGCCTCTTTAATCATATGCCCACCAATTAAAATAAGCAAACAAAAAGCTACCCAAGGGGCTACAGGGACTATATATTTTGCGAAGGTATTTGCTAATATAAATCCCAAAAAAGGCATTATCATTTGGAATCCACCAAACCAAGCTCCACAAAGGAATATTTCTTTACTTTTAGTATTGCCTAATGCTAAACCTTTACATGCTGAAACGGCAAATGCATCCATTGATAAACCTATAGCTATAAATAATAATTCTAGTATTCCCATAAATTCCCCTTATATTGACATAAACTTCTTGTGGCTAGCGAGAAAAAATATAGTAAGAATTTTAATATATTAATTCTTACTATGTTATTAATTGTATGTTGGATTAACTTATTGTTTATTAATTATTCAATAATGCCTATTTGGAAAACCTTAGATGTGAGTTATTATATCCAGGCTGTTAATCACTTACTAATTATTTTACCACACAATATTGGGAGGGTCAATTTTTTAACTATCTAATAATTCCAACGACATTTTCACGATAATTTCAATATTTTAATTAAAAAAGCTGGCATTCTTTTTTAATAGCTTGACTATGGAAGAAAGTCAGTATAAACTAACTAAGAGAGAAGATGAAATAAATATTTTGTTTCAGTAAATTTAAAGGTATTAAAGGTAAAATGGTTAAAAAGAGGCTAGTAAACTTATTATCAGATTCAAAAAAATTCGTAATTTATCAAATTTTATGGCAGTGGGTTTCTTTGTTAGCTCAGGTTGTAATAATTTTTTTTGTTGCAACCTTAATTGAGGAGTTAATATTACAAAATATTAACTATACTACAGTAGTTTCTACAGGAAAATTACCATGAAAGTTTTAACAATGCAATTAAATTCAACAACTGTTATGAGCATTATTTTTGAGAAATAGAAGAAAGTTGTAAAAGTATATTTTACTGAAGGGTATATTAGGGAGAAATTATGAATATTAAAAGAACTTTATATTTAATTTTAGGATTAGTCGGATTAGGGCTCGGGGCTATTGGGGCTGTTGTTCCGTTGCTTCCTGCTTTTCCATTTTTGTTAATCGCAGCTTTTGGGTTTGCAAGAAGTTCAGCTAGGCTTAACAATTGGTTTCCAGAGACTAAATTGTATAAAGAAAACTTAAAGTCCTTCAGAGAAAAGAAAGGTATGCCATGGAAAGCAAAAATTAGAATTATGATATTAGTTACAGCAACTATGACCATTGGATTCCTTATGATGTCTCGAGTTCCAATAGGGAGAATGATTTTATTCTTTGTATGGATTTTTCATATTGGATACTTTACATTCATAGTAAAAACTCCAGCACAAGTTTCGAAAATAGAAGGTGAAATAGAAAAAAATGTTTAATTGTCAGTTATAAAACCTTTATCAGCTAAAGCCTTTTTTACTTGTGTAAAATGCTTTTCAGAAGGACAACTTAAAGTGTGAAGATGAAGTTGATTAGTCACACTGCAAAGAGGTTTCATATTTTCTTTTTTCATACTTTTAACAAAGTCATCTGCATCCTTTCTACTAAAAATATGGAGCTTTCCTACCAATTGTCCATAAATTTGATGATCTACTATAACGTCTAAGACTCCACAACCACAATCAACAATGGTATAAAGTTCTTCTAATAAAGATTCACTATCATGACAGCAAGGTACTATATAACTTGTTGTGGATTTTTCCTCCAAAACATAACCCTTAGGTGTAGCAATAATAGAGAAACCCTTGGCTCTAAGAAGGGCTATGTCTCCCACAATTACCTGTCTACTAACACCTAAAGACTTTGCAAAGGTTGAGGCGCTTATAGGTAATGTCGTTTTATTTAAGCTTTCTACTATTAAATCTTTTCTATCTGTGGCTTTCATAAATAACTCCTTAATCCTAAGTACTGCATATTTTAAATTAATGGTACAAATAGTATACAATTATAGAATTTATTAATTCAATACTTGTGAACATATTAAAATTAATGCTAATGCTAGTATAGCATTAATTATTAATATGTAAATATGTTGACAATAGGAGAATATTATGTTAAATTTAGGTGTCTTGACACCTGTGTTTACATAGTTATTATTTTAGAAATAGGAGGAGTTATGTTAGGAGTAGCATTAACATTTGTAGGTATCACTTTAATTTCAAATGGTTACATGTTTTTAAAACAATGTGATTACAAAAGTATTTCAATTATGAATATTATTACTGGTATTGTCCTTGTTGGCGGAAACTTTATTGGATTATTCCATGCAAAAACTATGCTTGATTATTCAAACGTAGCAGGGGGTTTTTTATTTGGCTTTACTTATGTAATTATTGCGGTTGGATTATTATTCAATATTGATAAGAAAGTTTCTGGAATTTATTCATTTATGGTTGCAATATTTGCTATAATTATGGGTGGAAGTTCAATATATTCAGGATTGTATCAATACGCATATCTTTGGTTCGCATGGGCAATTTTGTGGGGAGCAACTTATGTAGAGAATATACTTGAAAAACCATTAGGTAAGAAAATGTCATATCTTTGTATATTTGAAGGAATATTTGCAGCTTTCATTCCTGCAATTCTAATGTTCTTCGAAATGTGGTAGGAGGAGAAAATGAAAAAAGCTTTATTGGTAATTGATTATATTTATGATTTTGTAGCAGATGATGGAAAGCTAACATGCGGAAAACCTGGACAAGATTTAGAACAATATATTGTTAACTTAATTAATGATTTTAAGGAAAATGGAGAATTTATAGTTGAAGCCACTGATAAACATGATATTGATGACATCTATGACATTGAAAAGGAAATGTTCCCTGCACATTCATATGATGAAAAAGGACAGGCTTTATATGGCGAAGTAAAGGATGCAGTAGAAGCTGTTCCTGCTAATCAATATCTTAAGGTGGATAAACTTAGGTATTCTGCATTTTGTGCAACAAATTTAGACTTAAAATTAAAGGAAAGAGATGTGAAAGAAGTACATTTGGTTGGAGTATGCACGGATATTTGCATATTACATGCCGCAGTAGATGCCTTTAATTTAGGATATAAGGTTGTAGTACATGAGAAAGGTGTAGCAAGCTTTAATCAAGAAGGACATGATTACAGTCTTACCCACTTTAAAAATGTATTAGCAGCTCAAGTAATTTAACTTTTGAGGAATTAGAATAAAAAAGCTAAAAAGCACTCAAAATGCTTTTTAGCTTTTTTGTTGTTTTAACGAATTTTGTTATAATATTAAAAAAGTGGGAATAATCAGTATATAGCGAATATTTTTTAGGAGGATTAAATGAATATTCAAATATTTGGAACAAAAAAATGTAACGATACCAAAAAGGCTCAACGTTACTTTAAAGAAAGAAAAATAAAATTTCAGTTTATTGATATGAAAGAAAAAGAGATAAGTAAGGGGGAGCTAAGAAGTATAAGTCAATCAGTTGGAGGATTAAATAATTTAATCAATGAAAAGTGTAAAAACAAGGATGCCTTAGCTCTAGTTCAACATATTTCTGAAGACCAAAAAGAAGATAAGCTTTTAGACTATCAAGAAGTTATTCTTACACCTATTGTGAGAAACGGAAAATTGTCCACTGTTGGATATTGCCCTAATGTTTGGAAAGAGTGGAATTAACTCTATAAAAGTTTTCATAATACTTTTTTGTTTCTTTTTTGTTAGTTTCATGATTATTTCCTGTATTTTTCCTTCACTGGTAGAAAATTACATGGACATGTTTTATAATGTAGGTAGTTTAAATAAAGTTTTTCAAATATAGCTAGAGTATATGTTGATAAAAGATATCGGTTATTTTACTTGGTATTGTGAGAAAAAGTATATATCAATATCACAATATATTTTGGAGGCAAAATGAAAGTATGCATTAACACAAAATTGAAAAGAATAATAATCTTTCTATCTGTGATATTTTTTTCATTTAGTTCTGTTTTTGCTGCTAATATTTTTGGAACTGAATCTAAAGAAGTTTACAGAATCGGATATACCGAAGGATTTGGAGGAATCGATAATATTGATTCGCCCTATAACAAAGGATATTTATATGACCTGATTGTAAGAATGGAATATTATACAGATGCTAGCTTTGAGTATGTTGAATTTGAAGAGCTAGCATTGGCTTTAGAAGCTCTAGAAAATGGTGAAATTGATGTAGTTGGACCTTTCCTTAGAACGGAAGAAAGGGAGGAGAAGTATATCTACTCATCTGCTATTGGAGATACAATGTTTTCCCTCGTTACTACTAAAACAAATTATGAGCGTAATAATTATCACTATGATGAGCCTTCTGAGATTGATGGGAAAACGGTAGCAAGTTATTATGGAAGTCCTTTTGAAGAGTATTTAGATGAGTACTGTAAGCAAAATAATATTTCTGTTAATTATGTTAGAAGCGACCAGAGCACTTATCAGAAGTTGGATGCAGATTTTTACTTGGCCGCTGATATGTTCGATGGTTTTGATAATTACAAAACAGTTTTAAATTTAGGGAGCGCTCCTATACATATGCTATTATTTGATGATAGTAAATTTGATGAAATGGAATCAGTATTTGAAAAAGCTATAAAAGGAGATGGAAATCTTTTATCGGAACTGAGTAATAAATATCACACTAATGTATCGATTCAAAGAAGAGGGCTTACAAAAGATGAACTAAACTTTATTCAAAATACCCCTTTAAAAGTAGGATATGAAATATCCTATGCACCTTTTACCTATATGAATGAAAAAAGAGAACCTACTGGAATATCAGTTGAAGCTTTTAAATCGATTGCAAAGGAGTATGGGATTAATGACATAGAGTTTGTTCCGTACAATTTAAATGATAACAATCCAAGCGATGAAGAATATGCCTTGGAAAATTGTGATTTAATACTATCTGTATTAGGTGATTTAGAATCCTTTGAAGAAAGCTTCTATTCATCTGAGTCTTATTTTAATTCACCTCTTATATATTTGATGGAAGATGAGGAAGCGCATATTGTTGAAGATACAGATGCTGTAGTTGCGCATTTAAACATTTCAACTATGGATCCAACTAGCTTCGAAAGCACGGAAAATTATTCTGATCATAGTAAACATACTGTATTTAATTCTTTAACTGAAATTGCTGATGAATATAATGATGGAGACATTGATGTTATCTTGTTAAGTGAGTACTCTTTGCCAATAGTTTCTAATCAATTGACGCGAGATTTTAAAACATTTACATCTACAGGAAGTTTCGATCTAAAGCTTTGGATTTCTAAAGACATGCCAAAAGAAACCTTAAACATTTTCAATATAATGTATGCTCATATGCCAGAATCTGAAATAAATCATATTGTTGCAGTAGAGCAATTGAATCAATTTTCTCAATATAACATATCTAATTTGATTCGAGAAAATATAGGGTTTATTCTCTTTGCTTTTGTTTTAATAATTTTAATACTAGTTATATATAAGTTCTATGAAAAGAACAAGAGAAAAAACTTAGTTTTGTCAGCATTAAACAAAGATGAGCTTACAGGAGGTAATTCATTTATTTACTTTAAGGAACAGGCCTCTAATATTCTTTT
>CAYJGT010000031.1:15348-16875 GCA_964370035.1 uncultured Oscillospiraceae bacterium
ATGAAATAATTTCTATTGACATAGATAATTTTAATTCGATAAATACTATTTTTGGTGTAAAAAAGGGAGATGACATTTTAATTTCAATGTCAGAAGCTCTTATAAAAGAGTATAACAATGAAGACGCATTAGTTGCGAGAGAAGCTGTTGACCATTTTTATATCTTACAAAAAGTTAAGAAAAACTCAAACACTACTGATAACAGTATTTGCTGTGCCTTAAACGAGCGCTTAGGAGGTAACCTAAATTTAAGCACTTCTACAGGCGTATTTATAATTGATAACCCATCGTTAGAGTTAACTAAAATGTTAAAGTCTGCCGACATTGCTAGAATAAAAGGAAAGAAAACTTATAACAGTACAATTTATTACTATAATGAAGAAATGGAAAAAGAAGAAGATGCAAAGCTAAACATAATTGCAAATATGAAATTGGCAATTGAAAAGAAGGAGTTTTATTTAAAATATCAACCAAAAATAGATTTTAATAGCTTAACTATTTGTGGAGCTGAAGCACTGGTAAGATGGAAAAAAGAAGGAAGTGATAGAGAAATTTATCCTAATGAATTTATTCCTGTATTTGAATCCAATGGTTTTATTGCGAATTTAGACTATTATGTTTTTGAAGAAGCTTGTAGTTTCATTAAGAATAATAGTGAAACTAGTGAAATTCCATTAATTTCTGTAAACCTTTCTAATCATACATTGTTTGAAGCAGATTTTGCTAAAAAATTAATTGAAATTTTAAACAAGTATGATTTGAAATCAAGTCAGTTAGAACTGGAAATTACTGAAAGCGCCATGGAGCTAGAAGAAAGAATTATTAAAGATAAAATTCAGGAACTTAGAGGAGCTGGATTTAAAGTTTCAATTGATGATTTTGGTGTAGGAGCCTCGTCACTAAATAGGCTAGCTTCATTAGATGTTAATACATTGAAAATTGATAAAGGTTTCTTAGATTCTGGATTTGGGACTAATCGAGGAAATGCTATTATCAAAAATATAATTAAAATGGCAAATGAAATTGACTTAGTAACTGTTTGTGAAGGCGTTGAAACTTTAACTCAAGCAAAATGGCTTAGGTCATCAAATTGTGATATTGCTCAAGGATATTACTTTGAAAAACCGGTTTATAAAGAAGAGTTTCTTGAATTATTATTGTCAAAAAAGAAGTATATGCTTAAATAAATTAAAACAAATATATAACCAATCACAAGCTGTAAATTACAAGTTAACATAGTTAAACAGAGTTCGAACGAATTTACTTTTTTTCATATTTGTTTAATGTTATAATTATTCGATGACATTTAATAAATTAGTAAGCTATCAAGGAGAAATAATGTATAAGAAGCCAACAGCGGAATCAAGGATTAACTTTAAAGGGATTGTAGATGTAACACCTTTATGTCTAAATATCTGGGATATTGACATGAAAAATATTTTATGTAACAAGAAAGCTGTAGAACTTTTTGATCTAGAGAATGAAAATCAATATCTAACTGAATTCTTCAAACTATCTCCAGAGTAT
>CAYJGT010000032.1:0-14387 GCA_964370035.1 uncultured Oscillospiraceae bacterium
TATAGAAAATCTAATAAACTAGCGACCTCAAAGGGGGTCGCTTTTTTTATTTATGTAGGTATGGCACAGAGAGAATGGATGAAAGAGATAAGTGAAGCCTATAGCTGCGAATAGTTAAGTATAAGTAGAAATAGAGCCATAAAAAAAGAAAATTTTTATAAAAAATATATAAGAAAACATCAAAAATAACATTTGTTGTTGCGGTTCGTTTGGTAAAATATATGTATAGTAATCAGTAAAATATCTGTTAGACATATGTGAAAACTAACATAAAATAAACAGTTAAATTAACAGTAAGTGTACAATTTCTTAAAGGAGAATTAGATGAATACAAAGACAATTAAGACAATGAAATATAGTATAATCGGAATGGTGCTATTGCTATCAGTGATATTCTTAAATGTTCAAATAACTTTTGCAATAGAAGAAAGTACAATGTGGTCATTGCTTAACTTAATACTGGTAGTCGGAAATTTATTGCTTTCTGGAGTTCTTCTAATAAATTATATTAGGAGCAAGAAAAGTGGAGAAAATGATTGTATGAGCGACTATGCATTGGTGAAACTATTCAGCTTATTTATTGCAGTATTTGCAGCAGGCATATTCACTGTTACACAAAATATGACATTACCTATGGCGATTGTAGATGAGTGGACAGGCTTAATGGTAGTGATAGCGTTAATTCAAGGGTCTATTGGGATTTTTACAATTATCACATCAACAAAAGGAAGGGAAGATAAAAAAACCAATTACGCTAACATATAAAGCAAAACATATATTGAAAAAGAATAACAAAAGAGATGTAATATACATCTCTTTTTTGATAAAAAATGAAAATATGTTAAAATTAAATAAGAGGTTAGTCTATAAGGAAAAGAAAAAGTATTTTTAATAATCTAAGCATGAAATTCGACAATAAGGCTCATAATTTCACGCTTAATAGGCTTACTAATTTTGTGTAAATAAGGAGAAGATATGGCGATGGATTTATTAAATTATAAATTAAAGGGCTATTGTTGCAGCCAGATAATAATGAAAGAATGCTTAGATAAGATGGGTAAGGAAAATCAAGACCTAGTTGATGCTAGTGCTGCATTTTGTTTTGGCTTAGGCGTAAAGGCTAATTGTGGAATAGTTACAAGCGCATTAGCTATTATGTATTTGAATAACCCAGAAGAGGCAGCTGATGATATAGGCCCTTATTTTATTGAGTGGTTTACTGAAACCTTTGGATCGATAGAGTGTAACACTTTACTTGAGGGAGGAAATCCAATGTTAAAAATAGAGAAGTGTACAGATATGGTAGTTGCGTCTCAAACTAAAATAGAAGAACTTATGGGATGGGATAATGACTAAAATTAATTTACCAAGTAAGGAAGAATGCCTAAACCTTTTGATAGAATATAAGACGCCAGATAGGCCCAAAAATCATAGCATGATGGTTGCCAGAATTGGTTGCATTTTAGGTGAGAAACTAAATAGCAGAGGCCTTGATTTAGACATAGCTTTAATAGAGAGAGCAGGACTAATTCATGATATGCTTAGAGTTGAAGAAAAGCATGGGGAAAAGTGTGCTGAAATTATGGAAGATAAGGGATATAAGGAATTAGCCTTCTTAGTAGGCGATCATATGACATATAAGTTTAACCACAGAACTGTAGATGAAAAAGCAATTTTTTGTCTAGCAGATAGATTAGTATTAGAAGATCAGTTTGTTGATGTGGATAAAAGAATGGACTATGTTTTGGGTAAATATAAAGGGAATTTGGAGGCAGAAAAGGCTATTCAAAAGGCAAAGGTGCAGATAAAAGAGTATATAGAATTTTTAGAAAAAGAGCATTTAGGGGGAGGCCTAGAAAAACTAGTGAAAAAAGAATTAGTTAAGGGATAAAAAAGGTGGCATTAAAACAGGGATCTAAAGCAGCCCCTTCTGATTTTTTGATTAACCTTTGAGAAAAAGCTGAAGCTAAATATAGAAATGCATAAAATAAAACTGGTAGAGCCAAGGGTCTTGGTCTGCCAGTTTTTTTAAAATTGACATTTTTCCTAAAAGCGCATGCTTATTTTTGATTTGCAAAAGATAAACTTATTTATCCTCGAAATTGCTTTCAACTTGAGCCATCTTGCCTTTTGCTAGTTCAGGATCAATAAACACTTGGCCACATTCAGGGCATCTTGGAACTGGGTGTTTAAAAGTTTTTCCTAAATAAGAAAAATGGGTATCCATTACAACTAAAGGAATATCGCACCTAAAGCATTTCTTCGTTTTTTCTTTTTTCTCCATTCCAAACCTCCTCTAATTCTATTGAAATTCTATGTGTATAAGCATTGATCAAAATAATTTTAGCTTCTTCCTTCATATACTCTACCCAATAGGTAGCGTTGCCTACTTTTTTATATCCTGAAAAAGTTTTAGAATCTTCGTCATAAATTACTCTTTTAGTTTTTTCGCAAAAGTCTATAACCTCTAAAACTTCTTCCTTTAACATTTTTGAATCGCTTAAAGTCTTTTCTAAAGATGGAGATATAACTACCATATCTTCTAACTTATGAACTTTCTTTTCCATAATTTCCTCCCAATAGTTAATGAGCAATTTTTCTTTTAATTTGAGACGATTGAGCCTACGCTGAGTAATATCAGGATTTGAAGGGTTATTGCTAAACAACAAATCTAATATATGAATAGAGCTGGGTCTATCTTCTTTGAAAGAGTCCCTGCAGTTAATGCAATAGCAAATAAAGGGAAGGTCTGATTCATTTAATCGCCTGTTTTTCACATGCTCTACGAAAGAAGGGTCTGCAATTTCACTTTGCCCTCCATAGCCACAACAGCCAGTGAAACTTTCATGGTAGTTGTTGGCCTGAGTTTTAATACCACTTCCCTGAAGGATTTTACGAATGGTCTCTCTAATTGGACTGTCAGCTCTAGTTGTACAGGGGTCGAAAACAGTATAAGAAATCTGATTTTTATCTTTACTATCAGTTTTGGCTTCCCCATCAAGAGTTTCCATTGCCTCTTTTTCGCTATTTGAGCTCGGAATGAATTTGTTTTTATTACTAGCGGCAGCTTCTAGATTATTAAAATCTTTTACATCAATAAACTCATAAATATATTTTAGCTGAATTTCAGGCAGTTGTTCTTGAAAAAATTTATGACAAGAAGGACAGGCAACTACAAAAGTAGGCTTGCCTAAGGTTAACCAATGTTTTTTAATATAGTTAACTGTGTCTAATGTTAAATCTTCATCGCCACTCCATAAAGCAGGCAGGCCACAACACCCTAGAAAGAGTCCGGTGGAAGGATTTTTATCTAACAAATATTCGTATGACTTTTCTACTAAAGTAGGTTCACCAGCACTTAATTGACAGCCAGGAAAGAATAGGAGCTCAGGGCTATTTATTCCTAAAGGTGCTTTTATTAATGAAGAATCTCCATTAGAAAACCCCATATCTTTTAACCAAAATTCCTTAAAGACCCAAGGCATTTTCTCTTGCCTATGCATGCTTTTTCGACCTTCAAGAATAAGGCCACCCATGTCAATATCTTTAGGGCAGGTATCCTTACACAAACCACATTGAGTGCAGGTGTTAATTAATCGTTTTGCTGGAGTTGCCTTAACTTCAGATGTGCCCGGAAGAGTTGTAGCCTGAACTTCATCTCTTATTCTTAGTGGCCATTTTTTACTAAATGAAGTAAGATCACAGTAGAGCTGGCAGGGATTGCACTGACATTTAATACAGCGACTAGCCTCTTCTATGGCGGTTTCCTTAGTAAATGGGAGATCCATGGAAACTTCTTCTATGCTATGAATTAAGCTCTCTTCAATTTGAATATTTGTTTTTTTCTTTCCATCGCCATAATTCAAATTTCCAGTTCGAAGAAAATTATCAATTGATACGCCAAAAGAAAGGCCCATAGCTAATGCGTTAATTTCATTAAGACCAAGCAATTGTCCTCCGAAAAAAACACCCGTTCCATTCCATTCAAAGGAAATTGTGGAATTTTCTCCTAGATATTTTGGATGAGAAAGATCTTCTTCTGATAGGTTAGGTTCAAAACCAAAGGTAGAACCCAAGGCTCCTGTTGCTACGTAAATTGCATCATATTCAGATAACTCTTCAATAGACTTAATTTCTCTCTCTAAGTATAGGTTGTATTTTTCATGAACAAGTTGAAGAGAAATATCTTCTTGGACCACTTCTGGCGAGCAGTGTTGCATAGCAGTGCCCCCTAAAGAAGAAGTTTTTTCAAATAAATCTACTTGATATTTTTTTGTGGCTAGCTTTAGTAAGCAGCCAAGGCCACTTAGCCCACCGCCAACAATTGCAATTTTTTGTTTACGGAGGGGTAGGTTATAGTCTGTTGGAGTTTTTCTTGTAGCTAATTCAACAGATGCTCGTTCTAGTTTTTTTAGGTTAATGCTGCAGCCTAGGGGACATGAGGACTTGCAGGTTTCTTCGCAAAGAGAAGATACGATAGCTGGAAAGCCAACTCCGTTTCTAAATGTTTTATAGGCCGCGTTGAAATTCCCAGCTTTTATCTTTTCTATAAAGTCAAAAACATCATACCCAAAGGGGCAGGTGTCTTGACAAAAAGGGATTTCCTTTTGTAAACAGTCTTTAAAATTGTGTAAATATTCTTCCATATTATATATTTCTCCTACACTAGGTTAGTTGGACTATTATGACTATAAATAAAAATTTAGTAGCTTGTAAAATCTTAGGATAAAACCTAAGTTTCGATATTACCGCTGCTTATATTTTACCATATAACTTAAATATACGGTCTCCTAAAAGGAAGACCGTATATTTTTAAGTTGCTATAAGTAAGTTTAAACTGGGTTGTTCTTTATATTTTCCATTTCCTCGTAGAAGTCAGATCCTAGGAAGTACTTCTTAGGAGGGGCAATAGTTTCACCCTTAGCTAAAGCTTCGATGCCAGCTTTTACCTTCGCAGGTGTTGCTGGTAGTTCATAAACTCTAACTCCACAAGCATTGTTTATAGCGTTAATTACAGCCATGTGTCCAGATGACTGGAATGCCTCTGAAGCACCAGAAGAACCATAAGGTGTAGTTGATCTTGGGTTCTCTAAGTGAATTAGGTTAAAGTCGTCTGGAATTTCCTTAATAGTAGGGATACCAGCACCCATAATGTTGCTATGTTTTTTAACATCATCATAGTTCTCTGTTAATGCAAATCCGATACAATGTGAAAGTCCACCGTATGCTTGACCGTCAACTGATACTGGGTTACCAATAACACCAACATCATCAACTGAAGTATAAGAGATAACTGTTGTTTTACCAGTTGCTGTATCAACCTCTACTTCTGCAAGGAATAAACCGTAAGTGTAAGCTGGAGTTGGGTTTCCTACTCCTGTGTTAGGGTCTAGTGCAGAAAGTGTTTCGTCTGTAGCATTTTGATGTTGAGCTTCGTATCTAGTTGGGATTCCCTCGGCTACCATTTCATCATAAGTTCTGAAAGTTCCATCAGCTTTTTTCATTGCATTAATAAGCATATCTCCTGCCATTTTAGATACAATTGTATTCATGTAATGCTGACGAGAAGATGCTGTAGCTCCAGTATCTACTCCGTAAATACTATCGTTTTGTCTTAATTCAATATCGTCTAATGTAACAGCAAGCTCTTTAAGTGCTTCAACTGTACACTGCAGGGAACCAACGTCTCCGCCTTGCCCTTGATCTTGCCAAGTGTCGTATTTAGCGAACTTTCCGTTAGGTAGAAGTTCAATAGCAAGTGTTGCTTGGTCTTCATTTCCTTCTGTAACGTTATATCCACCCCATGCAATACCAACGCCTCTTCTCTTTTCTGGAGTATCTTCAGCTTTTGCTCTAGCAACTGCTGCGTCATATATTGGCTTCATAGTATTCATCATTTGCTCCATTGGATAGTCAATGTAAGTGTGGCTGTTTACATTTAGTTCGCCTTCTCTAGCAATATTAATCCATCTGAATTCAAATGGATCAATTCCCATTTTTTCAGCCATCATATCCATCATTGCTTCTGAACAAGTATAAGCTTGTGGAGAACCGTATCCTCTATATGCAGTACCATATGCATGGTTTGTACAAGCAGTTCTTGATAAAGCCATTACATGAGGCACATTGTAAGGGAAGTATGTAAATCTAGCAGTTCTAAATCCAAGGTCATCTCCAAGCTCATTGTAAGCACCGTGGTCTAGACCAAAGTCCCACTCAGCAGCGATTATCTTACCATTTTCATCACAAGCAAGTCTTGAGTTAGAGTATGAAGGAGCTCTCTTGCCTGAGTAAGCCATAAACTCTTCATAAGTCATTGATAATGCAACTGGCATTTTATCACAAGCTAGGCAAGCGATTGCTGCTAGTGAGTAAGTTGCTCCTGCAATACCCCAACCAAATGTAGCTCCAGTAGGGTTCTCAATAACTCTTACTTGCTCAACTGGAACACCAGTAGCTTCAGAAATATCACCTACACTAGCGCCGATTGCCATTGCTTTACACTGAACAGTGAGCATATCATTGTCACCCCAGTAAGCTTGTACTGTATCTCCTTCAATAGGCATATGTGGCTCTCTAGTAGAGTAGAAGGAACCTTCAACTACATTTGGAGCATTATCAATTAGAGCGGGAGTATCATACGCAGCACCCTTAAGTGTTGGCTGGTAAGCCCATACGTTTGGATGATCATCATGGATTCTCATAGCGTCTGGCATAGCAGCTTCAAGGTAGTTAGTGTATTCTGGAAGTTGTTCATAATCTATAGTTACTTTTTCAGCAGCAGCTCTAGCATGCTCTTTTGTATCAGCAACAACTAAAGCAACACAATCTCCATAGTTAAAGATTTTATCTTCAGCAAGAAGAACGTGAGTTTGCTCTGTTGCAAGTGTTCTTGGAGAGAATGTGAAGAAGTTAAGCCTGTTAGAACCGTTAACATCTTTATGAGTAACAACCTTGTATACTCCTGGCATTGCTTCTGCTTCTGCAGTGTTAATGCTCTTGATTTTAGCGTGATGAGCAACTTTAGGTTGTGCCATTACAGCATGCAATGTATTTGCAGGCATTTTTAATTCAATATCATCACCATAGTCAGCAACTCCACAAACTTTTGCTAGTGCAGCAGGTCTTACTAATGGCTTACCATAATACTCTCCTGGAGTTCCTTGATCTACCATAATGTCTTCAACTTTACAGTCTCCACGCATTACTTTAGCTGCTTCCATTACAGAGTCAACAATTTGCTTGTATCCAGTACATCTACAAATGTTTCTGTGTTTTTGGAACCAGTCTCTTACATCTTCTCTAGTTGGGCTAGCATTTTCTTGAAGTAGTTGATAAGCAGAAACTATGAATCCTGGAGAACAGAATCCGCATTGAACCGCACCATGATGCATGAAAGCAACTTGAAGTGGGTGTAAATAGTTAGGCGCTCCAATTCCTTCGATAGTTGTAAGCTTGCTATACTCTGCAATCTTATCAATCTTTCTAGTACATGCTCTAATAACCTTTCCTTCAAGGATAACTGAGCAAGAACCACAAACACCCTTACCGCAACCAACTTTTGTTCCAGTTAGTCCAAGCCTTCTAACTACATCAGCTAGAGTGTCCTTACTTGGGTCACAGATAAACATTCTATCTGCACCGTTAATATTTAGCGTCATTTTCCTGAGTTTCATAAAAACCTCCATAAAGTTTTAAATAAAAAAATAAACATTTTAATTACGTTACCAAAATCAAGGGAAGCGAATACTAACATCAGCAACGATTTTGGTTGTTACGTACATAAAAAAAGTACGTTTATAAACGTACACATGAATAAAAATGGAGGTCGTGACATTCCGATGTTTAATAGGCTAAAATAAATTTAACTATTAAAAAAGAAAGTATTTGATGAATCCTTTTCAAACACGGAAGGCATACCTGTTACCAGCTAAACCCATTGGCCTAAGTTTCCACAATTCGAATTGTTAGGAAAATTTAGGCTCGGATACGTTTATATTGAATTATTGTAATTGAATAGATACTATAATCAGTTCAATACAAGTGAATTATATCACTTTTGAAATATGTAAGTCAAATAAATTGAGGCTTTGCAGCGACTTTTAAAAAAAATAAGCAAATTAGTGAATTAGTTACTTTGAAAAAGTGAAAAGAAAGAAAAATCAAAAATGTTACTATGAAAAATATATATTTGACAAAATAATTTAAAACTGCTATTAATTATATGGCATACGGAGTGATATGCGTGTAGTATAGCCCGTGTCTCGACCAAAAGTAGAGGGGGAGTAATGATATCAACAAGTAGCTACTGTGACAAATGTAAAAAATCAATCCCTGCTCAATACATTTTTAAGGATGGAAAGACATATTTTAAAAGAATATGTAAAGAGCATGAACATGTATTGACGGACATGAATATAGATCAAAGCGTCTTTGAAAAGTGGATGGACAGTATGGAGAAAAAGGTTATTAATATTCCACCAAAGATTAGTTTAACCAAGGGAAGCGAGGTGGAAAATAGCCAATGTCCACTTCATTGTGGTACTTGCGAAAACCACTTACAAACAGCTTGTTGCGTTGTAATTGATATAACAAAGAGATGTAATCAGCATTGCCCATATTGTTTCGCAAGTGCTGAAAATGACGATTCAAATGATTTGACAATAGAAGAAATAGAAAAAAAACTTAACTTTCTTGCTGAGGTGGGAGAGACAACTCCGTTTAACCTTCAGCTGTCAGGAGGAGAGCCAACTGTTAGAGAAGACCTACCTCAAATTATTAAGTTGGCAAAAGAGAAAGGTTTTAACTTTGTACAGGTTAACACAAATGGAAAAAGAATAGGGCAAGAAAAGGAGTATGCAGAAAAACTAAAGGAGGCAGGAGCCTCTGTCGTTTTCCTACAATTTGATGGAACTGACGATGAAATTTACTGGAAATTAAGAGGCGAAAGTCTTTTAGAAATAAAGAAGAAAGCGATTGAAAATTTAAGGAGGGCAAAGCTTTCAACAACCTTAGTTCCTACTGTTGTTCCTGGGGTAAATGAAAAGCAGATCAAAAAAATATTAGACTTTGGCTTAGAGAATATTGATATAGTTAAGGCTATTCACTTCCAGCCAGTTAGCTACTTTGGAAGACATCCAGAAGATAAGAAAAGAGGCTCTATGTTCAATGTGATTAATGAGCTAGAGAAGGCAGGGTATTCTATCAAAAAAGAAGATTTTTTACCCATTACATCAGGCCATCCTCTTTGCTGTTTTTACTCGATTTTTCTAAAAGATGGAGATAAGCTAGTTAGCCAAATTAAAGAAGAGGATCAAAAAAAAGGATTAAGTTGCTGTGAAATAGATCCGGAAGAAATTATAAAAAAGGACAGGGGCTTTGTTATAAATAAGTGGGATGTAGTGGGAGCTGAAGGTGATTCTTTAGACCAGAAAAATAAAGGTGGAGAAGAACTGTCAGATGAAGTTATAAGTCGTTCTCAAGATATTGAAACAATGGATCAATTCATTCAATTTTATAGAAGAAACACAATTACAATAACCGCAATGCCTTTCCAAGATATTGAAACACTAGATAGTGAAAGGCTAAAAAGATGTAGGGTGCAGGTATTAAGTAAGGAAAATAAGTTAATACCATTTTGTGCGTATAATAGTATTTATAGAGAGGCAGAAAAGGAGTAAAAAATGTACAGACCAGGAGAATTCAAAATAACAGATCAGGGAATTAATATTGCAAAATTAAAAGAAGGTGCACTTGTCTTAGAAGTTGGGTGTGGACTAGGAGAGACAACAGAAAGATTAGAAAAAAACTTTGGACTTAAAGTTTCGCCAATCGATACTTCACTTGAAATGGTTAGATTGACTAATACTAGAGACCTTCAAGCTAAAGCAACATATGGGGATGGAGAATTTTTAGAGGCCTTTCCATCTAAAACTTTTGATGGAATTATATCTGAATGTGTATTAAGCCTTATTGGCAAACCAGATGAAGCCATTCACGAGGCATTCTGTACTTTAAAAAAAGGTGGAAAATATATTATTTCGGATTTATATTACACTAAGGAAGATCAAGAAGAGGTTGCGGAAGCTGCTCGTAGAGCAAATGTAGATGCCACAACTGAAGTTCCATATAATCAGTGTAACGATGATTGTGAAGAAGCTCATGAAGTTAGAAATGTAGACTTTAGATATGAAAATATATTCTTCAAGAAACAATTGATTAAAGCTTTATCCGATACTGGTTTTACAGATATTTATTTTGAAGACTTTACGAGTGAACTAGAAAGTTTTGTAGCAGAAGAAATAATGAAGGGTGAAGAGTGTTCCTATTCATCAGATTTAAAAAAGAAATTAGAAGGAAAAAAAGGTGTTGGATATTTCTTAATTGTTGCAACTAAGGCATAGCAAGGAGAATTTAAATTGAAGCTAAGGAGTTAATCGCGAGTACGCATGCCGCATGATAACTTTAAGCGCGTACTACCTTACTAAAGGCAAGAAACCGTGTAGGGAGGATTTATACATGAAAAACTATTTGGACCAGTGGATCATGGAAAAAATAGGAGAAGTAACTGTTGCAGGAAGGGAAAAGGCATTATCATCAGTTAAAGAAAGCAAAGAAAGTGCTGTTGAAGAATTTGAGAGCAGCGTAGGTGAAGCTGCAAACTGGGAAAGTAATTCTTATGCAAGGGAAAAACTAGAAGAATACCAATTAAAAAAGTTGAAGGAAGTTATTGAATATGCCAAGGAGAAAAATTCCTTTTATCAAAAACATCTTGAAGGAGCCCAAGTAGATTTCTTAGAAGATATTAAAAAACTTCCTTTTACGGAGGCATTTCACTGTAATGAAAATCTTCTTTGTGTTTCCCAAGGACAAGTTAGTAGGATTGTAACGCTAGACAGTAGCGGGTCAACAGGAAAGCCGAAAAGAATTTTTTTCACAGAAGAAGATCAAGAATTGACAATAGACTTTTTCCATAGAGGGATGGAGAACCTTATAGATGAAACGGATAATTTACTAATATTGATGCCTACAAAAACACCTGGATCAATTGGTGATTTGCTTAGAATAGGTGTGGAGAGAATGGGCGCAAAGGTTGTTCCTAAGGGCCCTTTGAAGCAGGATGAAGCATGGGAAGCATTATTAGATTTAATTAGAAAAGAAAAAATTACATCTATAGTAGCGACTCCCACACAAATCTTAAAGTTAATAGATGAATATTACATAAAGCATGCAAGGGCATGCGATGAAAATAAGATTAACCTAAGAAGTATATTAGTAAGTGCAGAATATGTGCCAGATGAAATGGTTGAAAAGGCTGAAAAAGCTTTTAATTGCAAAGTTTTTGAGCATTTTGGAATGACCGAAACAGGACTTGGAGGAGCAGTTAGCTGCTATGTGTTAGAAGGTTATCATCCTAGAGAGGCAGACCTATACTTTGAAATAATTGACCCAAAGACAGGGGAAGTTTTAGAAGATGGAAACTGGGGGGAACTAGTTTTTACTACCTTAACACGAAAAGCCATGCCCTTTATAAGATATAAAACAGGAGATATCTCAAGATGGATAAAAGAACCTTGTTCTTGCGGAAGCTACTTAAAAAGGCTGGATAAGGTTCAAGATAGAAAGGTGAAAAAAGGAGAGAGATTTTATGTTAAATAAAACAGGCCACTTTATTAAAAAATTAGAAGATATGCAAGAAGCCTTTGTAGTTGGAAGAGTTATAGAGACTAATGGTTCAGCACCAAGAAAAGAAGGAGCAACATTAGTAATTGCAGCAAACGGTATGAGACAAGGAACAGTTGGTGGCGGTAGAATTGAAGCAGAGACAGAAATTCTTTGCAAAGAGGCTTTTGAAACTAAGGCAAAGAGCAAAAAGGTTCACTTTAAATTGAATACAAAAGAAAAAGATGCTTTAGATATGGGTTGTGGCGGAGAAGCTACTGTGGAAATAAACTATGTGGAAAAAGGAGAAAAATTTCCCAACATAGAAGATTTGATGCCAAAAGGAACAGTTTATATTTTTGGAGCAGGACATGTAGGAGAAGCACTAGAGCCTCTGTTAAGATATGTGGATTTTGAAACAGTTGTAATAGATGATAGACCAGAGTTTGCTAATAGAGAGAAGTTTAAAGATGCTACAGAGGTTAGGGTAATAGACAGCTTTAAAAATTCTTTTGATGGAATAGAAACTGATGAGGATAGCTATATTGTAATTGTAACTAGAGGACATATGGGAGATAAGGATGTAGTAGAAGAAGCCATAAAGAGGGAAAATGCATATATTGGCATGATTGGCAGCAGAAAAAAAACAGCATTACTATATGAACTTCTGGAAAAAGAAGGGGCGGATATGGAGAAGTTGGCTAAAGTATATACGCCAATAGGTGAAAATATCTATGCGGAAACTCCAGAAGAAATAGGCCTAAGCATTGCTGCTGAAATGGTAAAAGTAAGGGCTTTAAAAAAGAGAGCCGAAGATGGAAAGTAGATGGAAAAATAAAATTGCAGTAATTTTGGCCGCGGGATATTCTAGTAGAATGAATGGATTCAAGGCGACCTTAGATATTTTAGGGAAAAATCCAGTAGAAAGGCTAATTGAAGAAACAGAGGCTGCAGGGATAGAGAGAATTATTCTTGTGACAGGCTATAAAAGAGAGCTGCTAGAACCTTTTGTTAAGGGAAAAGTAGAAGAAGTTTACAACAAAGATTATGAAAAAGGGATGAATTCATCTGTTAAGGCTGCAATAAATAAGTTGTTAAGCGAGAGGGAAGCACCTCTTATTGAAACTCTAGATGCTGTTAAAAGTAAAGGTATAGATGGGGTCAAAACCGAAATTAGAAATGCGACTAAACCTGAGGCTAATTGCGGAACTAAAGGTGCGAGCTGTGAAGATAATCTTATAGAATTAAACTTAACCCTAAATAATCTTGGTGTTTTTTTACTTCCGGTAGACATACCATTAATTACTCGAGATGTGATACACCAACTATTAAAAGCAGTAAACGAAGAAGAGGAAGCACAAGAAACTCAGTCTTTCTGGGTGCCGACATATAAAGGCAAAAAGGGCCACCCATTATATATTCCTCAAAGGTTTTTTAGAGAGATAGTAGATTGTAAAGGTAGCAATGGCTTAAAAGATGTGACTGTAACAAATTTTCTAAATATGAAATATTTAGAAGTAGGTGATGAAAGAATACTCATTGATATGGATACAAGGGAAGATTACGAGAACCTGTTGTTAGCCTTCGAAAAATTTCTTTCTGCAAAGAGAGAAAGCCTAGATACAAAAGAAAGCATAAAGGAAGGTGGAATTAAAAATGAAAGAGCCAAGTGGGGCACGGACAAGGCGGAAAAAATAGCTAACCTATCTAAAGGGAAAAGGTTTATTTTAGTCAGACATGGAACAATCATGCAACATAAGGACAAAATTTTCTTAGGGCAGACAGATGTTCCTTTAAGCGAAAAGGGAGTAAATGAAATTAAGGAATCTACGGTAGAACTTAATAAACTTAACATAGAAACTAGAATTATTTACACTAGCCCATTAAGGAGAGCTAAAGATTCAGCAGAAATTATTAGCGAGGCTGCTAGCAATACAATTATTAACAATGGCAAACTAGAAGTTCTTTCAAAAAATGGCCTAAAGGAGATGTCGTTAGGGGATTGGGATGGTAAGCTTATTAGGGAGATAAGGGAAAATTACCCTGAGGAATATAAACTTCGAGGAGAAAATTTGTTAAGATATAAGCCTAGGGGGAAAAGTGAAAACTTTTATGACTTAAGGTATAGAGTAGAAAAAGCCTTAATTGAAATATTAGAAAATGATGGAAATAAAGATATATTAATAGTTTCCCATAAAGGGGTAATAAAGGTTATAGAAGCTTTATTACTAGGAGAAGATATGGGAAACAAGGTTCTCCAGACAAAAGAATCTATTGAATGCGGGCAATTCAAAGTTATTTGTAATTAAAAGCAGGTGAAAAATGAAAATTATTAAAACAGAAGATGCAGTTGGATTAATCCTATGTCACGACATGACTAAGATTGTTCCAGGAGAAGTTAAGGATGCAGTTTTTAGGAAAGGTCATGTTGTAAGAGAAGAAGATGTGGCGGAGTTGCTTTCAATGGGAAAAGAGCATATTTATGTGTGGGAAAAAGACGAAAATATGTTCCATGAAAACGAGGCTGCAGAAATACTAGTAAAAATTTGCAAAGGTGAAAACATAGGCACTACAGATGTAAGAGAAGGAAAGATAGACCTGTTTGCAACAGTGGAAGGCTTACTAGAAATTAATGAGGAAAGAGTTAAGGCAGTTAACAGCCTTGGAGAAATGGTAATTGCTGCTAGAGGAAATAATTTTCCTGTAAAGAAGGGGATGAAGCTTGC
>CAYJGT010000032.1:14487-16542 GCA_964370035.1 uncultured Oscillospiraceae bacterium
CCTGAAGAAATTACTGCAGAGATAAAGAAGCAGTTAGAATCAGGAGCGGATATGGTAATCTGCACAGGCGGAATGAGTGTAGACCCTGATGACACAACTCCTTCGGCAATAAGAAATGCAGCAAGCAAAGTTATATCATATGGAGCTCCAGTTTTGCCAGGTTCTATGTTTATGATAGCTTACTCAGAAGATGGCAGAGCTATAATGGGGCTTCCAGGTTGCGTTATGTACTCAAGAAGAACTATATTTGATCTGGTATTACCAAAAGTAATGGCCAATAAAGAGATTACGAAAGAGTATTTAGCAGGCTTAGGCGTAGGAGGTTTATGCTTGGATTGTGAGACCTGCATATTCCCCGCCTGTGGATTTGGAAGATAGAAGATTTTAGATATTCCTTGAATTATCAAGGAATATTCTTATTAGTGGGAACACTAATAGTGGGAACATAATATCTAATGTAAACAACTCTTGCAAAATAGTGGTAAGAAGGAGTAGTTATTGTTACAATAAGATAGAAGAAGATTTATTAAATAAAGTAACAATAAAAGATAGTGAAAATGAAATAAGAAGATGAACCAACAATGAGAAAGAAGAGGAAAATGGAAAAAATAAAATTGGCCTTTCTTGGATTTGGAAATGCTGGGCAGGCAACATCTAAATTGCTAAAAGCAAAAGAGAAAGAGATTCAAGAAAGATATGATGTAGAAATAGTGACAACAGCCATAACTACTGGAACTCGAGGAAACCTTGAAAATCCAGAAGGAATAAATCTAGCAGAGGCCTGCGAGCAACTTGAAAATTTAGGGAAATTTAAAGAAGGAAGAAAGGACATATCGAGTAAATCTTCTTTAGAAATTGCAAGAACATCAGACTATGATATTCTCATAGAAATAACTCCATTAGAAATATTTTCAGGACAGCCTGCAATAGACCATATTAAGGAGGCGCTCGGGAGAGGGAAAAATGTAGTAACCGCAAATAAAGGGCCTATTGCTTGGGCTTATGATGAGCTGAAGAATATGGCAGAAGAAAAAGGTTGTAAACTTTTATTTGAAACAGCGGTAATGGACGGTGCGCCAATTTTTAACCTTGTAGAAGATACCTTAAAATTCTGTAAAGTTTTAGGAATTGAAGGAATTCTTAATAGCACAACTAATTATATATTGGAGGAAATGGATAAAGGAACAGACTATAAAGAGATAATAAAAAGTGGAACTGAAAAAGGATTTATAGAGGCTGACCCCGCAATGGATATTGAAGGATATGACGCAGCCGCTAAAGTGACAGCTCTTCTTAATGTTTTAATGGATGCCAAAATTACCCCTGACAAGATTATCCGACAAGGGATTGAAAATATTACTGAAGAAGACATAAAAAAAGCCGCTTCTGAAGGAAAGAAAATCAAATTAATTTGCAAGGGACTAATTGAAGATGAGAAAGTGGTTGGGAAAGTAGAACCTACATATCTAGAGAAAAATCAACTACTTGCTAATGTTGAAGGAACATCTTCCATAGTGAGCATTAAGACGGACTTAATGGGAACTATATCAATTATTGAACAAGACCCTGAAATTGAGCAGACGGCGTATGGGATTTTCGGGGACATTATTAGGGTTATTGAAAAACAAAAATCTTAGAATCAAGGAAGTTTTTCAATGGGGGTTACAATTATCAAGTGCAAATTATTAACACTTAAAGTCACAGGGAATGTGGCTTTTTTTGTATTGTCTAAAATTTCAAAAGAAAGATTAGGGTGAGACATCATGTTGAAAAGGTCAATCTCTTCTCCTTTAAGGTACAGAAGAATGCTAGGGTCATTAGTAAATTCTTGATAATCGTTTATTTCTAAAGACCATTCGTAGTGAACCAGTTTATATTTAGAGGCATCCCCTGAAATAGAAATTTCATATTGCTGCGAGGCATTGCTTTTAGCCAAGGAAAAGTCGTTGTATAAAAATACCTGAAAAGAATCATCAGTTCTTGTAACAATATGATTTGTTTCTTCTAAATAAATATTTGAAGATAATTTCTCAACCATGAAATAGTAGTAGTATA
>CAYJGT010000033.1:0-16327 GCA_964370035.1 uncultured Oscillospiraceae bacterium
CGGAAATGCCCGTAAACTGGGGATTTTTTGAGATAATCATTTGATTTTAATAAAAACATAAAACATAATATCTAATAATACAAAAAGTTATCCTTGAAATCAATATAGGAAATGTGGTAAACTATCTTAGTAATCAAATATGGGGGTGGATGGGTGCTGGTGTGCCTTCCGGTCTTCAAAACTGGTACGAGGGGTTAATAGCCTCTTGGGTGAGTTCGATTCTCACACACTCCCGCCAATATAAAAAATGTTAGGAACTGTTTTAAACGTAGTTCCTTTTTTATTTGAAGATACGGCTAATAAAATGTTGGGAGGCTATAAATTTAGTGTTAATGGAATAATAGATACTATAGGATATAGTAATAGTTTGAGTGCTATTATTTATGTTTGCTATAAATCCTGCATTAGAATAATGAAAAGTTGATATATTAAGTGTTAAAGAGTATAATAGAAACGATGTAATGCTATATAGCCTTTAAAGGGGAGAAAAAATGGATAAGAATACAATATTGAGAAATATTCCTAAAATAGATGAAGTACTTCAAGAAGAGCAAATTCTCAGTTTTTACAATGATACTAGTAGAGAGTTGATAAGAGAAGCTGCTAGAGAGACAATTGAAGAAATTAGGATAAAGGTTCTTAACGGAGAAGGAAAGCCTGATTGTGTAGAAAAGAAAAAAGTAATAGGAGCAATAATAGAAAAAATAAAAGAAAAAAAGAAGAAAAATTTGGTGAGAACAATAAATGCAACGGGAGTAGTACTTCATACTAATTTAGGCAGAGCATTAATGTCTAAAGCGGTTGCAGATGCCGTTGCTGACACGGCTATGAACTATTCCAATCTTGAGTATGATTTAGATAAAGGAGCAAGAGGCTCAAGGCATGATCATGTGGAAAAGATAATTACAAAAATAACTGGGGCAGAAGCGGCAATGGTGGTTAATAACAATGCTGCTGCAACAATGCTTTGCTTATCAGTAATGGGCTCAGGACAAGAAGTTATTGTTTCTAGAGGGGAGCTTGTAGAAATCGGAGGATCATTTAGAGTTCCTGATATTATGGAACAAAGTGGGTGCATACTAAAAGAAATTGGAACAACAAATAAAACTAAAGTGGCTGATTACAAAGATGCAATTTCAGATGAAACAGGTGCAATATTAAAAGTGCATACAAGTAATTATAAAATTTTAGGATTTACTGAAGAAGCAAACCTTAATGAACTTGTTGAGTTAGGAAAAGAAAAAAGTCTACCAGTTATTTATGATATGGGCAGCGGATTAATGGTTGACTTAAAAGACTATGGAGTTACTGAACCAACTGTAAAAGAGTGCCTTGACACGGGAATTGATATTATTCTTTTTAGTGGAGATAAATTATTAGGAGGGCCACAAGGTGGTATAATCGTAGGGAAAAAAGAATATATTGATAAAATGAAAAAGCACCAATTAGCTAGAGTGATTAGAATGGACAAAATGTCCCTTGCAGCTATGGAAGTTACTTTTAGAGAATATATTAGTGAAGAAAATGCAAAGAAAGAAATTCCAACATTAAGAATGCTTACAGCTACTTATGAAGACTTAATTGTAAGAGCAGAAAATTTTTCAGAAGTACTTTCAAAGGCTATAAAAAACTTAAATTTCATTCCAGAAGAAACACATGGCCAGGTAGGTGGAGGCTCAGCACCAACAGTACTGCTAAAAGGTGCAGGAATAGCAATAGATTCTGATAAAATAAGCGCCGAGAAGCTTGAGAAGAAATTACGGGAATACTCTACCCCAATAATCACTAGGATAAATAAGGATAAACTATATATCGAAATGAGAACAATTACAGAAGAAGAGAAAATGATAATACTAGAAGCCTTAAAGGAAATAGATAATTTAGATGAAGTCAAATAAGCAATATTAATTGGAGGGGTAATGAAAAACATAATTGTAGGTACAGCGGGGCATGTAGACCACGGAAAAACCTTATTAATTAAAGCCTTAACAGGGACTGATACAGATAGATTAAAAGAAGAAAAAAATAGAGGCATTACAATTGAACTAGGATTTACCAATATGCCTAATGACAAAGAATTAAACATAGGAATCATTGATGTTCCTGGACATGAAAAATTTGTTAAGAATATGCTAGCAGGGATTGGGTCTATAGATATTGCATTATTAGTGGTTAGCGGAGAAGAGGGGGTAATGCCTCAAACAAAAGAGCATTTTCAAATAATAAAAATGCTTAATATCAAAACTGGAATTATCGTACTTACAAAAGCGGACTTAGTTGATGAAGAGTGGTTAGAAATTGTAAAGGATGATGTAGAAACTTTAGTAAAGGATAGCTTTTTAGAGGGGGCAAAAATAATTGAAGTTTCTTCTTATACAGGGCAGAATATAGAATATCTTAAAGAAGAAATATGCGTAGAAGCAAATAAAATCACGAAGAGAAGAGAAGAGAGCAATTTACTTAGAATTCCTGTAGACCGGGTATTTTCAGTTAGCGGATTTGGAACTGTAATTACAGGAACGCTAATCGAAGGGTCCTGTAAAGCGGGAGACGAGATTGAAATATATCCTGAGGGAAAAATAGGGAAAATAAGAAATATACAAGTTCACGGAAAAGATGCGGAAAAAGCTTTCGCAGGTCAAAGAACAGCAATAAACCTTTCAAATATAAAGAAAGAAGAAATAGATAGAGGTTGCGTAATTGCAGCAAAAGGATCATTGAAAACAACTAGGATGATAGATGTGAAAATCTCTATGTTTGAAAACACTAAAAGAGTACTAGCTAATGGGGCTAGGCTTCACCTTTACTATGGCTCTGCCGAAGTTCTTTGTAAAGCAGTTTTGCTAGATAAAGAAGTTCTTGGAGAAGGAGAAGAGGGGTTTGTTCAATTAAGACTAGAAGAAGAAATTGCGGTTAAAATGGGAGACCGATTTATTGTAAGTTTTTATTCGCCTGTTGAAACTATTGGTGGTGGAGTAGTGTTAGATGCTAATCCTAAAAAGCATAAAAGGTTTGAAGAAAATATAATTTTATCTTTGGCAATTAAGGAAACTGGTGACGAAAAAGCCTTGTTATCCCAAATAGTTTTAGAAGAAAGTAATAATTTTATTTCATTCGAAGACGTGCTTTCTAAGATAGGAAAGACAAAAGACGAGATAGAAGATACATTAAGAGAATTGAAGGACCAAGGCATTTTTCAAGAGCTTATGCCTGGAATAATTATTCATAAAGACTATGTAAAGAAAGTAAGTAAGGATTCAAATTCTATATTGAATGAATATCATGAAAAAAATCCTATTTCACAAGGAATGCAAAAGGAAGAATATAGAAGAAGATTAGGAAAAATAATAAGAATAGGCAATGAAAAAGGAATTGATCCTATTATTTCAGTATTAAAAAGGGATGAAGTTATAAAAGAAGGAAATGCAGAAATTTCTAGGTTTGACTTTGTTGTTTCCTATACAGAGGATCAAGAAAAAATAAAAAAACAGCTTCTGGAAAGGTATCAAACTGCAGGTGTTGCATTTCCAGAAACTGAAGATGTAATTCAAAGCTATGATGATAGAACTTTAGCAAGACAAATTCTTGAAGACTTAGCAAAAAAAGGCGAGTTGATTAAACTTTCAAGTCAACAATTTATTTGGGCGGAGGCGTGGAATGATTGTCTACGAGCATTAAGAAATCATTTATCAACTAAGCCTACTATTACTTTAGGTGAGTTTAGGGATGAGATTGGAGCTTCTAGAAAATATGCAGTAGCAATATTGGAATCCTTTGATGATAAAAAAATTACAATGATGCAAGGCGATGCAAGGATAACTTTATAGGTGAAATAATATGGAATTTAGACAAATAGAAGCATTTATTAATGTGGCTAAATATAAGAGCTTTTCAAAAGCAGCAGATGCAACATACCTTACTCAGCCTACAGTTAGTCTACATGTAGCATCTTTAGAAAAAGAACTGGGAGTAATACTTTTTGATAGAAAAAAGACACATGTTAATCTGACAGACGATGGAAAAGAGTTTTACAAGTATGCAGTTGCCCTTATAGACACAAGGAAAAAAGCAACTGAAGAAATAAGGAAGAATAAGGAAGATATTAATGGTGTCGTGGAGATACAAACATCAACAGTTCCAGGATTGATTTATTTGCCTAAAGCCATGAAAGCTTTTAAAGAGTTACACCCAAAGGTGAAGTTCTATGTTGAACAAACAGATACGAAGCTGGTTTTGGAAAGTCTAGAAGAAAAAAGGGCTGAAATAGGGTTTGTCAGTGAAGAGAAGAGGAGTGCCAACCTTAGATATCATAAAATATTCACTGACAGTTTGGTGCTGATTGTGGGTAAAGAGAATAGATTGTTTAATGCGAATAAAGAAGCATTGGCAATTGAAGATTATATTAGCGAACAATTTATTTGGCGTGAGCAAGGATCTGGAACAAGAAAGGATTTTGAAAACTTTCTTGACGTTAAAGGTCAAGACCCAAAGAAGATGGAAGTTGTTGCTAGAATGAACTCCATGGAAGGAATAAAAAATGCAGTAAGCGAAAACCTTGGGATTTCTATAATTTCCAAAAGTCTAATTTCAAATAAATTAGACGAGAGTATAAGGGTTTTTGAACTAGAGGAATTTAATAATTCACGAGAGTTTTTTGTGGCATGGGATCCTAAAAGGCTTCTTTCTACTCAAGCAGAAGCCTTTAAAGAATTTTTACTTAATCCTATTTAAAAGCATAATGATATAGAATTAGGCTTTTAATAATCAAAAACTTAAAAGGAAATATCAATTAAAGATAAAGAGAAATTTTTTCAAAAATAGGCCCTTTTGTAGCCGTTGTCTATTGAAAAACTATCAACTAAAAAAGCGAGAGGTTAAACTCTCGCTTTCAAATTGTCTTGATTTATTTTTTTATTTCTAAGGAATTAATTTTATTAAACAATTGTCTAGTACTAATTTGTAATTTTCTTGAAGCCTCAGCAACATTTCCGTTGGTTTGCTCTAATACCCAAGTTAAATACTCTTTTTCCGAATTATGTTTAAAGTCTTGAAAAGGTATAACTGAAGTATAGGTGGTGTTTTTTTGGGATGAAGTTGAGTGGGTCGAATAAAATGAGTGCATTATTGGAAGTCCGTCCTTAGTGATAATCCCATTGTCCGAGAATACAATCATACGATCAATAATATTTTTTAATTCTCTAATATTTCCAGGATAATCATAACTGTGAAGAAACTCATTCACTTCATCGTCAACATGCAATAATTCGATCTCATTTTCAGCAGCAGCATTTTTAAAAAAGTATTCAATTAAGCTGTTTAAATCTTCTGGTCGTTCTCTTAAAGGCGGAATAGAGATTACAATAGTGCTAACTCTGTAAAAAAAATCTTCTCTAAATGTGTTATTTATTATTGCATCTTTAATATCTACGTTAGTCGCAGAAATTAGTCTAAAGTCAATAGGTTTAGCAGCATTAGACCCAATACGTTCTATTTCTTTTGTTTCCAATACTCTAAGTAATTTAATTTGAGTATTAATAGGAGTATCTCCTATTTCATCTAAAAATAAAGTACCCCCTTCGGAAAGTTCTATTTTACCTTTTTTAGTTCCGATTGCTCCTGTAAAGGATCCTTGTTGGTGACCAAAAAGCTCTGACTCTAATAGTGAATCGGAATATGAAGAGCAGTTTAGTGCTACAAAATTATTCCTTTTTCTTTTTCCAGAATTGTGAATTAGCCGGGCAAGAACTTCTTTGCCGGTTCCAGACTCCCCAACCAATAGTATATTTGCGTCGCTGTTTGCAGCTTTTCTACAAAGATCTAGAGTCTTTAAAAATTTTTCATTTTTTGATTCTAAAAAATAATTTGTGTTTATTTTTCTCATATTACCCCCCAGCAATATTACAGTATAATTTATGTGGTCAAACCAATTATACGATGAAATATATTTCACTGTCAAGAACTTATATTCATTTTTTATGGACAGAAAAGAATTTCTTTCTTTAAATATTGGGGTAAAGGGGTGCAGAAGGGAAGAAAATTTATTAATAAATTAATCTATTTTACTGTTGGAACTTTGCAAAATCTTTGTTAAATTTATGTTAATTTCTCTAGATTGATTTTAATAATCACAATATATGTTAGTGATGGCACGAAAGTTGCTTAAATATAAAATTGTGAATGCAACTATAAAATTGCATAAATAAAAGTACTACTAGTTTAAGGAGAGTAGATTATGAAGGTAAAACCACTTTTAATTACAAACAACAATAAGTCTTATGAATATTCAAAAGAAAAAATGGAAGTAATATTTATAGAAGAGGGAACTTATATGGATGTGTTACTAAAAGTACGTGATTATATTCATAGGGGGCATAAGCTGATTAGCCATCCAATGGCAGGTAGCGTTAAACCAAATCAAACTCCTTATAGGTCAGTGATTATCGAAGCAGATAAAAGTAATCAAAAAGAAGTTTTGGATAGCCTTACGATTATTGAAAACAGCATTGCTTCTGCAGAGAAATTTTTAAGTGCAAAGTCTATTCCTGATTGGAATAATAAGACTAAAGAAGACTTTAAAACGGTAGATTTATCTTTTATTAGCTATTTTGTGGATGGTATTAATAAGCAGTAATATTTATAAGAAAAACACATTAAGGAGGTGTGCCACTTGAAATTAGAACTGGGAAAAATCATGATTAAAGATGTACAGTTTGGAGATGTAACCAAAGTGGAAAAGGGAGTTCTTTATGTAAATAAAGAAGAAATCGAGAAACTAGTACTAGAAGATGAAAGAATTATAAGTGCAAAAGTAGAGCTAGCTAGACCTGGTGAATCTACAAGAATTGCTCCTGTAAAGGACGTAATTGAGCCTAGAGTAAAAGTCTCTGGTGGAGGCGGAATCTTCCCTGGAACACTTAATAAGGTTAAAGAAGTTGGTAGTGGTAGAACTCATGCCCTAGTTGGATCTACAGTAATCACTTGTGGTAAAATTGTAGGATTCCAAGAAGGTATTATTGACATGAGTGGCCCTATTGCAAAATATTGCCCATTCTCAGAAACTCAAAATGTTTGTGTTGTAATCGAGCCAAAAGATGGTCTTGAAACTCATGACTATGAAGCGGCTGGAAGAGAAGCAGGACTAAAAGTTGGTGCTTATGTTGGAGAAGCTGGAAGAAATGTTGAGCCAGATGAAGTTGTAGTTTATGAAACTAAACCTTTAATGGAGCAAGCAGCACAGTATCCAGATCTTCCTAAGGTTGGATATGTTCACATGCTTCAATCTCAAGGACTTCTTCATGATACATTCTACTATGGAGTAGATGCAAAAGAATTTATTCCTACATTTATGTATCCAACAGAAATAATGGATGGAGCTATTATTAGTGGTAACTGCGTTGCTCCTTGTGATAAAGTAACTACCTTCCATCACCTAAATAACCCTGTAATTGAAGATCTTTATAAGAGACATGGTAAAGATATAAACTTTATGGGAGTTATCCTAACTAACGAAAACGTATTCTTAGCAGATAAAGAAAGGTCATCTGATATGACAGCTAAGTTGGCTGAAGTAATGGGCTTAGATGGAGTTCTAATAACAGAAGAAGGTTATGGAAACCCAGATACTGACCTAATGATGAACTGCAAGAAAATTAGCCAAAAGGGCATTGATGTAGTATTAATTACTGACGAATTCCCTGGAAGAGACGGCAAATCTCAATCATTAGCAGACGCTGTTGATGAGGCAGATGCTCTAGTTTCGTGTGGTCAAGGAAACCTAATTGAAATTTTCCCTCCAATGGATAGAGTAATCGGTACATTAGAGTTTGTTGAAACTATGATAGGTGGATATGAAGGAAGCTTAAGAGAAGATGGAAGCATCGAAGCAGAGCTTCAAATAATAATCGCATCTACAATTGCAAATGGTTACAACACACTTGCTGCAAGAGGATACTAAACATATATATAGAAGGAGGAAAATAAACGATGAGTAAAATTAAAGTTGTTCATTATATAAACAACTTCTTTGCCGGAATTGGTGGAGAAGAAAAAGCAGATATTCCACCAGAAATTAGAGATGGTGTAGTAGGACCAGGAATGGCTCTACAAACTGCTCTTGGTGATGAGTATGAAGTTGTAGCTACTGCAATTTGCGGAGATAGCTACTTTGGTGAAAACCTAGACGAAGCTAAAGCTACTTTAATCGAAATGATTAAAAAGCACGAGCCTGCATTATTTGTAGCTGGACCTGCTTTCAACGCTGGTAGATATGGTGTTGCTTGTGGAGCTATTGCTAAAGCTGTTGAAGAAGAGCTAGGAATCCCTGTAGTTACAGGTATGTACACTGAGAACCCTGGTGCAGATATGTTTAAGAAAGACTTACACATTATCTTGACTGGAGATTCTGCTGCAGATATGAGAAATGCAATGCCAAAGATTGCTGCTCTTGGAAAGAAAATGGTTGCTGGAGAAGAAGTTCTTTCACCAGCTGAAGAAGGATATATCGAAAGAGGAATTAGAGTTAACTATTTTGCTGAGAAGAGAGGGTCTGCAAGAGCTGTAGATATGCTTCTTAAGAAAATGGCTAAAGAAGAGTTCGTAACAGAATATCCAATGCCTAAATTTGACAGAGTTGACCCAATGCCAGCTGTTAAAGATATGAAGAATGCGAAAATTGCGATTGTTACTTCAGGTGGAGTTGTTCCACAAGGCAATCCAGATAAAATCGAATCTTCTAGTGCTACTAAGTACGGAATTTACAGCATGGAAGGCATGGAAAGACTTAGCGCTGACGACTTCATGACAGTTCATGGTGGTTATGACAGAGCTTATGTTACCGAAAATCCAAACTTAGTAGTTCCTCTAGATGCAATGAGAGAATTAGAAAAAGCAGGAGAAATCGGCGAATTAGCGAATTACTTTGTTACTACGACAGGAACAGGAACTGCAGTAGGAAATGCTAAAGGATTTGGAGAAGACTTTAGCAAAAAATTAATAGAAGATGGCATTGATGCTGTGATTCTAACATCTACTTGAGGAACTTGTACACGTTGCGGAGCAACAATGGTAAAAGAAATCGAAAGAGCTGGGATTCCAGTAGTTCATGTTTGCACAGTAGTACCTATTTCATTAACAATTGGTGCGAATAGAATAGTCCCTGCAATAGGAATTCCTTATCCACTAGGGGATCCTAATTTAGGAGAAGAGGGAAGCTACAAGCTTAGAATGAGCATTGTTAAGCAAGCTCTTGATGCATTACAAACTGAAGTTACTGAACAGACAGTGTTTGAGTAAACTCTATGCGAGGCGGGACTATGCCGCCTCGCTTTTTTCAAAATAGTTTGACAAATTTTAAGCAAAGATTAGAATTATAAGCAAAAAATTTGCAAACAAAGGGAATAATATAAATTTAATACATAATCTAATTTTTTGGAGGTTAATTATGGAACAACAAAAACAAGTAGTAAAATTTGGCAGAGTCTTAACCTTTGCTGGAGCGTTTATCGCATTTTTGATTGGTGGTGGGTTTGCAACTGGTCAAGAAATTCTACAATACTTTGCTCTTTTTGGATATGAAGGATTTTTAGTAGGAGCAGGAGTATTAATTCTATTCTTCTACGTAGGAGCAGACTTTATTGCTACTGGATATAGGGAGCAATTTGAAAAGGGTGCTGATATTTTCCAATACTATTGTGGAAAATACATAGGTGGATTCTATGACTACTTTACACTACTATTTGTATTCTTATCATATGTAGGAATGTTAACAGCTGCAGGAGCAACACTTAATGCACAATATGGATTAGCAACATGGATTGGTTCTGCAATAATGATGGTACTTGCTGCAGGTACTGTACTTGGTGGATTAAAAGGAATTGTAGAAATCATTGGTAAAATAGGACCACTTATCGTATTAATTGCTGTAGGTATCGGTGCTTACGGAATGATCACTAACTTTGATGGAATTGCTTCAAGTGTAGCAATGTTAAATGATGGAACATATGATCAGGTAATTGCAGATAGCAGAATTGGTAACGGATTAGACTGGTACTTCTCTGTATTCTCTTATGTTGGATTCTGCATGCTTTGGCTAGTAGCATTCTTAGCAGCTATGGGTAAGGGTGCTAACAGTATTAAAGAAGCAAGACTTGGAGCTTTTGGAGGATCATTTGGATTTGTATTAGGTTGCGTAGTTCTTATGCTTGGACTATTAGCATACCTTCCAGAAGTAGTAGGAACAAGCGTTCCTTCGTTAATATTAGCTACTAAAATTAGCCCTGCATTTGCTACTGCTTATGCTATTATAATTATGGCGGGTATTTATACAACAGCTGTACCTCTATTATGGCAGCCATCTGCAAGATTCACAAAAGAGAAGACAAAAGGTTTCTATATGGTAACTTGTATTCTAGCAGTAGTAGGTTTGATTATCAGCCTATTCCTAGACTTCTCTACTTTTGTTAACCTTGTTTATGGAATCAGTGGATATATTGGATTTGCACTTATTGCATTTATCATTATAAAAAATGTAAGAAATGTAATGGCAAAGAAGCAAGGGTAATGATAATTATTTAGTTTAGATAATTATAATACTAGTAAGAATAAAAAAAGAGCTGTTTTGAACAGCTCTTTTTTTAGAAATTATGATATTGAGGTTTTAATAATTTGGAATTCATTAAGCTTTATTTAGAAATGTTAATAATATAATCACTTTCATTTTCCGTATAGGATACATTAAAATCTTTTCCTTTAGCAAATCTAGTTATATTTTGTAAAGCTACCTTATTGTCAACTGTAACTTCAATATTTGTTTCCTTTTTATCTACGGCCTTTTTTACCATAATGACAGGTTCTGGACAAGAACGCCCTCTAGCATCTATTTTCATTTAATATTTCGCACATGTAATAATAACAAATGTACACTCCTTTCTATGCTTGAATTATTTGAAGTCAAGGTATAAATCTAATATAGAAGATTTGATTTGTTTAACTTGAGTATATAAAATAATAAGTATTAAATATTCTAGATAGATATATTATAGAACAAATATCTGTAATAATAAAGCTACAATTGATATTGTTACTATTTTTATCATTGATTATATTAAAATGGATAATTATATACATAAGGCCACCTGAATTTAACTTAATCTATTAGGTGGAATATTTTATATATTAGAGGTATAATTGAATGTGCTTATGTTGATTGAAGTTGTATTGGAAAAATATGATTGAAAGAATGAAAGATTGACTGGAATAAGAATGTCGCGATTTATTTTGAAAAGAGGTGCTAGTAATTTTCAGAATGTGAATAAGTGGTACAAGAGAAACAATATCGGTTAAAAATAAGGGCTTCTATTACTAAAGTAGGGGAAAGTGAGGTTGAAAAGTTGTGAAAGAAATATATCAAATTACTAAGTTTTGCCATAGTTTGATGAAGCTGCATATAAAAAATGGAGATCTTTGCGTAGATGCTACCATGGGCAATGGTAAAGATACATTGTTTTTGTGCAAGGAAGTGGGAGAAGAAGGAAAGGTGATTGCCTTTGATATTCAGAAGAAGGCCTTAGAGAATACAGAGAAACTATTAGAAGAATCAGGATTTAAAAGCAGGGCTAGATTAATTTTGGAAAGTCACCAAGAAATTGATAAATACATCAAAGAAGAAGGACAAGAACCTTCTTGCATAGTTTTTAATTTTGGATATCTTCCTGGAGGGGATAAAGAAATTGCTACTAACCCAGAGACAGATATAATAGCTATGGAGAAGTCTTTGAGTTGCTTAAAAAAAGGAGGCGTTTTAAGCCTCTGTATATATAGCGGTGGGGTGAGTGGATTTGATGAGAGGGAAAAAATTCTTGCTTTTTTAAAAAACTTAGACAATAAAAAGTATTTGGTAATTACTCATGAATATTACAATAAGCCTAATAACCCCCCATTACCAGTAATGGTAATTAAGAATTAATTAAGTGTTTCTCCTGCAAAATTAATTAAGCATTTGTTCTTAGATTTTATTGGTAAAATAATAAAAGTAATGTATACTATAACAGGTGTTTATAAGTAAGTTAAAGATAGAAATTTATAGTAATATATCTACCAGTTCCATTATTTAAATACATATGTTAATTAGGTAATGAATATTATAAAAGGGTAAAAAATAAGACTTAAAACAAAAATTCATCTTTCAAAGACACTTTAAATGTGAATTGGAGAAGAAGTGAATATTGAGAAATAAAGATAGGGTTGAAAGAAGGATTAATGAAATATAGAAAAATAGTAGAAGGGACTTTTTTAGAAAGGCCAAATAGGTTTGTGGCAAAAGTGTTAGTTGAAGGGGAAGAAACTACCTGCCATGTGAAAAATACAGGTAGGTGTAAAGAATTACTGTTGCCTAATGTGAAAATTTTTTTAGAAGATCATATTGATAATATGAGAAGTCGAAAATATAGATATTCTTTAATTGGAGTAAGTAAGGGAGAGAGGCTAATTAATATGGACTCTCAAAGCCCTAATAAAGTGATTATTGAAGCGCTTACTACAGGTAGAGTAAAATTAGAGTCAATGGCGAACCTAAAAATAATCAAGGGAGAAAAAACCTTTGAAAATTCAAGATTTGATATATTTGTTGAAGATGAGGATGGCAAGGAAGGATTTGTAGAAGTTAAAGGGGTAACCCTAGAAAACAATAATGTTGCAATGTTTCCAGATGCTCCAACAGAACGTGGCGTCAAGCATATTCTAGAGCTAATTAAGGCGAAAGATGCAGGTTATGAAGCTTATATTGTTTTTTTGATACAAATGACTGATATAAAGAGCTTTAGTCCGAATATGAAAACTCATCCAGAATTTGGAGAAGTACTTTTCAAGGCAAGGGAAAAAGGTGTACATATAATTGCAATAGACTCAACCGTTACCAAAGATGAAATAGTTGCCGGAGAAAGGGTTCCAATAGACTTGAGCAATGTAATTAGCAAATAGTTAGCGGAAGCTATATAATTTAGCTGGTGTTTTTGGAAATAACTTATGTCAAAAGTTTTATAATAGAGCATTACTGAAACACAAAACGAAAATGTAAATTATTGTGCAGAGGCACTTATAGTAATAAAAAAAGAATGGAGAAATAAATGATTACAATTACAAATCTGAGTTTAAGCTTTGGAGGGTCGGTACTATTTAAAGATGTAGACCTAAAATTTTCATCAGGGAATTGTTATGGAATAATTGGAGCTAATGGAGCAGGAAAATCAACATTGCTTAGATTATTATCTGGAGAGCTAGAATCTAGCACAGGGGATATTTCAATTGTACCAGGGAAAAGAATGTCTGTATTAAAGCAAGATCACTTTGCTTTTGATCAATTTACTGTGTTAGACACGGTAATAATGGGGAATCAAAAACTTTATGATATTATGAAGGAAAAAGATGCTCTATACGCAAAAGAAGACTTTAATGATGAAGATGGAATTCGTGCTTCTGAACTAGAAGGGGAATTTGCTGAGATGGATGGTTGGGAGGCTGAATCAGACGTTAGCCGACTTGTTCAAGGGCTTGGCCTTTCTACAGATTGCCTTTATAATGAAATGTCTAGTTTATCAAGTAAAGAAAAGGTTAAAGTATTATTGGCACAAGCTTTATTTGGGAATCCTGATATTGTTTTATTAGATGAGCCTACTAACCACTTAGATATTATGGCAATAGATTGGTTAGAAGACTTCTTGCTAGAATATGAAGGGACAGTAATAGTAGTATCTCATGATAGGCATTTCCTAAATACAGTTTGCACAAACATTGTTGATGTAGACTATGGAAAAATAAAAATGTTTGCAGGAAATTATGAGTTTTGGTATCAATCAAGCCAGATAATCCAGCAAATGGCAAGAGATCAAAATAAAAAGAATGAGGATAAGATTAAAGAATTACAAACTTTTATTCAAAGATTCTCTGCTAATAAATCCAAGTCGAAGCAGGCTACTTCTAGAAGAAAGATAATCGACAAATTAACAGTTGAAGAACTACCAACGTCATCTAGGAGATATCCTTTTGTTGGGTTTAATATGGAGAGAGAGCCGGGAAAGGAAATATTAAGAGCAGATGGTATATCTAAAACGGTTGATGGGGTAAAAGTTTTAGATAATATAACTTTCCATATGAATAAAGGTGATAAAATAGCCTTTGTTGGGGAAGATGAAATTGCTAATACAACACTATTTAAAATATTAATGGGAGAGATAGAACCTGATGAGGGTAGTTATAAATGGGGAACAACCATTTCAACTTCTTATTTTCCGATGGATAATTCGGAGTATTTTAACGATTGTGATTTGAACTTGGTTCAGTGGTTAGGGCAATTTACTCCAGAAACTACGGAAACATTTATGCGAGGGTTTTTAGGCAGAATGTTGTTCTCTGGAGATGATGTGTATAAAGCAGTAAAAGTTTTATCGGGTGGGGAAAAAGTTAGGTGTATGCTGTCTAGAATAATGTTATTTGGTTCAAATGCATTAGTCTTAGATCAACCAACTAACCACTTAGACCTAGAGTCAATTACTGCAGTAAATAATGGTTTAATTGATTTTAAGGGGAATTTGTTGTTCTCGTCCCATGACCACGAGTTTATACAAACTATTGCAAATAGAATTATAGAAATTAAAGATGGAATAATGACTGATAAAGTCGGAACTTACGATGAATACCTTCATATTGAAGGGAAATAAGAGTAAAGTGGGGCTTGAACAAAAATGAGCATAATCCGTGAATAGTATTTGAAGAAAAATCTAATAGAAAAGAGAAAATCATTATTAATTGATTTAATGATGTTAAAAAAGTTGAAAAGTAAATGAAATAGTAAGTGAAAGTCCTTACTATTATTAAAAAATATGGTATAATAAAAATCATAGAAAAAATGTAATTTATTGATTTATTCTATTTAGATAACAAAAATAGAATAGTATTTCAGTCAAAATATAAGAAAAATAATAGGGGGAGAGAATATGAATTTAGTTACACGTTCTGATTTTGATGGATTAGCTTGTGCGGCGTTATTAAAGAAAGCAGGAATTATAGACACCTGGACTTTTGCGCATCCAAAAGATTTGCAAGATGGGCTAGTAGAGGTTGGGCCAAATGACTGTTTAGCAAATGTCCCTTATGTACCAGGTTGTGGCCTTTGGTTTGACCATCATTCTAGTGAGCATGAAAGAATGGAATTAGAAGGAAAGTATAAAGGCGAAAGCAGATTAGCTCCTTCGTGTGCAAGAATTATTTACGAATACTATGGAGGTGCGGAGACCTTTCCTGGCCTAGAGGACATGATGGAAGGGGTCGATAAAGTAGATGCAGCTATACTGACGGTAGATGAAGTTAAAAATCCAACAGGGTGGATTTTATTGGGGTTTCTAATGGATCCTAGAACTGGATTAGGAAGATGGAGACAGTTCACTATCTCAAATTATGCTCTAATGGAAGAATTGATTGAGTGTTGCATGACAATGAATATTGATGAAATTCTGGAGCTTTCTGATGTGAAGGAAAGAATAGAAGTGTATTGGGAACAAAATGATAAGTTCATTGAAATGGTTAAACAATATACTAGAGTTGAAGGAGATGTGATAATTAGCGACTTACGTGGAGTAGAAACAATTTATACAGGAAATAGGTTCTTGATATATAGTTTATATCCAGAACAAAATATCTCAGCTTGGATAGTAAGTGGACGAGGTGGAAAAGGTTGTAGCTGTGCTGTAGGCTATTCAGTTCTTAATAAAACTTCATCGGTAAATGTAGGAAAATTAATGCTTAAATATGGCGGAGGCGGTCATAAAGTGGTTGGTACTTGCCAGTTCTCGGATGAAAACATGGAAGATGAGTTACCAAAATTATTAAAAGAACTAGTTGAAGGATAAAAGTATTTTACGTTGACCTTACAATGTTTGAGAATTGCTAATGTTTTAATTTTGAACTTCCAAAATTTAAAAAAACAAAAGTGTAGTGACGGAAGTTGCTACACTTTTATATTGGACTTAGATTAATGTTGACTAAACTATAATTTACTTAAACTTTATTGATATGAATTTAAATGAGCTCATTATTAAGTAGTGAATAAAGGTTCATTTTAAAGTGAAATAAATAGTTACCTCTAGTTCTCTAACTTTCGAAAAAGTGCCTAATTGACGAATAAAGACCAAAATAATATAATAATTGCTATAATAGTAATTATTACGATGTTTTAAATAGGCATATGGATTGGAGAGAAATATATGAAATATAGAACACTTGGGAGAACAGGAATAGAAGTTTCAGAAATTGGCCTTGGAGGAGAGTGGTTTAATGG
>CAYJGT010000034.1:0-16130 GCA_964370035.1 uncultured Oscillospiraceae bacterium
TAGATTTACTACCCCTATATCATGACAAAGTAGTAAGTGAAGATACAAAAAAAATTATAGAAGAACACATTGAAACTTGCCCAAGTTGCAAACTAGAGCATGAGGACATTTGTAGAGAATTACCAGATATGGAAATCGAATCAACGAAAGAGCAATACACCCATATGGTTAAAAAACAACAGAACAAACGTATAGCAATTTTAGTTGGGATTATTTTAATACTTGTTATAGGGGTCAGCCTTATGTATACTGCCCCTGATCCAACCAATCCCCAAAATAATGCTTTAGTACCTCAAGAAGATATAAAAATTGCTAAGGTGTACAAAGTTGAAACCGAAAAAGGGTATGAATTTTGTGTGATTTACGAAACCGACTCATATTCCTCTATGTGGTGGGAACCTATTGAAATAGACACCTCAAACAGTAAAAAGCATCCCGAACTTCTTATTGATATATTTGTAAATGAAAACGCCGTAAAGTACGATGACGGTGAAAAAATAAGCGATATCATAACTACACAAACTAATGGCGGCATGGAGAATGTAAAGACTTTGACATTCGCAGGGAAAGAAGTCTGGTCAGAAGATGAGCAAGAAGCTTTACCAGAGTATTTAGAACTGTATTTAAAAGGATTAAACGAAATCCCAGATCATTTTTTCGAAATAAATGTTGAAGAAAATCACATCGGAATGATTTATGTAGACGGAAGAGTAAAATATTGGGATTTAGATGGTAAAGTTTTATTTGACCACAACTTCATTGACGACTTATCTGCCGATTATTTTATAGAAGGTTTTTACGGTGAAGGGGGCTATCTTGGAACTTCTTGGGAGCTTAACCAAGAAAACGATTTCATAGGAGTATGGCTAGATGGAATATTAATGTACTGGGATTTAGATGGAAATCTAATATTCGACGAGAACGAAAGCAATCTAAGTGAACTGCCATCTAGAATTCTAGACAACTCTGAGATGACAGAATGGCTAAGGTAACTTTTTAGACAGTAACTTAAATTAATGCATGTTAAAACGACACTACCAATTATATTTAGTGTCGTTTTTTATGAAAATTCTTGCCACTTTTTTCTCTCGCCATTGACCACCGTACCATAAACTCCTAAACATCTTCGCTTTTTTTTAGTTTAGAATCTCTTGACTTTCACTGTTTAATGCTTTAAACTAATAAAGTGATTAAGGCACGTATTTTAAATTTCTAATGCCTATCAACACCTATAGATAGCGCATCAACTAGATGGACAAGAAAATTAATTATGTATATAATGGTATATAGTAAACGCAAGAACGACTACAACGCTGTATTGCGGGAAAAGGACAAGTAAAATGGTGATGAAACAAAAACTAACCCCAAGCGGTACCAAAGATATGCTCTTTGAAGAAGCCGAATTATTAAGAGGCGTAGAAAAAAAACTAAACAACTTTTTCACGGACAAAGGATATCGCGAGGTAATGACCCCTTCCTTAGAATATATGTCTCTTTTTTCTGACTCAAAAAGCTTTCTTAGTTATAAAGAAATGTATAAGACTAACGACAACAAAGGAAATGTCTTAGTTGTTAGACCTGATAGCACTATACCTATCGCTAGAATGGTTAGTACAAATATGAAAAGTTATCCTGAGCCTATTAGGCTTTTCTATAACCAACGAACCTTTAGAATGAATGAGAAGCACTCAGGCAGAAGTGATGAAGTTATTCAAAGCGGCATTGAGCTTATTGGAGCCCCAACTATTGAAGGGGATAAAGAGGTTCTTTCTATGGCCCTTTCCACCTTGCGTCTATTAAAAGGTGACCAACCAGCCAGATTCGAAATCGGTTATGTTGCCTTCTTTGACATACTTTGTCAAGCCTTGTCAATTGATGAAAGCATAAAGGAAAACCTTAGAATATTAATTACGGAAAAGAAGACCTCCCTTTTAATCGAAGAACTAAACTACCTTAATGATAGCCCTTCAAAAAATGCTCTAATTGCACTTCCTACTCTTTTCGGAGGAGACGAAGTTATGGATAAGGCAAAAGAAGTTTTTGCCAATACCCCAGCAGAAAAAGAAATGGTGTACTTTTCTCAAATGTACGACTTTGTTTTAAAAGAAGCCGGTGACATTAGAGTTATTATAGATTTAGGCGAACTAGGAACTATGGCTTACTATACTGGCATCTTCTTCTCTTCATATGTAAGTTCAGTAGGAGAATCCATAGTAAGAGGAGGCCGTTATGATGACCTTTACACAATGTTTGGCCTTACTAAAACTGCTGTTGGCTTCGGGGTTAATGTGGACTTAGTAACTAAAATCCAGCCTGAAAATACGGAAAGCAACCCACTTAGATTAGCTCTTACCAAGGGAAGAATCGAAAAGAAAGTATTGGAACTTTTTAAAGCTATGGGTCTTAATACAGAAGATCTGGAGAATAAAGGGCGAAAATTAATCCTTTCCCTTGGAGATAATATTGAAGTAGTGTTAGCCAAGTCAAATGATGTAATCACCTATGTAGAAAATGGTGTTTGCGACCTTGGCATTGTAGGCTACGATTCAATCCTTGAGTCAGATGCAGACTGCTTTGAGCTGTTGGATTTAGAATTTGGCAAATGCTCATTCTGTGTAGCTGCAAAAGCAGGAACTGAGTTATATAGCGACAATACTAAAAAAATAGCCTCTAAATTCCCTAACGTTACTAGAAGGTATTTTAAAGAACAAGGCTTTGATGTTGACCTTATTAAAATAGACGGAAGCGTAGAGCTAGCACCACTCCTAGGTCTAGCAGATGCAATCGTTGACCTTGTAGAAACAGGCACGACTCTTAAAGAGAATAATCTAGAAGTAAAGGCTAAAATTTGTGAAATATCTACTAGGCTAATTGTAAACAAAGCTGGCCTAAAGTTAAGAAAAGTAGAAATTGACAAATTCACAAATAGCATTAGAGAGTATTTATAAGCGGAGGACTAAATGAAATATCAAATCCCAGAAAACATATTAAAGCTAACTGCTTATCACCCTGTAGATAGCAATTCGCAAGTGAAAATGGACGCAAATGAAGGTTGCTTCCCAATTCCACCAGAAATATTAGAGAAATTTAAAATCGCCTTAAACAGCTTTGATTTTAATAGATATCCTGACCCTACCGCGCGTAAGGCTTGTGAAAATTTCGGTAAATTTTACAATGTAAACCCTGATCATGTAGTTTTAGGGAATGGTTCTGACGAACTACTCTTCCTCATAATAACTTGTATGGCTGGCAGCAACCAAAAACTCCTTACCTTTGCCCCTGACTTTTCTATGTATAAATTTTATGCTCAGTTAGGAGAAACCAACCATGTAATCATAGACAAGCCTGACAAAGTTGAAGACTTTAACAAAGACTTTATTAAATCTGTAATTAAGGAAGAGGATCCATCTTTGATAGTTTTCTCTAATCCTTGCAATCCAACCTCTCATGGAATTACAGTTGAAGAGGTTAAGGAAGTATTAAACTCTACCGACGCTCTTGTTATTCTTGATGAAGCCTATATGGACTTTGGCGAAGAGAGTTTCTTGCCTTATTACCAAGATTATGACAACTTAATTATTTTAAAAACCGCTTCTAAGGGATTAGGATTTGCTAATGCACGGCTAGGCTTTTTTATCAGCTCTGACCACTACGTTGAGTTGTTTAAGAAATTCAAGTCACCATACAATGTCAACGGAATCACTCAATTGCTAGGGGAAATTATTTTCGAAAACAAAGACATAATGCAAGAAAGAATAGATTTAATTAAGTCCGAAAGGCAAAGGCTTTTCCAAATATTAACACCTTATTTTGAAATATCAAAACCCTCAGGAAACTTCCTTTTTGCAAAGCATTCAAATAGCAGTGATATTAAATTAGCACTCATGGAAAAAGGTATTGCAATTAAGGACTTTGGTGGTTATCTTAGAATTACAGTAGGAACTGTAGAAGAAAATGACGCCTTCTTGCAAGGCCTTAAAGATATAGGTATAATAGCATAAACACCATGAGCCCTTTAAGAGCGAAAATAAACCACACCCTTAGTGTTTATATCAAGCAAGATAGAGAGATCGCCTCCCCAACTTGCCTTATCAGCGAATAATAACTGAAGAAATATTGGTGTGACTATAAACGCAACATACCTTGACTTATATCAGGAGGAATTTATGAGATATAGTAAAGTAGAAAGAAATACTAAAGAAACCCAAATCACTGTCGAGCTTAATTTAGATGATAAAACAGTAGGAAACATTTCGACTGGCATTGGATTCTTTGACCACATGCTAGAAGCCTTTTTTAAGCATTCAGGCTTTGGCGGAGCCGTAAGCTGTATTGGAGACTTAGAAGTTGATACACACCACACCGCTGAAGATGTGGGTCTTGCACTTGGCACTGCCTTTAAAGAAGCCATTGGCGATAAGTCCGGTATAGCTAGGTTTGGCAATTTTTTCTGCCCTATGGATGAAGCTCTAGGTTTCTGCGCATTGGACATTTCCGGGAGACCTTTCTGCGTTTATGAGGCAGATTATGCTTGGGATAGAATAGGTGAGCTAGAAAGTGATTCAGTGGGGGAATTCTTTAAAGCCTTTGCCTCTACTGGTCTAATTACACTTCACGTAAAATGTCATTACGGAGAGAATGACCACCATAAATGCGAAGCCCTATTTAAAGCATTTGCACATGCCCTTAGAATAGCTGCAACGAAAAAAGGAGATGAAATCCTTTCTACAAAAGGAACGCTATAAAGACTTTCTAAGGTTTACTCTAAGGTTCAGGCACTGCATTTTAAACTAAAATTAAAGTCGGAATTTTCAACATTAATCGACCCTAGCAGCCTTTGCCCCACCCAATTTACAATACTTTTATCAATTAATGTTCAAACACTCTACCCTTAGAATACAGTCTTTTATTTTAGCATTACACTATTAACCTATGTTATGTATAATTTTCTATGAAAGGAATTAAATATGATAGCTCTTATTGATTACGGGGCAGGAAATCTGTTTTCTGTAAAAAACGCCTTAGATTACCTAAATGCAGATGTTAAGGTTACAAAGACAGTCGAAGATATAGAAAAAGCCTCTGGCATTATCCTTCCTGGCGTAGGAGCCTTTAAGCAATCTATGGATAATCTAAGGAAAAGCGGGCTAGTGGATGTAATTATGTCTGAAGCAAAGAAAAAGCCTTTTCTTGGGATTTGTTTAGGTATGCAAATGCTCTTCGAGGAAAGCCACGAATTTGAAGTTGCCAAAGGCCTTGGCCTTTTAGAAGGCACAGTTAGCAAAATTGATTCCCAAGGATTAAAAATTCCTCACATGGGATGGAACAATCTAACAAAAAATAAGGATTGCCCATTGATAGAAGGAATCCCTGACAATTCATTTGTTTATTTTGTTCACTCTTATAAAGCAAATGCTCTCAACGAAGATGTAGTTTATTACAGCCAGTACGGGGAGCCTATTCCCGCCTTAGTAAGTAAGGGAAATATCTTTGGGGCTCAGTTTCATCCAGAAAAAAGTTCTGATGTAGGCCTAAAAATGTTAGAAAATTTTATTAAGCTTTGCGAAATTTAATCTTTAAAGATTTATCAGTAAATAATTATTGGGCAAATAATCCTTAAAATGAAAGATATGAATATTAAAAATTCAAAACCATTAGGTAATAAAAAATATCCTTACTTTATTAAAGCCTAATTAGTATAAATTTGAAAGAGAGGTAGTTAGGATGATAATATATCCCGCTATAGATATAATAGATGGTCAATGCGTGCGTCTGGTAAAAGGCGATTATGATACTGCACATCAAGTTTTTGAAAGCCCGCTTGCTGCAGCTAAGCATTTTGAATCCGAAGGGGCAACTCATTTACATGTAGTAGATTTAGATGGAGCAAAAGCAGGCCATCCTGTAAACAAAGAAGTAATTAAAGAAATTATTAAAGCCACTAAACTAAAGATAGACTTGGGCGGTGGAATTAGAAGCCTTGATCACATAAAAGAATGGCTAGATGTTGGAGTTACCCAGGTTGTATTAGGTTCTATTGCAGTGAAAAATCCTAAAATAGTGAAAGACGCAGTTGAACTGTACGGCGATAAAATAATCGTAGGCATTGACGCAAAAGACGGATTTGTTGCTGTAGATGGCTGGACTAAGAAAAGCACTATTGATTTTACTGTCCTTGCCTCTATGATGTTTTCTTTCGGCGTAAAAACAATAACCTATACAGACATTAACAAGGATGGAACTTTAAGCGGAGTGAATATAGAGCACTTAAAAAACCTTCGAAAGATTTTGCCAGGATTAAATCTAATTGCCAGCGGTGGCGTTGCCGACATAAAGGATATTGAAGCATTAAAAAAGATTAAAGTTTATGGCGCCATTTGTGGAAAAGCTATCTACTCAAACAGGCTTTCTCTAAAAGAAGCTATCACTGTAGCAAAGCGAGAAGACAAAAAATAAGGTTAAGGTAAAACAAGTTAACTATAAAGGTTCAGTGCAAAGCTATACACTGAAATTAAGTAAGTAATTCACATAAAAATAAACTAAAACCACAAAATTAATTGAAAATCAAAAAAAAATTATTTTCAAATTAAAACAGAAAATATAAAATTAAACGCAAAAAGAATAAGCAAGAAACGTAATTTTAAAAGCAATACATAAGCATAGGCATTTATGACCCGAACTAGCCTAAGCTATAGATAAAATTTAGTTTCACAAGAAAGGCGAAGGATATAAGATATGCTAACAAAAAGAATTATTCCATGCTTAGATATAGCCAATGGCAGAGTTGTAAAAGGCATAAACTTCGAAGATATTAAAGATGTGGGAGACCCCGTAGAGTGTGCAATCCTCTACAATGAACAAGGTGCTGACGAAATAACTTTTTTAGATATTAATGCAACAAACGACAATAGGGGCACTACTGTAGATATGGTAAAAAGAGTTGCCCAAAATGTTTTTGTTCCACTAACTGTAGGCGGTGGCATTAGGACTGTTGATGATTTCGCACAGTTACTTAGAGCTGGCGCTGACAAAATTTCTGTTAACTCAGCAGCTGTTAAAAACCCTCAGCTTATTAAGGATGCTGCAGAAAAATTCGGTAGCCAATGTGTTGTTTTAGCTATTGATGCTAAGCGTGATGAAAATGGAACCTATAGGGTAACCACAAACGGCGGCAAGAAGCTGACTGATATGGAAGCTATTTCTTGGGCTATTGAAGCTGAGCGCCTAGGCGCAGGCGAGATTCTTTTGAACTCTATTGATGCTGATGGAACTAAGGCTGGTTTTGATATTGAAATGACCAATGCAATTTGCGAAGCAGTTAGCATCCCTGTAATCGCTTCAGGTGGTTGCGGTAAACTAGAAGATTTTTCTAAGGTTTTTGAGGAAACAGGAGCAGATGCAGCCTTAGCAGCGTCCCTTTTCCATTATAGAGAATTGGAAATAGGAGAAGTTAAAGATTACTTAAATGAAAAAAATATTCCTGCTCGCCTCGTATCAAACTCTATGAAAAAAATTAAGGTTTCAACAAACCATACTTCTGTAAACGATGAAAATTTACAGAAAGGTAACTCACCTGAAAAAAGTTTAGAGTTTCCACTGGAAAACCTATTTCAAAAATCAGAATTAATTCCAGCAGTTGTGCAAGATGTTAAAAGTAATCAAGTGTTAATGCTAGCCTATATGAATATAGAAAGCCTTCGAAAGTCACTTGAAACTGGGTATACTTGGTTTTACTCTCGGTCCAGACAGTCTTTTTGGAACAAAGGAGAAACTAGCGGCCATGTTCAAAAAATAATTTCAGTTGATGCTGATTGTGACTTAGACACCTTATTAATTAAAGTTGAGCAAACAGGTGTAGCTTGCCACACGGGAGCTTATAGCTGTTTCTTTAATAAAGTAAAGTAAAGTAAAATAGAATTAAAAGAAATAGCAAAAGGCGAAGTTATTTCAAGCTTAAAGAAACAACAACATTAAAGATTAAACTGTCAAATTTTCAACCCAAAAGATATTCCTTTATGGCTATAAGTAGTTGCCAATAAAAACTATAGGAGGTTTCCATGAACTCAATAGAAAAACTATATCAAGTTATCCTAGATAGAAAAGAGAACCCTACTGAGGGTTCGTATACTTGCTACCTTTTTGATGCAGGCTTAGATAAAATACTAAAAAAAGTAGGCGAAGAATCAGCCGAGGCCATTATCGCTGCCAAAACTTCTCAAGTTTCTAATGATAATTCTGAGCTAAAAGAGGAATCCTGTGACTTAATATTTCATCTACTAGTTTTGCTAGCCGAGAGAGGAATCCCCCTAACAGAAATTGATAAAATACTGGAAGAAAGAAGCAATAAAATTGGCAACTTAAAGTCAAAAACAGCTTCAAATCCAAACTCATAAATAGTCTCTTTATGAATCTATCATTTTGTTATATAAGTTTGCTAGGGTATACTCAGCCCAACTGTAGTTATTTAAATAATTTCCTACAAATAACTGATTATTCCCCTCTAGGTACTCATAATAGTCGCAATAGAATAATTCTGTATTCGCACGAATTTTTCCATAACTTTGTTCTATTAAATTCTCAATACCATTCTCTTTTAAAGTTGTATTTAATCTTGAAATATATGTTCTAAGACTATTTTTTGCTTTTTCATCATCCAACTCTTCAAATAGGTTAACGACTATTTCACTTTTGGTTACCCATTCTCCATGCCTATGAACTAGGTAGGCCAGAATTTCCTCTGCCTTTTTGCTTTTTATTTCTACAACTTTATCGTCTAGCTTTACAGCAAATCCTGAGAAGCAGTAAATCTTTATATTAGGCTCTTTGCTAATGGATAGCTCTTTATGGCACTTTCCTAAAACTTGCAATAAGTCTTCTTTTTCAAATGGCTTTGTAACATAACCAACCGCCATAGTTCTCCAAGCCTCTAAACTATAATCTGTATAGGCAGTAACAAATATTGTATCTGGAAAAGTTTCTAAAGCTTGAATCTTTTTAATGGTAGAAATTCCATCTATTATTGGCATTTCTACATCTAAAAATACAATATCGATTAAATTGTTCTGAATAAACTCAAAAGCTTCATTTCCATCTTCAAACTCTTCTACAATATTGTATTGAACTTCTGTAGCCTCTTCATTTATTTCTTCTAAGGTTCTCCTTAGCATATTTCTTGCACGCTGCATATCATCAACCATTATTACTTGCTTTATTTTCATCTACAATCAACCCCCTATTCCCTATGTACTTACTTGCTTCTGGAATTCTTACTGTTACTAAGGTTCCTTCACCTATTTTACTTTCTCTTACTATAGTTCCGTTTACTAAGTTTTTTAACCTTTGTTCAATTATTTCTGCCGAGTGTACTCTATCCTTTTTTGAAGGCTTTGTCACATCATACCCGTTACCATCATCTTTTACCGTTGCTATTAATTCATCATCTTCAATTTTTATATTCAAGTCAATTGTGCCTATGCCTTTCTTCTTTAGAGCCCCATGCTTGACTGCATTCTCAACTATAGGTTGGATAAGTAAAGGAGGTATCCAGAAGTCAGAAACCGTTACATTTTTGTTGTATTGTATTTTATCTTCATAGCACAGTTTCTCAATTTCTATATAATAGTCAATATGTTGCACTTCACTTTCAAGGCTAACAAATGATTTTTCATTTTCAATTTGCAATGTGAATCGAAGATATTTAGAAAACACACCAATAACATCAGCTGCGCCTTTTGCATTAGTGTAACAAAGATCTTGAATGGAAAGCAGTGTATTATATATAAAGTGCGGCTTCATCTTTTCGATTAAAGAAAGGTTCTTCATCTGCAGCAGTTCTGCTTTTGCATCGGTTCTGATTAAGAAGTCATTTCTCCCTTTTCCAATTTGTTCAACGCAGACATGTATAAAGAATAATAAGGACACAATTTTAGTAATTATTGCTGCTTCATAGGAGTGATTGATATTATATATAGATAACTCAACAACAATAGTTACAGCAAAAATTCCTAATGCATACACATTTATCTTACTGTTGTTCTCTACCTTACTTACTTTATGTTCTCTCCTCTTTCGAATATGGCTGGCTACAGCAGAGTACATACACATTAATATAGATATCAAAAACTCTATTGCTACAGAAATATTCATTTGGTTTACTGTATAATTCCCTGTTAACCATAATACGAAGAAAACAATAGTGGCTCCTAATAAGAGAATCGACACTACAATACAAGCTATTTGCTCTCCACGTTCCACATTATTTGATAAAGCCATCAGTATTAGTATTGGAAGAATAAATGCGCAAGCCATATATAAATTTTGTGATACTGTAATAGGAAAAATTTGTAATCCTGTATACTGGTCTGCACCATATGTCCAAATCGCTAAGATTATTAGAATTGCAGCAAGAATATGAATGTTTTTGGAACTTTTCTGGTTCCCCCAAAATACAGATACGAGCAGTGCTGCTATTGCTAATACAATATAGAATATGGCTGTTACTATTGTTATCAAAGAATATCCAATAGCAGTTTCATATATATTTTTTTCGCTACCAATAATCACTTGTGCGTTATTCATATATTCAAAAATTTCGGCTGTGTAAGGCATTTGAATGGTAATTCTCGAACCTTCACTTAAGTTATCTAGTGGCACTACATGCCATACCGTTTCCATCTCTTGAATAGTTTCATCCGAAAAAATTACTTGACCCTCTCCGTAGACCCTTACATTTTCTTCCCTAGTAAATATACCTATTGCCTTGCCTTCAGGATCTTCATCTAGTTCAAATACAAGATACTCTAGGCCAGGGGCAGGGTTAGTTTTTTCTAATGTAGCAGATATGTCTGTTATACCCTGTGGTTTGGAAATTTGCCAATAGAAAATAGAAGCGAATGACAATAAAAGTAAAATCGCAATGACAATTCTAAAAACATATTTGTTGTTTTTTGATATATTTTCTTTTTCTATAAAATCAGCCATATTTCCACCTCGGATTAAAGTCTAGCAACAAAGTACTGTGGAAAAAATTTCTATTTTTGTTTCTTAAAAAGACCAGTCTTTCCCTAATTATAGGCTACAATATGCAACAAGATTTGTCAATATTTTTACAAGCTAAATTTCGATATTCGCTTTAACCACTTTAATCAAAATTTTTCACTATAATTCGCCAAGCTAGTCCTTAGGGAATAACTCTCCCCTTTTCTTAAACACACTTAACTACTTTTGACCTCGGCTACCGTTACTTTACTTTTATCCCTGATTACCTAATTTACTTTACTTTGCTTTTGTCCTTGACCACCTTTTTTTGCCTTGACAATATAATATATGGAGATTATACTATTCTTATGAAAAGGGAGTAGTTTTTTGCTGTATGTCAACAATCTCAACGCAAATGCGTTTGGTATGCAGGCTCACTATTTATTAGTTTGTAACAAGACTTTTCTGTAGCTATTTGTCTGCAGAGAAGTCTTTTGTTTATTAACACTTATAAACTTAGGAACTTAAGTTCCTTTAACTTATTATTACTACATCAATTAAAGGAGGACTAATTTTGGATTACAAAAATATTAAATTTTGGACAAAAACTCAAGAAGAGGTGTTTGAAATTTACCAAACAGGCAAAGAGGGTTTGTCTAATGAAGAGATCACTAAAAGATTAGAAACATTTGGAGAAAACAGTTTAATAGAAGAAGATAAAGACAGTATTGTAAAAGTTTTTATGAATCAATTTAAAGACTTACTTGTATTAATTCTATGTATCGCTGCTATTATCTCTATGATTTCTGGGAAAAGTGAAAGTACAATAGTAATTTTCGCCGTTTTAATCCTAAATGCTGTACTAGGAACAGTACAATATGTAAAAGCTGAAAAATCCTTGGATAGCCTACGGGCAATGTCCACTCCTTCTGCAAAGGTCTTTAGAAATGATACATTAGTAGAAGTTGCTTCTAATCTTATTGTCCCTGGAGATATTATTCTATTAGAAGCAGGAGATTTAATAGTTGCAGATGGTCGCATCATCGATAATTACTCTTTAAAAGTCGACGAAGCCGCACTAACAGGAGAATCCGAGAGTGTAGAAAAAGAATCAGCAGCAATTAAGGCCGAAGATATTACTGTAGGCGATAGAAAGAACATGGTTTTTTCAGGTTCCCTAGTTACTTATGGGCGTGCTCTTGTAGTTATTACTGGAACTGGAATGGATACCCAGCTTGGACAAATTGCAGCTTTAATGAACCAAACAAAGCAACGTAAAACTCCATTACAAATCAGTTTAGATAATTTTTCTAAAAAGCTAGCTGTAGGTATTTTAATAGTCTGTGCTATAGTTTTTGCTTTATCAATATTTAGAACTGGCATGCCAGTTCTCGATGCAATGATGTTTGCTGTTGCTTTAGCTGTAGCCGCAATTCCTGAAGCCTTGTCTTCAATAGTAACAATCGTACTAGCGCTAGGAACGCAAAAAATGGCCAAGGAAAAGGCAATCATTAAAGAGCTAAAAGCAGTTGAAAGTTTAGGTTCAGTTTCTGTAGTATGTTCTGATAAAACAGGAACTCTTACTCAAAATAAAATGACTGTTAAAAAATTCTACATAGATCAAGAAATACTAGAAACAGATAACCTTGATATAAAAAAAGACACTCACAATTTAATGCTACACATAGGCCTATTAAGTAGCGACGCAGTTACTGATAGCGTTACTAAGGAAGAAATTGGAGACCCCACTGAAATTGCTCTAGTACATGTAGGCGACAACCTTGGAATTGACGAAGTCACTTTTAGGGCAAAGCATCCACGTCTTTCAGAACTTGCCTTTGACTCAGAAAGAAAACTAATGAGCACCCTTCACAATCTGTCTGAAACACCAATTATGCTAACAAAAGGAGCAATTGATGTCCTTCTAGAAAGAGCAACTAAAATATTTACACACGAAGGAGTTGTTCCCCTTTCTGAAGAAAAAAGGCTAGCTATTGAGAATGCAAATCTTGAATTTTCCCAGAACGGCCTAAGGGTTTTAGCTTTTGGCTTTAAAACTTTTCCAGAACAACCTGCTCAATTAGTTTTTGAGGACGAAAATGATTTCGTATTCGTTGGTTTAGTAGCAATGATTGATCCTCCAAGAGCAGAAGCTGTCCACGCCGTAGCCGATGCGAAGCGTGCCGGAATAAAGACAATTATGATAACCGGAGACCACAAAGTCACTGCCACTGCTATTGCTACTGAAATAGGGATATTTAATGAAGGGGACACTTCTGTTACAGGCGTAGAACTTGATAAAATGAGCGACGCCCAATTAGACGAAATCCTGCCACATGTATCTGTTTATGCTCGTGTTTCTCCAGAACATAAAATTAGAATTGTAGATGCTTGGCAAAGAAGAGGCAACATAGTTTCAATGACGGGCGATGGAGTAAACGATGCGCCGGCTCTAAAGAGAGCTGACATTGGTGTTGCAATGGGAATAACAGGAACTGAGGTAAGTAAGGATGCCGCCGCAATGATACTTGCAGATGATAATTTCGCAACCATTATTAGGGCAGTAGCTAATGGAAGATCTGTTTATTCAAATATAAGAAATGTAATTGGCTTTTTATTATCTGGAAACACTGCTGGGGTTTTAGCTGTAGTATATGCTGCAATAGTAGGCTTAGCTGCTCCTTTCGAAGCAGTGCATCTACTTTTCATCAATTTACTTACAGATAGCCTTCCTGCAATAGCTATTGGCATGGAGCCCTCTAGAGATGACTTATTAAACAATAAGCCTCGAGACCCAAAGAAGTCAATTTTAGATAGGCCTTTGATTAATTCTATTGCCTCGCAGGGAGTTTTGATTGCTATAATAACTATGGCAGCCTATTATCTAGGGCTAGGTACAGATCATGCAACCGCTTCTACTATGGCCTTTGCCACACTATCGCTAGCAAGGCTTTTCCATGGATTTAACTGTAGAGGTAGTAACTCAATATTTAGATTAGGGTTTGGCTCAAACGTTGCATCAATTTATGCATTCCTGGCTGGATCTGCTTTACTCTTCCTAGTACTGCTAGTTCCATTTTTCCACGGACTCTTCTTAGTGGCACCACTGTCTAGTATTCAGCTTTGCCAAATAGTTGGATTAGCCTTCTTGCCGACTGCCATTATCCAAATAATAAGAGTAGTTCGAAGAAGGTAATTATGCTATCCTAGGGTTGCTACATGATTGAGTAACTCCTGGTTCAAACCCAGGAAAAATATGGCTTATTTAAAAAGGTAAAACAGAGGCAAATCACTTATTCAGTAACTACAACCTCTCAGTAAGAGATTATAGACCTTGAAACAGAAGAGATGTGTGCATTTAACAAATGCGCACATCTCTTATTGCCTTCAATATATTCAATTAAATTATTCTTCTCAATATTATATTGCTTACTCCTCTTGTCTTTATATTTTGATCTACATCCAAATCACATTAAACCAGTATAATCATTATCTTCTGAGGATGGCTCTCTCGTTAAGAACATAACTGCTATTTGTACAATTAGTAACGCAAAATATACCACTGACCAGTCATTCACAAATACCACCTGTCCTCCCATGTCTTGGGTAAGTAAGATAAGTGCAATTGACCCTATCGCGGGGATAAAGCTTACGATTCTAATTCCCGATCTTATGTTTTCTTCTATAGATTTATCTCTAATCTGCCCCTTACGTTCCGCCCTTTTTTTCGATATATAAGTCAAAAGCAACCCAATTGATATTGTTTCAATAAGGGCAGTTATTGCTATGTTTAAAATTGACCAGTTCCTTTCTGTATCTACTGTGATAGATTCCAGAAAGTTTGTTGTTGGTACTTGCACTTTCTCTATAGGTATAATTTCCCCTACTGTTGGCGCAACCGCAATTGTACTTAACGCAGAAGAAACTGAACCTTGCGGTAATCCACCAGTCTCATTCTCTGACTTATCTAGGCTACTATCCGTTGGTGGTAATGCACCACCATCTCCATTATCTCCTCCAAGATCTGGTGGCAACGTGTCTCCAGGCTCTGGCGGAATTCCCCCGTCAGGCACATCAGGAATTGAATCTGTCCCAGTATTCAATGTTGGGGAACCCATATACCCTTCATCAAGAGTTATAATTTTTCCGTCTTGATTTATATAATTCAATTTAGCTCCAGCGCTCACGGGAACGATATCTCCTTCTTTCCCATCAGTAGGTAAATACTCTTTTTTCAATTTCAAAGGAATTGAAAATGACAATCTATCTTCACCTATTTCACCTATTTCAATATTTACTTTTTCTCCTTCTGTTGTTTGAGTAGGCAAGTTAGTTCCATGATAATAATCTGGATACTTTTTCAGCTTTTTAATATCCACTTGGAAGTACATAGATAATGTATCCACTATTTCCGCATCTGTTGCTACAGGTGCTTTGCTTTGTGAGCGATTTATAAGGGTTTCTTCCTTCGCCCGCCCTTGTAGTTCAAATACTATTTCTGCTTCACCTTTGGAATTATCTGTCCAAAAAACAGTTTTCATAGCAGCAACTTCCCCTGGCGCAAGGTTTTCGACCATTTCTTCAAAAGTCATATCCTCCGTGGTAGCAAATGCCATCTGTGTATATGTAGTTGTAATTACTTGGAATATCAACATTATAGCAAAAATAATTGCTAAGGCCTTTCCAAGCTTTTTTTTAGTTAACATTTTCTCTACCTTTTCACTTATTCATTAATCAATACTGCTCTACCACATATATTTATAGCAGATGCCACTTTCCCTTTTAGTTATAATAATTATACGCCCTTTTTTTAGTTATGTATAGGCACTTTTAGTGCCTATTTTTATGTTTTCACACAAATTTTAGCTCTTCCACATAAGAATGACAATACTTATATATTCGCTATACTGTCTCTCTATCTCAGCTACTTTTATCTGCATGCTCTATTTATAATTATTATTAATCATATTATACCCTCTTCTTAGTAAAACTAATTCTCTTCCTCATTTTTCTCGCTATATTGGCTTTTTATAATCAATGTAACCTTAAAGAAAAGGCTTCCACAATTTTCTCTTCGCCTCATATTTAATGGCCATTAAAAAGCGGCCCCTCTCGGGACCGCTAATTTATTAGGTTTAGGCTTTATACATTTC